>CABTXD010000032.1:0-30359 GCA_902488665.1 uncultured Prevotella sp. | reverse complement strand
TTTTTGGTTCAAAATGTAAGTTCGTTCAGTCGTGTAGCTCGCTACACTCCTTCACTCTCTTGCATTTTGACCTCAAAAATAAGCTCAAAATCTAACAAAGCTAATTTATAGAACCAGCCTAAAGAGAGTCTGCTGATGTAGTTCGGTTACGTATTGCATGGCAGATTCTCTTTTTCAATTTCATCATTCAATGCCAACAAGAAAAAGAAGAAAGCGAGTCATAAAGAAACGCACACGATTCTTCGGTAGATGTCCCCGACGGGCCGTTTGGGCAGGAGGTATTATCTTTGCGCTATTTTACATGTGGGCATTCTATGAGTTTTTTGTAAGTCCTACCGGGTTCAGGTGGCGCGCACTTTATGGCGATGCCGACTATCCCGCAGGTTATGAGATACATGGTATCGACATCTCTCACTATCAAGGTGACATCCATTGGCAACTGTTGCGCAATGGTATGATAGGAGGGTGCCCGCTCAGGTTTGTCATGATCAAGGCAACAGAGGGTGCCGACAAATTGGATGACAATTTCAACGATAACTTTTATAATGCACGCGAGCATGGCTTTATCAGGGGGGCTTATCACTTTTGGAGCAACCATTCGTCGGCCAGAGATCAGGCATACTATTTTTTGAAGCAGGTACATCTGGAAGATGGTGACCTGCCGCCGGTCTTGGATGTTGAACACAAACCTAAGGATCAGAGCGTGGAAGACTTTCAACGAGATATCCTCACTTGGTTGCACATCGTTGAAGACAAGTACCATGTGAAGCCTATGATTTATACCTATTATAAATTTAAGGACGAATATCTGGGTGCACCTGTCTTTGATGATTATCCCTACTGGATAGCCCATTACTATGTTGAGAAGGTTACCTATAAAGGCAAGTGGAAATTCTGGCAGCATACTGATGCCGGAAAACTGCCTGGTATCAAAGGATTTGTTGACTTGAATGTCTACAACGGCTCGTTTTACGATTTGAAGCAGATGACCATTGGCCGCCAAAAGGTAACCTGGTGAGCATTGGCGTGTGTCAAACATCTTGATGCACTCGCCGCTCTTCCATGCCCATTGTACAACGATTTCTCCTACCTTTGAGCCTCGAAATGGCGATTGATAAGTAAAATAATATCCTTGAAAAATATAGATAAGTAATTTAGAATAACCAACTAAAAACCGTCTAGCTATTTGATGACCTGACAATCTCTATGACTTTAAGCGTTAAAGTCAATGCTTTTGAAGGCCAAACCCATTGACTTTGAGGGACAAAGTCAATGCGTTTGAACTTGTATCTGTATTTTGTTCGTAATCAAGTAGTTGCGAGATGGTTACTGCTTGATAAATGTCAAGCAGCACCAGTGATTATCACTTTTTTGGCTTGTCTTTACTAATCCTAATGAGTTGGCTTTTTCGTCAAGCAGTTTTACATCCTCCTCATAAAAGCCACTGATGATCAAGACCGAGCCAGCATTCATTATTTCCAGATAAGCGGGCATGTCGTTCAGAAGAATGTTGCGGTTGATGTTGGCCAGCACCACGTCAAATACCCCCGACACATGCGATAAAACGTGTGCGTCACCATGAAAAACCTCGATGTTGTCAACCTCATTGATGGCAGCATTGTGTTGGGTGTTTTCCACACTCCACTCGTCGATATCAAAGCCAACGACCGCCTCTGCATCCAGTTTAAGGGCAGCAATGCCCAAAATGCCCGTGCCGCATCCACAGTCCAGAACCCGTTTTCCTTTCAGTGACAGCTGTAGCATGGCTCCAATCATCATGCGGGTAGTCTCGTGAGTTCCCGTGCCAAAGGCTTGTTTCGCTTCAATACCGATGTTGATGAGCGAGTCACCAGCGGGTTTTCTCCCGGTTCTTGCATCATAAACCAGCACCTGGTTGTCAATGTTGATGGGTGCGAACCCTGTGTTTTCCCAGGCCTCGTTCCAGTTTTTGTCTTCTGTGTCGGAAAGCGTGTAGGTGATGTTGACACCTTCTACAGGAAAGGTTTCAAGCACTTGCTTCAAGCTGTTGGTGTCCATTAAATCTGCGGGAATGTATCCTTTGAGTCCATCGGGAGTGTCTTCAAACGACTCAAAACCTATTTCACCCATCAAATCGGGTAACAGGTCTTTGGCAATTTGCGTAAGCTCTGGTGTACAGGCTATTTTAAAGTCTGCTATCTTATATTTCATATTCTTAACGTAATAGATGCCACAAAGGTATAAAAAATAGGGAAAAACCTATCCATAGTTAGGGAATTTCCTTATATTTGCATAAACATATTTGATATATTTGCATTGTGGAAAAGCATATAATAGAAAGGAGTAACACGATGAAAAAGCTCATATTATTCACCCTATTGTTGGGAATGATGCCTTATAAGATGTTGGCACAGGACGATATGTACATTCTTCCGTCTAACTTGCCTACCGCTAAAAAGTCAACAGTGCGAACGAATAATCGTGAAGTGACTTATAGTGGCAGCGACCGTGATGTAGACGAATATAATCGTCGTGGTAAGTATTGGAGTCATTATCAGAAGATAGGAACAGACAATCGCGGCAACGATGTCATCGAATTTCAGAAGGGTAGAGGGGTTTATCCCGACTCTACCTACATCGACACCACTTTTGTCGGCAAGTATTATGATACGATGATCGATGGTGATGACTTTGAATATACAAGTCGGATGAGCCGCTGGGACGGTTTTTACAATCCTTGGTTCTACAGCAGCTATCGTTGGAGAGCCTATCCTTATTGGCGTGCCGGTTGGGGTTTTTACGATCCGTGGTATGACCCATGGTATTATGGTTATACTGGGTTCTACGATCCCTGGTACAGTTCCTGGTATGGCGGCTATTATGGTTTCTACGATCCATGGTACAATCCTTGGTATTATGGCTATAACGGATGGTATGGTTCATATTACGGAGGCTGGTATAACTATCCGTATGGCGGATATGGTAGAGGCTACGCACGTGTATACGGCGGCAACCCCCGTGGCTTGACCGGAGACAGAACCTGGAGATTTGGCGGTAGCGGAGATACGTACAGTGCTGGGCGATTCGCCCGTGGATCTGCAAATGGCAACAGACAATCAGGAAGTACTTATACAACCCGCAGTAGACGTAACAGGTCGTTCGGTGGCAGAACCGATACGCCTCGCTCTAATCGGATGGGCACTCGCAGTAACAGTAGCTTTGGAAATTCCACCAGGTCTACACCAAGTTATAACAGTGGTGGCTTTGGCAGCTCACGTTCTTCCGGTGGTGGCTTTGGTGGCACACGTTCTTCCGGTGGCGGTTTTGGCGGCGGACACTCTTCTGGCGGTGGCGGTGGCCACTTTGGTGGAGGTAGAAGGTAAAGAATAAAACGAATATAAAATATGAGACAAATGAAGACAAAATATTGCCTGATGGCGGTCATGATGTTCATGTCGGCATCACTGACAGCACAAGAAACTTATCAAGATACGAAACTGATTGACAACGACCTCAACGGTACGGCTCGGTATGTAGGAATGGGCGGTGCTTTAGAGGCGCTGGGTGCAGATATTTCCACGATTAGCACTAACCCTGCGGGGATAGGGTTATTCCGATCTGGGCAGGTTACTGTATCTGGAGGCTTGGTCACTCAACAAGGTGAAACCACCACGCCCTCTTTCAACAATATCCATACAAGCATCAATGGTAACAAGACCAATGCCAGCTTTGACCAAATTGGGTTAGTTTACTCGATGCGCACGGGTCGGAACGGATATATGAACTTTGCCTTTAATTACCACAAGAGTCGTAACTTTGACCAGATTCTAACGGCTGCAAACGCGCTATCGCATGCCTCACAGAATAAACTATCGGCGATGAAGTATCCGTTTGCAAATGACTATAATTGGAATGGCGTGGATGCCAACTATGCAAGTTTGATGGCTCCTATCAAGGATTTAAATGGCAAACAGACAGGTATGGATTATCTTGATGGTACGGCCTATGTGTTTGGACAGTATCAAAAGGGATACATTGGTGAGTATAGCTTCAATTTAAGCGGCAACTTAAACAATCGGGTGTACCTTGGATTGACTTTTGGCTTGCACGACGTGAACTATCGTAGCAACAGCTATTACACGGAGAATTTAGAGCGTAACACAGTAATGGGAATGTGGGAAGACCTGCGTATAGATGGTACTGGTGTTGATATCAAGGCTGGAGCTATCTTCCTACCCATAGAAAACTCTCCATTCCGCATAGGGGCATATATCCACACGCCTACCATGTACAACTTACATCTAAAAGGTGCAAATGATATGACCATGGGTGCTGGGCTGGACAGGGTAGACAAAGGGCAAAGCTCAGATTATGATTTCAAGGTATACACACCTTGGAAGTTTGGTCTGAGCCTGGGACATACCATTGGCAGAGAGCTGGCCTTGGGTGCAACCTACGAGTATGCTGACTATGGCACAATCGATAATCGTGTGAACAACGGTGGTTATTATGACCCTGTAGATGGTGGTTATTATGACGACTCTTACAGCGACGGTGGCATGAACGACCATACTAAAGCAACCCTAAAAGGAGTGAGTACAGTAAAATTGGGTGCGGAATACAAACCGCATCCAAGTTGGGCTGTTCGTTTGGGGTATAACTATTTGAGTCCGATGTTTAGCAAGGACGGTTACCGTGACGGTAGTATTTCTTCTCCAGGAAACGCATACGCGACCTCAACCGACTACACCAACTGGGAAAGTACCAACCGAATCACGTGCGGATTAGGTTACTCTGTCAAGAAGTTCTTTGTAGACTTGGCCTATCAGTATACGCAGACCAATGGTAATTTTTATCCATTCATGAGTTACCGTTCTAAAACAAATAAGCAAGAGGACTGTATCGCAGATGCGGTAAGCGTTAGCAACAAGCACCATCAGCTATTGCTCACATTGGGCTATCGCTTCTGATACAAGCAACCATTTATATACCAAGAAGGGCTCAACTTATTACAGTTGAGCCCTTCTTGGTACAGGTGGGTTGAGGTAGGGTGGACTAATTGATATCATGCGCATGGGCAAGTATTTCGTACTTGCCCAGTGCTATCACTCCTACTTTTGGATGTTCGGTTGTTCCAAGCCATAACCTTTCTTCTTGTCAAGGGCTTTCAACAGGAATCCCAGGATAAGCGCGATTACGCCCAAGGAGGCGAATACCAACATGGGTACGGTATAGTTGTACTTCAATGGGTCGGTAACACCAGGGTTGGATGAACGCAACACAGAACCAATGATCATGGGGAAGGCATAGAGACCGATGTTCTGAATCCAGAAAATCAAAGCGTATGCCGAACCAATGAGTTTGTCATCAATCAGCTTTGGAACAGAAGGCCATAGCGCAGCCGGAACCAATGAGAACGAAATGCCTAACAAGATGATGGCGGCATAGGTAATGATGACGCTTTGTGTGGCTGGTACGACGAACGCAAACACAAGGTGGCATATCACCATGAGCATGGCGCCTAATATGAGCATGGATGCTCCTTTACCTTTGCGGTCGAGGAAATTGCCTAAGAAAGGAGTGACGGCAGCGGCACCTAATGGGAATACAAAGAACACCATACCTGCTTGTTCGGCCGTAAAGTTAAGGTTGCATTGTAACATGTTGATGGCGTATTTTTGGAAAGGGAAGATGGCTGAATAGTAAAGTACGCAGAGTAGCGCCACAATCCAGAACATTTTCAGTGATAATATTTTTCCAATATCCGACACTTTGAAAGGATCATCTTTCTCTTCTTCCACGCCTTGTGCATCCAACTTCTTGTCCATGAAACCATAAACAATAAAGCATATCAAACCAATAATCAACAAAAGAAGTTCGTAAGCGACTGGCCGTGAAACGTCGATTGGATGAATAGAGGCGATGGCTGGCGAAGCAATGACAACCACGGCGACACCCACACGGGCAATAGCCATTTCGATGCCCATGGCCAATGCCATTTCTTTACCCTTAAACCACTTCACAATACCACGCGAAACCGTGATACCAGCCATTTCGGCACCACAACCAAAAATCATGAATCCGATGGCTGATAGTTTGGCTGAGGCTGGCATGCCATCATAAAATGGTGTAACATTCCAGGCCGAGAGGGGTAGGTTCAAATTGTTATCAAACCATACTTTCAGACTGCTTGCTTCGAACCCTTCTGTCAGGGCGTAATAGTTGATGGAAGCCCCAACCACCATGACGGCGCCTGAGAGGATGGCTGTGAAGCGTACACCCATTTTATCCAGGATGATACCTGCGAATATAAGGAAGAATACAAATACGTTCAAGAATGGTTCAGAACCCGCAAAACGACCGTAGGCAATAGGATCCCAGCCGTGTTGGGTCTGTAAAAATTCTTGTAAAGGCGACAGAATGTCAACGAAGATGTAGGCAAAGAACATTGCCGATGCCAGTAATACGAGGGCTGTCCAGCGCCATGCTGGAGAGTCGCTCAGTTTCTTTTGAAATGTTTCAACCATTATCGTGAGTTTTTAAGTTATTGAGTTTTAAAGTTTTTTTTAGTTGACGGGTTGGCACAAGGGCATTATTTCTTCAGCCAGCGGTCTAACCAGTTGAAGAAAGTACGCTGCCAAAGAATGCCGTTTTGCGGTTTCAGTACCCAGTGGTTCTCATCAGGGAAGATGAGTAGTTCGGCTGGAATGCCGCGCAAACGGGCAGCATTGAAGGCTCCCATGCCCTGATTGGCGTTGATACGATAATCCTTTTCACCATGAATGCAGAGGATAGGTGTGTCCCATTTGTCAACAAACTGATGTGGACTGTTTTGGTATGTGCGCTTTGCATTGGCTGTTTGGTCTTTGTTCCAGTAGGCGTCATCGTATTCCCAGTTAGAGAACCAGGCCTCTTCGGTGTCAGTATACATACTCTCGAGGTTGAATGCGCCATCGTGAGAGATGAAACATTTGAATCGTTTGTCATGATGACCGGCAAGATAATAAACCGAGAATCCACCGAAAGAGGCACCAACAGCTCCCAATCGGTCTTTGTCCACGTATGGAAGATTGTTTGCTGCGTCGTCGATGGCCGATAGGTAATCGTTCATACATTGTCCTGTCCAATCGCCCGAAATCTCTTCGTTCCATGCCGAACCGAAGCCAGGAAGGCCACGTCGGTTTGGTGCAACAACGATATAGCCGTGTGCTGCCATGATTTGTAAGTTCCATCTATAGCTCCAGAACTGACTGACTGGGCTTTGCGGACCACCTTCACAGAACAGCAGAGTAGGGTATTTCTTGTTGGCATCGAAGTGTGGAGGAAGAACGATCCAGCTGAGCATGTCTTTGCCATCTGTTGTCTTTGTCCAACGCTCTTCAACTTTTCCAATGGCCAATTGATCAAAGATATGTTTGTTTTCATCGGTTATTTGTGTCACTTGTGAACGCTTCTCCTTCTTTGACGGAGTGAGAACAAACAAATCATCTGGATGTGACATCGAGTGGCGCGTAACGAGTAGCTGTCCCTTACGGCCCAAGAGCTGCAAGCTACCGTAGTCGTATTGTCCATCAGTGAGTTGTTTGATTTCGCCTTTCAGATTGGTTTGATAGACGTGAGTCTTGCCATGCCATACACCAATGAAGTAGAATGTGTTGTTGTCATTGCCCCAGCAATATGCGTCAACATTGCTGTCAAACTGCTCGGTGACATAGTTTTTCGTTCCATCCGCAAGTGTATAGACGCACAAGCGGTTGCGGTCGCTCTCATAACCATTGTGCGCCATGCTCTGCCAAGCAATGTATTTGCCATCGGAAGAGAACTGAGGATTGGTGTCGTAACCTACATTCATGTCACCTGGTTGATGATTCACCGCTTGATTCTTCATCGATTTTGAGGCATCGATAGCAGGTTCTTTGTAGCCAGATGGCTTGCAAAGGTTTTTGGTTTTGCCTGTTGCAACATCATATAAGTAAATGTCTGTATCGGTGGAAATGGCGTATTGCACGCCTTCTTTCTTACGACATGTGTAAGCAATGGACTTAGAATCAGGACTCCAAGCAAGTTGTTCAGTCCCTCCGAAAGGAGCGGTTGGGCACTCGAAAGGCTCGCCTTGCAAAATGTCTTTGCCATCATTGATTCTTGAACCGTCAAAGTCTGCCACGAAAGGATGTGCGATTGTTTCAACATAGTGATCCCAATGGCGGTAGTTCATGTCAGTAGCAAGTCGCCCTGTAGCCAGTGGTAGGTCAGCAGGATTGGCTTGAATGGTGCCATGATAGGGAAGTGACTTGATGAGGATGACTTTTCTTTCGTCTGGTGAAAACTTGAATCCTTCAATGTCCACGCTGCTGTTTGTGAGCTGTTTTCGGTCACTTCCGTCGGCATTCATTGACCAAAGCTGGCCTCCTGTGATGAAAGCGATGCGTCGTCCCTGATCAATCCATGCGCCATCTGTTTCGCTTTGCTGTCCTGTTGTGAGCTGACGTTTGTTTTTTCCGTCTGCATCCATGACGAACAGCATCTGCTGACTTTTGTTTTGTTTCACACTGTAGTAGCCTACTTGGTAGACAACTTGTTTGCCATCTGGTGAAGCTGCGGCACCACCAATGCGTCCCATAGCCCATAAGGCTTCTGGTGTCATGAGGTCACTGCCCACTTTGAATGTTGCGTTTTGATCTTTCACGGTGTTCTGTGCATTTGCAAAACTGCCGCCAAAGATAAGGGCGACAGTTGCTAAAAGGAGTGTTGTTTTTTTCATCCCTATTATAGTTTACGTTTTTTTCTTTCGAGTTCTTCTCTTTTGCGTTGCATGGCTTGCTGTTGTTCCTGCATGGCTTGCAAGCGAGCTGCCATGCCACTTAGCTTCTTCGGGTTCGCTTTGTTTTCTTCATATCTTGCTTCGAGAATCTTAAGCAGCTTCTCATCGTTGGTCGTCTTACGCAAGGTCCACATGATGGCTGCACTGAAGAACAGTGAAACAAAGTAATAGAAGTTAAGACCTGATGAGTAGTCGTTGAACATGAAGAAGAACATCACCGGCATGAGATACATCATCCATTGCATCATCTTCATTTGTTCGGCCTGTTGTCCCACCATCTGATCGCGTTGCTGGCGCATGGTCATCCAGCTATAAAGCACGTTGGCCACACAGAAAAGAATACAGGTGAGTGACAGATGGTCACCTATGAGCCAAATGTTTCTGTTCCATTCAATCACTGGATCGTATGTACTCAAGTCGTTAATCCAAAGGAAACTTTCTCCACGCAATTGAATAGCGTTTGGCACAAAGTTGAACATGGCAATCCAGATAGGCATCTGAATGAGCATTGGGAGACAACCCGAAAGCGGACTCACGCCATATTTAGAATATTCAGCCATCATGGCTTGCTGCTTCTGCATCTGGTCTTCAGGCTTGTTATATTGTGCCGTGGCAGCGTCAAGTTTTGGTTTTAAGACACGCATCTTGGCCGAACTCATGTAGCTCTTCTTAACCATTGGGAAGGTAATGACCTTTAATAATAAGGTGATTAAGATGAGTACTACGCCCATGGGGAACCATTTAGATAGCCAATCGAATACATAGATGGTGAACCAACGGTTGATAATGCGGAACAAAGGCCAACCAAGGTATACCAATCTCTGCAATTCGAGGTCTTTATTGAAAGTACTCTGTTGCTCAACTCGGTTGAGTAAACGGAAATCATTTGGCCCGAAATAGAATTCAAATTCAGATGGTGTTTGCCCAGTTGGGTCAAAGAATGTCTTCAATTTCGCTTCATACTCTTTCAAGAAGCCACTGCCTTTCTGCTGAGGAATGCTGGTCAACAAGGCACCTGTATTAAAGTCGTGCTTGGCAATCATCACAGCTGAGAAGAACTGATTCTTGAAAGCAACCCAGTCAATCTTCTTGTCGATTTGCTCATCTACTTTCTCTGAAGTTTCACTTAGCTTGTCTGTGCCTCCATCTTCCTCATGATAAGTAAGGGTTGAATAGCGATTCTCAAACGTATAACCTTTCTCCTGCTGTCTACATTTGTCTTTCCAGTTTACGTTCATGACTTTCGTATCTGGCGCAAAAAGACCGTTCATGCCATTCACTTGCATGGACATGTGCAGGAGATAGTTTGGCCCTAATTTATAAGTCAGTACCATAGACTTCCCCTGACCCGCATTCGCTGTGAGCGTAACGGTGGAGTCTGTCTGTGCCGAAGGTTGGAAGAAAAGGTCTTGAGTAGCGATGTTGGCGTCTTTGGTTGATAGGGTGAAGTTCAACTGATGAACCTTTTCATCCAGCAACGTTACATCTTTATTTCCTTCTCTGTCTTCGAATCCCTTAATCACAGCTTTGGTCACCGTTCCCCCTTTGGTGTTCAAAGTGAGTTGCAGTTTCTCGTTTTGCAAAACGATATCCTGTGCTTCACCCTGTAAGGCTTTATGGAAAAGAGCTGTGGTGTCAGCTTCTTGCTTGGCTTTCAGTTCAGCCAAATGTTTGAGTTCCGCGTTCTTTTTGTTGGTTTCTGCCTTTTGCTTCATGACCGCAGCAATGGAGTCTTGGCGCATCATTTCTGCCTTTTGTTCGGAAGAGGGTTGCGACCACCAGCTGAACCCAATCAGCAGCAGACCCATCAGCACGAGTCCGGTAATAGTATTTTTATCCATTTCTTGATTATTTCTTCTGATTTTGAATAGCCGTCTTGATGAAATCGACGAACAAAGGGTGTGGTTTGAGCACCGTACTCTGATACTCTGGGTGGAACTGTGTACCGATGTACCACTTCAAACCAGGTATTTCTACCACTTCAACGAGGTTACTTTCAGGATTCTTTCCTACGCACATCATACCCGCCTTCTCGTATTCTTTGAGGAAAGCGGTGTTGAATTCGAAACGGTGACGGTGACGTTCTTGTATGAATTCCTGTCGATAGATGTTGAACACGCGTGAATCTTGTTTCAGTTGACATTCGTAAGCACCCAGACGCATCGTACCTCCCATGTTGGTGATGTTCTTCTGTTCCTCCATGATGTCAATGACATTATGCTCTGTCTTTTCATCCATCTCTCTACTGTTGGCATCAGGATAGCCCAGTACATTGCGTGCAAATTCTATCACCATCATCTGCATACCCAGACAAATGCCAAAGGTAGGGATGTCGTGTGTGCGTGTATAATGAGCCGCAACCAGCTTACCTTCTATGCCGCGTTGCCCGAATCCAGGACAGATTACAATGCCGTCTTGCCCTTTCAACATTTCTGCGACGTTGTCTTCAGTAATCTTTTCCGAGTTGATGAACGTCAACACGGTCTTGTGGTCGTTATAGGTGCCAGCCTGTGAAAGGCTCTCTCGAATACTCTTATAAGCGTCTTGAAGGTCGTATTTGCCAACCAAGCCAATGTGAACCTCTTCCTTCGCTCTGTTTCTTCGCTCCAGAAAACTCTTCCATGGACCAAGGGTTGGTGTTTCTTTTACTTCCAATCCCATCTTTTTAAGAATGGCTACGTCCAGACCTTGGTTCTGCATGTTCACTGGAACTTCGTAGATACTTGGTAAATCTTCACTCTGAATCACACAATCAAAATCCACATTGCAGAACGAAGCCACCTTATGTAAAACATCATCCTTCAAGTGTTTCTCGGTGCGCAACACCAGTACGTCGGGTTGTATACCAATACTTTGCAGTTCTTTCACGCTGTGCTGTGTCGGTTTGGTCTTCAATTCTCCCGCAGCTTTCAAGTAAGGGACGTATGTGAGGTGTACGCTCAAGGCGTTCTTACCCAGTTCCCATTTTAATTGACGGATAGCTTCCAGGAAAGGTGTTGACTCGATATCGCCCACTGTACCTCCAATCTCCGTGATGACAAAGTCATAATGATACTTCTGTCCGAGCAGCTTCACGTTGCGTTTAATTTCGTCTGTGATGTGCGGAACTACCTGAATGGTCTTGCCTAAGTAGTCGCCTCGGCGTTCTTTGTCAATCACCGCCTTGTAGATTCGACCTGTTGTCAGCGAGTTAGCCTTGGTGGTTTGTATGCCAGTAAAGCGCTCGTAGTGGCCTAAGTCCAAATCGGTTTCCATTCCATCGGTCGTTACATAGCACTCTCCATGTTCGTAAGGGTTGAGTGTACCGGGGTCGATATTAATGTAAGGATCAAATTTTTGAATGGTAATGTTGTAACCTCTAGCTTGTAAAAGCTTACCAATAGAAGATGAAATGATTCCTTTACCAAGTGATGAAACTACACCACCCGTAACGAATATATACTTTGTTTCAGCCACGATATGATATTTTATTTGTTAAATGTCACAAAAATACAAGTTGCAAAGTTAGCATAAAATTGCGAAACAAACAAGCAACTGTCATTTTTTATTATTACCTTTGCATCCATACAAAACAATTAATAAAATGAAATTTAAAAGCACAGCGTTATTGTTCTTGTCCGCTCTTGCCATGAATGCTTATGGGGTGAGTTTACGTGGCGTTATACACCATCCTGTGGATACCGTTGCTCCTTTCGTAAAAACGTATACAGATTCACTGAAAAACTATAAGATGCAGCTTGATTCGCTGCAGAAGGTTAATGCGTCATTGAACAGTTTGCTCAATGACAAGAATGGCAAATACTCGAGATTGTTTTTGCCTATGACATTTTATCATAACATCAGCCACAATCAGTTCCGGCTGTCTGAAGACCCTGTGACTAATTCCATGTTCAACGAAACGCTGGAGAAAGCTTTGCTCCGCGTTTATCTGAAGCGCCCTGATCTCGTTCGGAATACGCAGACACGGCTCAATGCGCAGGGCCAGGTGTCAACAAGTCAAGACGCAACCATCAAGACGAAGACTGCAATCGTAGAGAAAGTGGCACCCACACCCACCGAAGCTTTACCTGTTCCAGTAGACGTAGTCATCAAAAAACCTAATTTCTGGAAATTCTCGGGCGATGGCTATCTTCAATTCCTGCAAAACTATGTATCAGGCAACTGGTACAAGGCAGGCGAGAGCAACTATTCGATGCTGGGCACTGTGACGCTGAATGCCAATTACAACAACAAACAGAAAGTGAAATGGGACAATAAGCTGGAGATGAAATTAGGTTTCCAAACCTCCAAGAGTGATACTTTGCACGCGCTTAAAACTCATACTGACGATATCAGATACACGAGCAGCTTTGGTCTGCAAGCCTCCAAGAGATGGTACTATTCTCTGCAACTTATTGCCAACACTCAGTTCATGCGTGGCTATCGTAACAACGACGAGCGCGTGTACTCCGATTTCCTCTCTCCGTTGAACGTTGAATTATCCCTGGGTATGCGGTACAACGTCGACTGGTTTAAGGGCAAGCTCAAGGGAAATGTCAACATAGCTCCGTTTGCCTACCATTATCGTTATGTGGGACGTGAAGATTTGGTAACAAGATTTGGTATCGAAAAAGGTAAACATTATGTAGACGACTATGGTTCGAGTTTGAACATTGATCTCACCTGGAAGTTCTCTGATATGGTTCGATGGAAGACGCGTTTGTACGGTTATACGTCCTACAAACGTACCGAAATGGAGTGGGAGAATACGCTCACGGTTCAGTTTACCAAGTACCTCTCCACCAACCTGTACGTATATCCACGATTTGACGACAGTCGTAAGCGCGACGATCATCATGGATATTTCATGTACAAGGAATACCTGTCTGTTGGACTTTCTTATTCTTTCTAATTCGAAAGAATTCTCCACCGCACGGGTTAGCGCTTCCCAGTTGATTGCAGAGCTTTCGCAAAAGCGAAGCTGTTCTTGACAAGACCTGAGGCGTTAACCTAATGTGTTGCTTTCCACCAGCCTGTTTGTTGCAATCCTCGCGATGGTGCAACATGCAGGGTTGGGTCGGAAATGGTGATTCCGCTGAAGTTTTTAATCTTGATAAACTTGGGTTTTTCGTAAGGATAGATATACGAATAGATTGAATCCGTCACGCTCTTGCTGCGTACAACCTTGGCCAATTGGGCTTTGAACGTTGCTTTCATTCTTTCGTCTTGGCACAGCTTGTCCACGTAGTCGCCCAAATCAAAGAAGATGTTTGGCTTGAAACCATCCAGCACTTGGATGCTGTCTCGTTGTCTGTCGTCTAAGGTATAGGCGGCATTGATGTCTCGCATGATGTTGGCCAGACCATCTACTTCACGACAATCAATCACGGCAATGGCTCCAGAGGCCACCCGATAGTTTGAATAAAACTCATGAAACTTGTTTACTGCCGTGGCATAGTTGGGTATTGGTGTGGCCAAACTGGCCCACATGGAAGCGTAAGGCATGCCGATAGCAATGACTTCTGAGGTCGACCCAATTAAGAAGTTACATACGTCTTTCAGCATGTAAGCTGTTTCGATGTTGGCCATGTAACAGTCGTCAAACAAGATATACTGCATTTTAGTACCCGTTTGGGCAATACCCTCAGCCAGCACTTCGATGTCTGTCGCATAGTTTTCCAGGTCGTTCACGCTGCCAAAAAAGCGTGTCCGTTCCCATTGGGTCACGCGTTGCCGCGTCATGAAGTTGTATTTCTTCGCTTGGTATGGGTAGTCCTTCCAGTTGGCCTTGTAAGTCCAACCCGTTCCGTGGCACCCGATAATCATGGCATAGTTCAAGGCTTCAGCAGCCGACTTGGTATCATTGATGATTTCTGCGATACCGCTTGCTGTTGTGTATGCATTCCCCGAATAGGTTTTGATGGGCTGGTGTACAAACTCCTTGTTTTCATATTTCACCTCGTACAATTCCGATTCAGTGGCCGACTTACTGAGGAAAACCACCAATCGTGACCCTTTTAACCCTTTCTTGGCTTTTATTCCCGACTCAATGCTGTCCAGGTTTTCCTTGAAAATGTTATACAGCCCGCTGACATTCGAATCGCCTGACCAAGGCATGTAAACCAATATGGTCTGCTTGTTGAAGTCCTCAACGTTTACAGGCTCATCCTCGTTGCACGAAGAGAGTATCATCGTGCAAGCCAGAATCACCCACCAAAACAATCGTTTCCTGCTATTCATCATCATACTTTATTCTTCAACTCTGCTATTGATTGGCGCAACGAGGCTATTTTCTCCTCCGAGTCGCTCTGTTTCTTACGCTCCAAAGCCACGACAGCTTCCGGTGCATTGGCCACGAACTTCTCGTTAGCGAGTTTTTTCTTGATGCCAGCCAAGAATCCTTCAAGATGTTTAAGCTGGTCTTCCTGCTTCTTCAGTTCAGCTGCTACGTCAATTAAGTTGCCCACCGGCACGGCAAATTCATCGGTACCCACCATGAACAAGGCTGCGTCTGCCGGCTTTTCTTGCGCCACCTCAATGTCTTTCAGGTTGGCCATCTTGGTGATGATGTCGTTATAGACTGCATGGTTGTTGTTGGAGATGGCGATGAGCTGCAGTTCGTCCTTAGGTGAAATATTCTTTTGGTTGCGTACGGTGCGCACGCCACTCACGATTTGTTTTACTTTTTCGATGTCTTCTGTTAGCGTCCGGTCCGCGTCCGTAGGCTCTGCAATGTCCAACTTCTCGCGCATAATCGATGCTCCTTCAGCGCGTGTGTACAGATGTTGCCACAGTTCTTCGGTGATGAATGGCATGAAAGGATGCAGCATCTTGAGCAGCACATCAAAGTATTTCAAGGTCGCTTCGTATGTTGTTCGGTCAATGGGAGTGCCGTAGGCCGGCTTAACCATTTCCAGATACCAACTGGAAAACTCGTCCCAGAACAGGCGATACACCACCATGAGGGCTTCAGAGATACGATATTTAGCAAACAGGTCGTTCACTTCTTCGTTCGTGGTGCGCAGTTTTGCCTCAAACCAGGCTGTTGCCAGTTTGCAGGCATTGGGCTGTTCTCCGTCAACCACTTCCCATCCTTTTACCAATCTAAAGGCATTCCAGATCTTATTGTTGAAATTGCGACCTTGCTCGCACAGACTCTCGTCAAAGAGGATGTCGTTACCGGCCGGTGCACTGAGCATCATACCCATGCGCACACCGTCGGCTCCGTATTGGTCTATCAGCGAGATGGGGTCGGGAGAGTTGCCGAGGCTCTTGCTCATCTTACGCCCTAACTTGTCACGAACAATGCCCGTGAAGTACACATGCTTGAAAGGCATCTGCCCTTTGTACTCGTATCCGGCCATAATCATGCGTGCCACCCAGAAGAAGATGATGTCGGGACCGGTAATCAGGTCAGCCGTGGGGTAGTAGTAGTTGATTTCCTCGTTGTCGGGATGGTTGATGCCATCAAAGAGTGAGATAGGCCACAGCCACGAGGAGAACCAGGTGTCCAGACAGTCGCTGTCTTGCTCCAGCTGCTCCATGGTCAACGCATTGTCCTTCTTTCGGGCCAGCTCCAGCGCTTCTTCCGCACTCTTGGCCACCACAACCTCTTGCTTGCCGTTTACCGTGAAGTAGTAGGCTGGTATGCGGTGTCCCCACCACAGTTGCCTACTGATGCACCAATCCTTGATGTTCTCCAGCCAGTGGCGGTAGGTGTTCTTATACTTTGAGGGGTAAAATTGTATGTCATCGTCCATCACTGGCTGCAAGGCCAGATCGGCAAAGTGCTGCATTTTGAGGAACCACTGTGTAGACAGCTTCGGCTCAATGGGCACGTTCGTGCGCTCAGAATAGCCCACCTTGTTGTCATAGTCTTCCACCTTTTCCATCAATCCCGCTTTCTCCAGGTCAATGGCTATTTGCTTGCGCACCTCCATGCGATCCATGCCCACATATAGCCCAGCCTCCTCCGAGAGGGTGCCGTTGTCGTTGAAGATGTCAATGGTTTGCAGTCCGTGTTTCAAACCCAAGGCATGGTCGTTGATATCGTGCGCAGGTGTCACCTTGAGGCAGCCCGTTCCGAACTCGATATCCACGTAGTCGTCTTCTATCACTGGAATCTCCCTGCCTACGAGTGGCACGATGACGTGCTTGCCCCTCAGCCATTGGTTCTTGGGGTCGTTGGGATTGATGCACATGGCCGTGTCACCCATGATGGTTTCCGGACGCGTGGTCGCCACAACGGCATACTTGCCAGGTTCTTCCACAACGTTGTAGCGCAGGTAATACAGCTTGGAATGTTCGTCCTTGTAAATCACCTCCTCATCACTGAGGGCCGTCTGAGCCTGTGGATCCCAGTTCACCATGCGCACGCCACGGTAGATGAGTCCCTTGTTGTAGAGGTCACAGAACACCTTGATGACGCTCTCCGAACGCTTTTCGTCCATGGTGAACGCCGTGCGATCCCAGTCGCAAGAAGCGCCCAGTCGACGCAGTTGCTTCAGGATGATGCCGCCGTGTTCGTGCGTCCAGTCCCAGGCATGCTTCAAAAACTCGTCTCTTGAAAGGTCGGTCTTGTTGATGCCCTGTTCTTTGAGGCGCGCTACCACTTTGGCTTCCGTGGCAATCGACGCATGGTCTGTGCCCGGTACCCAGCAGGCATTCTTGCCTTCCATGCGGGCGCGGCGCACCAAGATATCTTGAATGGTATTGTTGAGCATGTGCCCCATGTGCAAAACGCCAGTGACGTTGGGTGGAGGTATGACAACCGTATAAGGTTCGCGTCCGTCAGGTTTTGAACTGAAAAGTTTGTGATTCAGCCAATACTCATACCATTTTGATTCCACTTCTTTGGGATCATACTTACTTGCTAATTCCATTTGATGTATTTCTGCTTAAATAATAAATTCGTATAAATCGTTGCAAAATTACGAAAATTCAATTGAAAATGATTACTTTTGCCGTAATAAAAAACACTTATATGCACACGAAAGAAGAAAAGCTGGCGGCTTTTAGTCGTTTGCTCGATGTCCAAGAACGATTGCGAAAAGAGTGTCCCTGGGACAGAAAGCAGACCAATGAGAGCCTCAGACCCAATACGATAGAAGAGGTTTACGAACTTTGCGACGCGCTTTTGAACAATGATAAGAAAAACATTTGCAAGGAGTTGGGCGATGTCATGGAGCATGTGCTGTTCTATTCCATCTTAGGAGAGGAGACGCGCGACTTCGATTTGGCGGATGTATGCAACAAGCAGGCCGACAAACTGATGTTCCGTCATCCGTTCATCGACTGGACGGGATGGGAGGGTGATCCCAAACAGGGAAGAACGACCGAAGGTAGCGCATCGACTTACAACCCCAAGACGGAGCAACAGGTGGAACAAACCTGGGAGCAAATCAAGCAAAAGGAGAAAGATGGAAACAAAACAGTGCTCTCGGGTGTGCCCGATTCGCTGCCATCACTCATCAAGGCTTACCGCATTCAGGACAAAGCCCGCAACGTAGGGTTCGACTGGAAACAGCGTGAAGACGTGTGGGATAAGGTGCGTGAAGAGTTGAAGGAGTTGGAGGTGGAATTGAATCAACATAGTCAAGAGAAAGCAACGAGTGAACTCGGTGATTTTCTCTTCTCCGTCATCAACGCCGCACGCCTGTATCATCTGAATCCCGAGAACGCTTTGGAGATGACTAACCAGAAGTTTATCCGTCGTTTCAACTATGTAGAGCAGCAAACGTTGAAGAAAGGCAAACAGTTGACTGATATGACCTTGGAGGAAATGGATAAACTATGGGTGGAAGCAAAGATGATGGAAAGGAAAGCAACCCAGGAGACCAACAATAGCGCAAGCGATGTGGCTGCAAATGAAAGTCATTGAGTTTGCACTCCAAAGTCATTGAGTTTGGCTTACTAAGTCATTGAGTTTAGTGCCCAATAGCATAGGAATTGCAAATCGAACAAAACGCTTCTTCGTTAATTCGTACAACAGGTTGGAAATCAAAGAAATAGAATATATCAAAATAGATTATCATGAAAAAGAGTATGAAAGGCTTAGTGGTTGTTGTTTTGACCACATTTTTAGTGATGGGATGTGTGGATCGTAAGCCCAAGCAAGTTGCAGAAAAAGACGCTGCCACTGTGGAAGAAACCAATAACGATTCTACCGTATATGGCGTATGCGGGGATGGTACGGCGATGCACACGCTGCAAATCATATCAGATGCCGGTGATACGCTGATGTACATGTTGAATACCGATGGTGACGTTATCTCTGATGTTCAGGGAGGTTTGATGGTTGGCGACCGACTGGCCATCGTGGGTGTACAGGCCAACGGTGAAAGAGTGGCTCAGAAAGTCATCAATCTCACCACGCTCTTGGGCAAGTGGTCGAGCCTGGACAAGAACTTTGAGATACAAGAGGGTGGAGGCGTGCAGTCGTTCGTCAAGGCCGAAAGCAATCCTTGGACATCCTGGAAGATTCTCAACGGTAAGTTGTTGCTGAATAAAGACACCTTCAGCGTGAACACCTTGGGTGCCGACAGCCTCTATCTGGAGAACAATGAGGGCATCTTTGCCTACAGAAGACAACAATAATCAAAGGCATTGGAACCCTTTAGAATACATATTTTAGGTTGTGGCAGCGCGTTGCCCACGCTCAAACACAACGCCTCTTCGCAAGTGGTCGACATACGCGGAAAGCTTTTCATGGTCGACTGTGGCGAAGGTACGCAAGTGCAGTTGCGCCGTTCCAGGGTGAGTTTCACCCGAATTCAAGCGGTGTTTATCAGTCACCTGCACGGCGATCATTGCCTGGGGCTGATTGGCATGATTTCCACTTTCGGCATGCTGGGGCGTACAGCTGCGCTGCATGTCTATGCGTCAGGCGAGTTTGAGCGGATGCTTCAGATGCAAATGGACATGTTTTGCAAGGGTCTTGAGTTTGAAGTGGTCTTCCATGCTGTTGATACAACCAAGCATCAGGTGATTTATGAGGATAAAAGTTTGACGGTAGCATCCATTCCTTTGGAGCATCGAGTGCCCTGTTGTGGGTTCCTGTTTAGGGAAAAACCGCTCTTGCCACACATCCGTCGGGATATGATTGATTGCTATCAAATCCCCATTTCACAAATCAACAACATCAAGAATGGTGCTGATTGGACCACGGAGGAGGGCGAATTGGTGGAAAACAGCCGACTGACCTATCCGGCTGCGGCACCTCGTAGCTATGCCTATTGCAGTGACACGCGTTACATCCCCACGCTCCACCAGCTGGTCAAGGGCGTGGATGTGTTGTACCATGAATCGACTTACGATTCGGAACATGAAGCCCGCGCCAAACTGTATTATCACAGCACGGCCGCTCAGGCTGCCCAGGTGGCTCTTGACGCGGGAGTGGGAAAACTGCTGTTGGGGCATTATAGCGCACGGTATGATGATGAGAGCGTGATTCTACGAGAAGCGCAGAAAATATTCCCAAACAGCTTTTTGACAGCCGAAGAAATGATTTTCGATGTTAAATAGAGTTAAATGCACAATAATATTTTATCGTCATCCTTGATGATTGCGTATAAATAACTATCTTTGCCTTGAAGTGAACACAAATGGTAGACATAATATGGTTAAAAAGATACTTTCTATAACATTCGCTGCAGCATTGTTCATGGCGCATCCTTTGTCCGTGCAAGCTGGTCGGTCAATGGAAATCATCGAGAATGATATTCAGAGTGTTTCCATTTCTGTCTCAGGCTCTGTTTTGCATGTCAGTGGTGCTAATGGACAAGTATTGCAAGTATATAATGTAACAGGAGTTTGCTTAATGAGTGTCAAGGTTGACAGTCAGGATAAGCGATACGAACTCAATGTACCCAAAGGTTGTTACATTGTCAAGGTAGGTAAAACGGTTAGAAAGATTTCTATCAGATAGTTAGACTTTGAAAGTCTTCTTCAAATTTTCACTTCTCCTTCTTCTTATCTTTCAGTTGTGTTCATGCAAGAAGAAGGAGTTGAATCCAAACCAAGCACTTCAATTAGAGGCGTTTTCCAATTTGAGGACGTCATCTTATATCATTCATACAGGTAAAATACGTCAGCATCTTGATCGGTTGATGAAAGCCGATGTCGACTCCATGCAGCCCGACTATCGAACGCGAAGTTATTATGGCCAGCATGGCGGCTTCTTGTGGATAGACAGACTGGGCGTTGATGCGCGTGCAGACACGTTATTGGCGTATCTGCGTACCGTTGATCAGGATGGGTTCTCACCTAAAAAGTTCTATGTCAAGGATATTGAGAATGATTTGAAACGGTTGCGCACACTCGACTTTGATACAGCCCGCAACACCATCAGCCATGTGATGGCTCGATTGGAATATCATCTCACCAAAGCTTATCTACGCTATGTCAATGGTCAACAGTTTGGCTACACCAACCCATTTGCTCTGTTTAACAAGCTGGATGTCAGAAAGCGCGATTCCGTCAACGTGAGTTACCGTGAACTTTTTGATCTTCCTATGCAGCGACCCACCAAAAACTTTTGGGCCAACGCCTTGCAGAAGATACGGCACGACAGCGTGGGCATCTACCTGCAGGCCATTCAACCGCATGGGAAATTGTACGAAGACTTGAAACAACGGTTGTCCAAAGCTGTAGGTACAGCGGCCAGGCGCAAGGTGATTTGCAATTTGGAGCGTGCCAGGTGGCGACTGGATGACGAGCCTGACAAGCATGAAAAGTATGCTCTCATCAATTTGCCTTCCATGCATCTCATGGCAAGAGATAACGATAAGACGCTAAGCATGCGTATAGGCATAGGTGCTTTGAGTACGAAGACCCCATTGATCACCAGTAGTATTGTGCGTATGGACGTTAATCCACAATGGGTCATGCCCAGAAGCATCATCGAAAAAAGTGTGGCTGCGCATGCGGGGAACAGGGCTTATTTTGATGCTCGGCGATATTTCATTCGTGAACGAAAGACCGGAAAGCGAATGGATGTCACGCAAGTGTCTGCCGACATGCTGAAAAGTGGCCAATATTTTGTCATACAAGAAGGTGGAAAGGGCAATGCCATGGGGCGCATCGTGTTCCGCTTCAAGAACAAGTTTTCTATCTATCTGCACGATACGTCATCGAAGGATGTTTTTGAAAAAGAAAACCGAGGGGTTTCGCATGGCTGTATCCGACTCGAAAAGCCATTCGATTTCGCCGTGTTCCTATTAAGTGACAAGGACGAAAAAACGATAGAAAGAATCAGGTATTCGATGGAAGCTGACATTCATCCCACCTATATGGACGACAATCCATCATCTGACAAGAAACCATCGATGGAGCCTGACAGGTTGGACAGGGCCAAGTTGATTAAGTCAGTTCAAGTAAAACCGACGGTTCCCCTGTTCATCACCTATTATACTTTGTACCCTAACGAGAACAATGTGATGACAGAATATCCCGATGTCTATGGATTTGATTCGGTGATATACCACCAACTCCTCAATTACTTGCCATAAGTGCGAATGGATAGACCATACGATGAACAGAACATAGCCGATCGCTTGGCCAAAAAGGAAACACAACGTCAGGCCTTCTCACAGGTTGTTCACCAATATAGTAAACCGCTGTATTGGAAGATTCGTCGTATCGTACTGACCCATGAAGATGCTAATGACGTGTTGCAGAACGCCTTTCTCAAGGCTTGGAACAATTTGGATGATTTTCGAAACAAATCAAAAATATCAACTTGGATTTACCGCATTGCCATCAATGAAGCGTTGGACTTCTTGAGAAAGAAAAGCAATAATAGGGCGGTTAGTGCGGATGACGACCCTTCGGTGGCCAACATGCTGATGGCTGATGGTTACTTTGATGGAGATGAAACACAAGCGCAGTTGCAAGAAGCGATATCCCAGCTGCCGGAAGTGCAGCGTGTAGTGTTCAACTTGCGCTACTATGAGGAAATGAAATATGCCGAGATGAGCAAGCTTCTTAATACGAGTGAAGGTGCGCTGAAAGCCAGTTATCATTTGGCAGTCAAGAAAATAACAGCCTATTTCCAGGACCGGGATTAAACCTTTTGGTGAATTTTACGTCATAAAAGTAAAGACAATAATTATGGTAAAAGAAGACAAATACATAGAGAACCGATTTGGAAAGGTACAACCTTTCAAGGCTCCACAGGGTTATTTGGATAACTTTGCCGATCAATTTATGGCTCAGTTGCCTGAAAAAGCAGCAAAAACCGTGAAGACACAACATGCTATTTGGTTCAGAATGCGTCCGGCAATGATTGCTGCAGCCAGCGTTTTGGCTGTCGCAATGACGGCTACTGTTTATTTCGCAAAGCCTTTTGCGGGCCAACGGGAACAAACGTTCACCTCAGAGCAGCAGACGGAAAGCGGCATGAATGATGGCTCAGTAGAGGAAACTGCTTTTTACTCGATGATTGATAACGCTGACATCTACGCAATGTTAGCTGATGAATAAGAAAGGAGCTGAACATGAAACATTTTTTCTCCGTTATTTTTATCACTTTCTGTTTGTTGGTATCTTCCGCGACAGCTCAACCACAACGAGGGCAAAGGAGGTTCAATCCTCAGAAATTTCAAGCCGAGTTGGAACAGTTCATTACGACAGAAGCCGGGCTGACCCCACAAGAATCGGCTGCGTTTTTCCCAGTATATCGGGACATGAGAAAGAAACAGATGACCTATTTTGCGGAAGGTCGTCGCTTTAGGCACCTGAATGTCACGGATGAAAAGGCCTGTGAAGAAGCCATTCGCAAACATGCGGCCAGCGAATTGAAAATAAAAGAGATACAGCAGGAGTACCATCTTCAGTTCTTGACCATTCTACCTGCCTGCAAAGTGTTTAAGATTATCCGTGCCGAAGAGAAGTTTCATCGCCAAGTGATGAGGCGGGCGGCCTTGTGTCGACAGCAGCAACAGAAAGTTAAAAAGTAATTTTTTCATGCATCGATATTTCATTTGTTTCCGCTATGACGGAACAGCTTATCATGGATGGCAGGTGCAACCCAACGGACATTCGGTGCAAGCCGAGTTGCAACAGGCTATGTCTGTCATTCTCAGAGAGCCCATCGTGACCGTAGGAGCCGGCCGTACAGATGCTGGTGTGCATGCTCGGAAGATGTTTGCACATTTTGATTTCCACACTGAGATAGACACCAAACAATTCACCTATAAGCTCAATCGCCTGCTGCCGCGGGACATTTCGGTATTGAATGTTTTTCCCGTTGGAGAGGATATGCATGCCCGCTTCAGTGCTAAGTGGCGCACCTACCATTATTATATACACCTGTCGAAGAATCCATTTCTGCGCCATTATTCGTGTCAGTTGCCTTATCAACTCGACTTTTCATTGATGAACGAAGCAGCTTCACATCTGCTGGAGGTTGAAGATTTCGGTGCTTTTTGCAAAAGCAACACGGATGTAAAGACAACGTTGTGTCATGTGGTGCAAGCTGAATGGGTGGAAGTTGGCGAAGATGCTTGGTACTTTGTCATCAAAGCCAATCGCTTTTTGCGCAATATGGTACGTGCCGTGGTGGGTACCTTGATAGAAGTGGGCCGTCATCGCATGACCCTTGATGAGTTTGATGCCGTTGTACGGAGTGGAAACCGTACCAAAGCAGGCGAGAGCATGCCCGCCAATGCGTTGTTTTTAGAAGACGTTGAGTACTGATGGAGTGGGTGTTGCTTGCCTTCTTGTCGGCGTTACTGCTGGGTTTTTATGATGTTTTCAAGAAAAAAGCCTTGTCAGGAAATTCCGTCATCCCTGTATTATTCCTGAATACACTATTCTGTTCGTGCATTTTTTTGCCCTTCATCATCCTGTCTGCAACGACCGGTGTGCTGGACGACACCATCTTCCATGTTTCCTCCGGAGGGTGGGAAGCCCATCAATACATCCTCCTGAAGAGTTGTATCGTACTGTCTTCTTGGATATGTGGCTATTTTGCCATGAAGCATCTTCCGCTTACCATTGTTGGTCCCATCAATGCTACACGGCCCGTGATGGTACTTGTCGGTGCCATGTTGGTGTTTGGTGAAGAGCTGAATCTGTATCAGTGGATTGGTGTTTTGCTGGCCATCACGTCGTTCTACCTGCTGAGTAGGTCGGGCAAGAAAGAGGGAATAGATTTTAAGCACAATCGCTGGTTGTTCCTTTTGGTGCTTGCCGCGTTGTTGGGTGCGGTGAGTGGTTTGTACGACAAGTATCTCATGGCACCGGTAACAGCTGGGGGAGTAGGGTTGGACAAGATGATGGTACAGGGTTGGTATAATGTTTACCAGTGTTTCATGATGGGAGTGGTGTTGTTACTGATTTGGTATCCCACCCATCATCATACCACACCCTTTCATTGGTCGTGGTCGATTGTGGGCATCAGTGTTTTTCTTTGTATGGCCGATTTTGTCTATTTCTATGCTTTGAGTAAGCCAGAAGCCATGATATCCATTGTCTCCATGGTGCGACGAGGTAGTGTATTGGTGAGTTTCTTGTTTGGAGCCTTTGTCTTTCATGAGAAGAATCTCAAGGGAAAAGCGGTCGACTTGGCTTTGGTGTTGTTGAGCATGGTGTTCTTGTTCCTAGGTAGTAAGTCGTAAATAAAATGTATTTTTTCTATCTTATGATGAGCTTTATCGGCTAAAAGTACTATATTTGCAATTAAATCGTAAGATTAAAAGGCATTTATGAGATATCACATTTTTCGAGGACTTGGTGTGGCAGTAGTGACCCCTTTTACGTTGGATGGCGCAGTAGATTATCCAGCGTTAAAGCGACTGATTCGTTATCAATTGGATAGTGGTGTTGATTTCCTATGCATCTTGGCGACAACCGGTGAGACACCGTGTCTGACGTTGGATGAGAAAAACAAGATCACAGAGTTGGTTAAAGAGGAGAATAAGGGGCTGGTTCCAATCTTAAAGTATTGTGGAGGCAACAATACGGCAGCAGTGATTGAAGAGATGAAAGCCACAGACTGGACAGGAATCGACGGCATCTTGAGTATCTGTCCCTATTATAACAAACCCTCTCAAGAGGGATTGTATCAACATTTCAAGGCCATAGCTTCAGCCAGTCCGCTTCCTGTCGTAATGTACAATGTGCCGGGGCGTACGGGTGTCAACATGAAAGCCGAAACAACGGTTCGGTTGGCCCACGACTGTGAAAACATCGTAGGCATTAAAGAGGCAGCTGGAAGCCTCGAACAGGTGGACGAAATCATCAAGGGTAAACCAGATAGGTTTGACATCATCAGTGGGGACGATGCGCTGACGTTCTCCATGATAGCCAGTGGTGCGGCCGGTGTGATATCAGTTATTGGCAATGCTTTGCCAAGAGAATTTTCCAGAATGATTAGACTTGAGTTCCAGGGCGAATACGAAGCTGCGCGGAGAATACACCACATGTTTACCGAGCTATACAGTCTTTTGTTCGTTGACGGAAACCCTGCCGGTGTCAAGGCTTTGCTCAACGACATGGGGTACATTGAAAATGTGTTGCGTTTGCCATTGGTACCCACAACGATTAAAACCAAAGAAAAGATGGCTGACATCCTAAAAGAGATAAGAATTTAAGGTACAGCTGGATTGTGGGATGAATGATTTGAATGCCATTTGATGGGCATGGAGGAGGAAACGTCCCTGACTGAAAGCATTCAAGATAAATGACAAGACTTTCGCACGTGCGAGTGAAGAGTAGACTGGATGGATATCAATAAGATGAAAGGCGATTATGACCGCTATGAGGTGGTGCAAGCTGACACACTGTTAAACTGGTTGCTGAATCATGTCACCAACCTTAGCAAGAGTAAAATCAAAGCGACGTTGGCTGGAAAAGGCATCATCGTGAATGGCAAATGCATTACGCAGTTTGATTTTCCGCTTGAGGCGGGAATGAAAATTGCGGTGAGCAAGTCTAAAAAAAACACCAACTTCAAAAACCGCTATTTGAAGATTGTCTACGAAGATCGTTATTTGGTTGTGATTGAAAAGCATGTTGGCATCCTGTCGATGGCTGCGGGTCATTCTTCATTAAACGTGAAAAGGGTTCTTGATGATTATTTTAGAAACAGTAAACAGAAATGCACGGCACACGTTGTGCATCGGTTGGATCGAGAAACCAGTGGTCTGATGATTTACGCCAAGGATATGGCGACAGAACAAGAGCTGGAACACAACTGGCATGACATTGTGTACGATCGCCGTTATGTGGCGGTGGTATCCGGCGAAATGGAAGAGGACGAAGGGGTTATTACGAGTTGGTTGAAAGACAACAAGGCGTACGTTACCTATTCCAGTCCTGTAGATAATGGCGGAAAGTTTGCCATTACCCATTTTCATACCTTAGACAGAACCACCGAACATTCGCTGGTTGAGTATCGCTTGGAAACGGGACGAAAGAACCAGATACGCGTCCATTCTGCCGATATAGGGCATCCTGTGTGTGGAGATCTCAAGTATGGCAATGGTGACAATCCCCTTGATCGGCTTTGTCTGCATGCCTACATGCTCTGTTTTACCCATCCAGTAACTCGTCGGCCAATGGAATTTGAAACGCAGATTCCTCCTGCTTTCAGGAAGTTATTTAAATAAAAGAATGCGTATTTGATGTTTGAAAGTTTTGTAGCAAACGTAAGTATGAACATGTTTTTAGTGAAATTAATTCCATGAGTTCTAACTTTTCTTTGTATATCTTTTGCATAGTTGCCATCGCTTTGGCCATCTTTTTTATTAAAAAAGTGACCAGTTGCTTAATCAAAACTATCATATTCTTGATTTTACTTGCTGTACTCGTCTATATAGCGTTCACCCTTGGAGTGTTGTAAGCATTCTAAGTAAACGGTTTGTTCTTTGAACGACATCATACATGGGCGTGGTGCGTTGGGATATCTTAATAAATCTTAAAGCTATTGACGTGTATGATAATATTCTATATATTTGCAAAGTGAGCTATATTCTCATGCAAGTTGTTTCCCTGTTAGCCGATAGTTACGAATAAACTACTTTGCAAAACGCATAAAAAACAATTTTAAAAGATTCGTGTAATTAGTAATAACATATCATCTCGTTATGACAAATTGTGAATAGTGGTTTTTAGGAAATTTATTTTCATACTCTTTAATAGTTACGAAGAGTATTCTAAAATGTCAAGCGAGATACAAACTGACCTTATTCTTCAATAGGGTTTAACGGAGGTCGGTGGAGTGGAGCTGATATCATATCAAAGCTCCACTTTTTGTGTCAGATGGGAATTGGTTCATTCTTGATACTTGTTGTAGTTAGGAAATATTTATTTTGCTGGTAAAGGAATACATCTTAAAGCAAGCAATGTGCTTAATCTTATCGGTAAATTCTTTAATAAATCTAAAAGAGGAACCGATGCCAGCACCAATATAGAGGTACAAGGGATTTGGTTGTTAAATACACCTGATGACACTATTTGAGGCAGAATATTTTTTTCGCTGCCTCCATTTTTATTCTCCAGCTTTATTTCCTGCGTAATGATTTTGCTCTGAATTTATTTGTTACAAAAAGGGAAGAGGCAGATATTTGTAAACTTTTGTTCTTGTTTTCAAGTACATCTTTCCCCTGTTAAAGCATTGAGATAAGCCTAAGAAAATAGCTCGAGTTTTCTTTGTTTTAGAATTTTGAAAGAGTCAAAATAGTGAGTTGTCACCTTATTTATAAGCTTTAAACTGCTTATCTGCATGCTTTTGGCATCTTAAAACGTTGCTTTAACACCCTAATTGCATGGTTCTAAGACGCCAATTTCGCCCCTTTTGATGCCTAAAGCATGGAGTTAACCTACATGCCTTCTGCTATCTGGTTCGTAAGTCTATCTATATCAATATTTTGTAAAATTCGCATATTTGCCGTCAACCATGAGGTCGGCTGAAAATATCGCCAGGATTTCGCCCTAAAATCCGAGAGTTTTCTAATGTCTTGTGTTAAGAATTTTCAAATATTATATGCCTTCAAACACTATCAACTTTTTACTTTTATTTGTATGATGTTGGTGGAAGTTGAACAAGTGCATTGTAGCTTTGAAAATAAAATAATCACTCGATAATCACATTTTGCAATCTGAAGTTGGCAATTTAACCTATTTTTTTTGTGATATCTTGTAAAAAATCTCAAAATAATGATTAACTTTGCATCGCATTTGTAAAAATGTATGTGTTTCGACAGAAAGCGAGAACAATTATAATTATAATAATTTTTATGAATTTTACTTTATTCGTTACCGTTTTGTTGACGGCCGTAACCTTGGTAGTGGCAGCTTATGTCATTGCAAAGTTAATTGGTCCGCGCTCGTATAATGCGGTAAAAGGCGAACCCTATGAGAGTGGTATCCCAACGAGAGGTTCTTCGTGGCTTCCCATGCACGTTGGTTATTACCTCTTCGCTATCCTTTTCCTCATGTTCGATATCGAGACTGTACTGCTCTATCCATGGGCGGTAGTTGTGCGAGATTTTGGAGCGATGGCTTTGGTTAGCATCGGTTTCTTCCTCATGGTACTTGTCTTAGGCTTGGCGTATGCTTGGCGGAAAGGAGCTTTGGAATGGAAATAAAGAAACCGTATATCAAGAGTATTCCTTACGAGGAGTTTAAGGACAACGAATCGTTGGAACGCATTGTTGACGAACTCCATGAAGGAGGCGTGAACGTTGTTACAGGGTCGCTGGATCAATTGATTAACTGGGGGCGTGCCAACTCGCTCTGGAGCTTGACATTCGCCACCAGCTGTTGCGGTATTGAGTTTATGGCAGTGGGATGCGCCCGTTACGATTTCGCTCGTTTCGGATTTGAGGTCACACGTAACTCTCCACGACAAGCCGACCTGATTATGTGTGCTGGAACCATTACCAACAAAATGGCACCTGCTTTTAGACGTTTGTATGATGAAATGGCAGAACCCAAGTACGTTATTGCGGTGGGTGGATGTGCTATTTCTGGCGGTCCGTTCAAGAGCAGTTATCATGTGGTAAGAGGAATTGATGAGATAGTTCCCGTCGATGTTTTCATACCGGGATGTCCGCCACGCCCAGAGGCTATCATGTATGGCATGATGCAGTTGCAGCGCAAAATCAAAGTAGAAAAATTCTTCGGAGGTGTCAACCATAAGCAAGAGGCTCACCACCACGGATTGAGTAATGCAGAGGTGTACCAACAAAAACTGAAGGAAAACAAGCCTATCGTAGTGACACACGTTCCCGAAGACTTTCATCCTCAAGAAGAGTTAGAACAACAACATTAAATAAGGTATATCGGATATGAAATTAGAAAATATAGAAATTGCATTCAGTAACTTGGCACAAGAGATGTCGAAACTGAAGAACGACAAGCATTTCGATTACCTTGTTACCATTGTTGGCGAAGACTTTGGCGAAGAAGGGTTAGGATGTATTTATATTTTAGAAAACACACAAACTCACGAACGTACATCGGTCAAGGCAATAGCGCAGCAAATAGGGGAGGAGTATGTACTCGATACCGTTTCCAACCTATGGAAGGCTGCCGATATCTTAGAGCGTGAAGTGTACGACTTCTTAGGTGTTAA
>CABTXD010000031.1:0-31072 GCA_902488665.1 uncultured Prevotella sp. | reverse complement strand
CTGAGCCAGGATCAAACTCTACATTGTAAAATATAGTTGAAATGGATGATAAGATAATGTGTAAGGCTCGCGCCAAAACACGCCTATCAATCCAACTTCGTTTTCTCTGTTCAGAACGAAACTCCAGAATTTAAAAGTTTTCTCACCTTTGTTCGTTTCTTGTAAGAATTGAACGGCTCGTAAAAATTCACCCATGAGCATCTTTAACAATACTCATGCTTCTTGTACTACTTCTGTCTTTATGTAAATCTTTTCAAAGATCGCTTCTTTGTATCGCTAACGCAACTTTTAGTGCGAAAGCGAGTGCAAAGGTAATACGAAAAACGATACCCTCCAAACAAATGAGCAAAAAAGTTTGAAAAAAGACAGGGATTTAACGTTTGTTTGTAATTTCACCTTTATATATATGATCACTTATGAGAATATTAGAGTGAAACATAATGAATCACGAAGTGAGGCAATTACGCACAAAATGTACATATTTAATCATGAAAATAGCCCCTAAAACGGCTCTTCAAAACTTACAATCTAGAAAAAATCAATAGGCAAAGGTGGAGCAAACAAGAGATGAACGGATAAGAAAAAGCCGATTTTGATGTAAAAGCAATGAGTTATTCACTCCATCTACATCATTTTGTCGGGCAATAAACGTGCAATTGGACGTCAAAAGCATGGATATTACAGGCTTAACTCAATGCTTTTGGCCTCAAATAGTGAAGGAATGAGAGAGAAAACGACAAAAGAAGACTGTAATTATCTATGAATGAATGATATACAAAACCTGCTCATATTTGGCTTATTTGCTCACAGCAACGTGTCTGCTTGCCTACAAGCCAAGGATTCAACGGCTTGTTGTAAATAAAAATCATAGCCAATCAGCACTTCTACTTCATGACGGCAAAAGGATATTACAATTGTAACAACCCCAGAACCAGCAAGAAAAGAAGCGTCTACGCCATTTGATCTGCAGAAAAAAAAATAGAATAGCGCACCAGCCTGACATGCCGTCCGAGCCTCATTATTCGTCGCTGGTTTTAAACAAAAGCGCATCTTCGGCCATCACCTTCTGTAGCTGCTTAGCATTCGGTTTGAACGATGCGTAGGTTAAATAGCCAGCCACAGCACCACCCACCACGGGAACGACCTTGCTCAAGCGCTTGGTCAAAGAGCCTTTGGTTACTCTGCCACGCACCCATTTCGACATGCTTTTTACAAAGGGAAGCCAAACATTGGTAGGCACATTGACCTGTGGCAAACGAGACGCCATGTCCTCGGAAATCGAACGTGCCACCTGCTTTACGGCTTGATTAGCAACATCCGACCCCAGCATCGCGCCTAAGAAGATGGTCAATAAATCGTAAGCTGAATCCTTCATCTTACCGTTTCTGTCTCTCAAGTCTGGATAACCATATAGATAGGCCAACTTTTGAGCAATAATTAAAGTGTGGTAATAATACTGCAAAAGGTCAATGGGTATGGCAACAAACACCGCTGCCCCACCGGGTATGCCTGTTGCCGTGGAAACAAGGGTCGCCCTCTTGGCCTCTTTGTTGATGTAATCACCAGCGATTTTTGCGATTAATTTTTCCGAAACGACATCAATCGGCCGCTGCAAGGCAGCCTTTTTGATTTCCTCGTCGGTGCAATGAGGGCGCAAAGCCTCCACTAAAAATTCAACTCTATCAACCTTGGCCCCTGGGATATTCAAGATGGCAAACATGAGTTTGCTCCACCTTGTCACTTCTTTATTTTCCTGATTTTCCATCGTTCAATCGTTTTTTGCCACACTTTGAATCATCAAACCTACGCTAAACTTTAGGCCAACCAAATCATAGCGGCGAATATCGTTCAGCCACAAAGATAACAAAAAAACGATAAGCAGATATACCTATTAGCATAAATATTCGCAACCGTGCATCCTGTGAAGGTCATTTTGGGCCGAATGCACAAATGGCACGGCCGCCTATTACACCTGTTAAGTTACACCTTATATTAATATATGACAATCATGCTGTGGCATGTGTTCATCTTGGTCATCATCAGGATAAAGTTTTCTCATAAAGTATGAAAGTGCCTTACTCGAGAGGTTGCGCTAGTTTCCCCTAGCCACGGTAATTTCAGAGAAATGGGCACTCTCTATTATGAAGTTGAATCTATTAAAATAAAAAAAACGTTTTTTTCTATGGTTTTCTATAAAACTTTACTATATTTGCAAACGACTATATGGAGGTTTGTGAAAATCTCTAATTAGTTTAGTTAAGTCTAGTTTAGTTTTTGTGTTGGTTGGGGGTTACCGATTGGTAGCCCCCAAGTTTTTGATTGTACCAACAATAGCTGTGTTTTATGGTTGAATGCCCCAAATATGGCCTAATAGCGGGAATGATAGAAGGTTCATTCATTTACTTTCAACATACAATCTCGCAGCGTGGATAACACATCTGCGAGATTGTAGATGATGGTAGTGCGGCCCATGTACCATCAGTAGTGATGGTCATATTGATGATAACAGCCGATAAAGTCTACAGTGTGATGGCAGCACCGGCCACTATCCAGATTCCTGGTTGTGGCACGTTGCCTGCATCCATGTAGATCTTGTTCAAGATGTTGTTGGCATTGAGGTACGCCTTCCAGTTATTTTCGTTCCACGACAGACGTGCATCCACCACGCTATAAGGCTTATACGAGTGCGTCACTCCCTCCCGGTCCTTGTAGCTTCCCATACGGTCGAGGTAGCGACAAGACAAACCTAAATCCAATTTTCCAATGAGATGCAGCTGAGCATCAGCCACAAACTTGTGCTTGAGATACTCCAAGACATATTTGCTGACAATGCCTTTTTCCTCCTTGTGGTCCTGATTGATAAACGAATAACCCAAAGACACCTTCTTCAAGAAACGCTGTGATGGCAGAATGCGCAGGAAATTAAAGTCGAAACTGCTCTCAACACCCAACGAATTGATAACGCCAAAGTTGACACTCTTCCACACCAATTCATTTTTTTCATTGCGAGTACCGTCTTGTATCCAGTCTATCAGGTTTTTGTGATGATTGTAATACACGGCAGCCTTGGCGTTAATGTAGGGGTTGCCATACTTGACACCTCCCTCGAGGGCGGACAGTTCCTCTGGTTTAAGATGCTTGTCGGCCTTGTGACCACCCACAGAATAGAACAATTCCGTCATGGATGGCATGCGCAGCGAGGTGTTGTACGAGGCATAAAGCTTAAAGGCATCACCGATGCGGTAGCTCATGTCTACCCCTGGATATACACGCATGTTCATGTTCGCCTGACTATTTTTCACGGCAATCAAGCCCGCTGAAAGGGTAAACCTGTTGAGCAGCACGTTGTGTTCAAATACAAATTGCGTATTGGTGCGTTGCAATCCGTTGGTGTACTGACGGTCAGTGCCATGAATGGGCTGTGGGTTCTCGAGCTTCTCCCCAAGGTTTCCACTCATCAAGTCTTCGTGTCTCAGCTCAGCACCGAAGGCTGTTCTACCTCCAACCCAATCAAAGTAGGCATTCAGATTGACGCCATACACGTCGGTTCGGTGGTAGTTGAAGGGATATTTATCAGGCTCGCCACGAAACAACTCGAACCTATCCATACCCCGGTTCCAATAAACAGACGGGCGAAGATGAAATTTACCTTGCTTGTTTTCGGCTTGTATGGCTGTGAACGTCTTGAAAGTATGCTCAAACTGGTTGTCCCATTTCACGCCATAAAACGTGTTCGAACCAAAATCTTTCAAGCTCATGCCGGCATGCCACTTCACATCGACCCAACTGTCTTGATAGCTTCCTTGATAAAACGACTTGAGCGTATGGTAATCAGCGTTCAAGTTTCCTGCCTTACTGCGTGAATAACCATCGCTTCGAGTGCCCGAAAGAGAAAGCTGGTTGTTCCACTTGTCACGGGCGATGTTGCCCCTTAGACCTGTGGAGAAATAGCCATACGAGCCACTTTCCATGCGAGCTGTGAGTGAAGTGCGGGCTGCTGCCTTGGTAACAATGTTGATGGCGCCTAACAAAGAAGATGTGCCATAAACCCTACCTGCCGGGCCTTCCAGGACTTCTATGCGTTCGATTTCGCTCAAATCGACAGGAATGTCGAACGCATTGTGCGCGGTTTGCGCATCGCAGATATTGATACCATTCAACAGAATGGTGACCTGCTCCGAGTTTCCGCCACGGATACCCACATCGGTCAATGCGCCCAACGGGCCTTTCTGGCGGACATCTACCCCTATTGCCAATTTCAATAGGTCATTAACACTTTGTACCGGAGCCGATTCTATATCCTTTCGGTTCAGTACAGTTACCATTCTCGATTGCTGACTAACGGTCAGCGGAGCGCGCGAGCCGGTGACAACCACCTCTTCGAGCTTCACTTCCTGGCGTGCAAGGCTGTCTCCTTCCAAGTCGTGGCGTACACTTACGCCATCGGCCTTGGCGTAAGTCAATGTGCTTACGCTGAGGACACTAATCAAAACTTCTTTACCAAGAGCAGCGAAGAGCGAATATCCTTTGCGATTAAAATGCTTGAACCACAGAGGATTGCGCTTGTTAAACTGTTCTTTTACCATGTTTGTAAATTAAAAATCACGGCAAAGGTAATCAAAAAGTGTCACAATCATCACGTTACCAAGGGTACAAAATAAGCGAAAAGTGGGGCTTTTGTTGTTGGATTGTTTCAAATTTATTGAATCATATCTCATAGCATCTTTCATGCCACACATCAAATAACGCTACGAATCCAGACATACCATAACCTGACCATCACAGGCCAGAATCATGACAATCACATTGAAATTTAGTGACGATCAAACTGAAAGACGTACTTCAACCTACTTAACAATATTCCCCAAGATGCTGCGAGTAATCTCACGCGTCATGGTACGAGTAGCAGCCGAAGTAGCATTTTTAACGGCACGTTCAGTGGTTGTCTTGCGAGAACGCGATTTCTTACCCGTCACCTGGTTGGAAACTGCCGTTCCTAATACCGAGGCAAAGGTGGCAGTGAGAGCTGTAATGACCGATTTCAACACCTTACTGAACAGGCTGTTGCCATTACCGGATGCGGCTTTCGGTGCTGATTTTTCTTCTTCTACAGGCGTTTCTTGCCGTGCTTGCTGTTCCATTTTGAGGAGTTGTTCGTAAGCACTTTCACGATCAAAGGGCTGGTCGTATTTTCTTCCCAAGCTCGATTGAGCGATAATGGCTTTGCGCTGTTCGTCCGTAATGGCCCCAATCTGACTCAATGGAAACAGCATTTTGGCCCGTTCAACCATCTGTGGCGCCCCTTTCTCATCCAAGAACGACACCAAGGCCTCGCCTGTTTCAAGGTTTGTAATGGCCTCTTCGGTTTTAAAGGCAGGGTTTGCACGAAACGTTTCGGCAGCACTCTTCACCGCTTTCTGGTCTTTTGGCGTGTAAGCACGAAGCGCATGCTGCACCCGATTGCCCAACTGTCCGAGAATGTTGAGCGGTATGTCCGTAGGACTTTGTGTGATCAAGTAGATGCCCACACCCTTACTTCGGATGAGGCGTATCACCTGTTCAATCTTATCAATCAAGGCCTTTGACGTACCCTCAAACAACATGTGGGCCTCATCAAAGAAGAATACCAGCTTAGGCAGTGGCTGATCGCCCACTTCGGGCAACGTCGCATAGAGTTCAGAGATTAACCAGAGCAGAAACGTGGAATAGAGTTTCGGTTGCATCATCAGTTTATCGGCGGCCAACACATTCATGATTCCTTTCCCGCCTTCGGTCTGCAACAGGTCATGAATGTCGAAAGAGGGTTCGCCAAAGAACAAGTCGGCACCCTGACTTTCCAACTGGAGCAGTGCACGTTGGATTGCTCCGATGGAAGCTGAGGAGATGTTTCCATACCTCGTGGTGTAGTCTTTGGCGTGCTGGCCTACATAGTCGAGCATGGAACGCAAATCCTTCATGTCGATAATCAGCAATCCCCGGTCGTCTGCCACACGGAACACGATATTGAGAACGCCCGCCTGCGTGTCGTTGAGTTCAAGGAGACGCGTCAGCAGTTCAGGTCCCATCTCCGAAATGGTGGCACGCATGGGATGCCCTTGCTCCCCATAAACGTCGAAGAACCGCACCGGACAAGACTGGAACTGCGGATTGGCGATGCCAAATTCTGCCATTCGTTTCTCAATAAAACCTGTGAGATGGCCCGTCTGACTGATACCCGACAAATCGCCTTTCATGTCAGCCATGAAGCAGGGTACGCCCGCCTGACAGAATGATTCTGCCATCACCTGCAGGCTAACGGTTTTTCCTGTTCCTGTTGCTCCTGCCACCAATCCGTGTCGATTAGCCATTTTGCCATTCATCACAATAGGGCCTTGTTGCCCATGTGCAATGTATAATCCTTGTTCTTGCGTATACATGATGTGTTACTGATAAAATTATTCCGGGTAAAGAGTTCATTTTTTATTTGAAAGATAGATGCAAACGTCCAAAACACGAGCGAATCACTAACGTGATTGCAGAACCATTATGTTGATGATTCAGATGATGAAGCCACATCCATCAAGCGCATTAATCTCTAACTACCTGATACCTGGCAACCATGCAAGCACCAACAACGCCTGCTCTCTCGCGCAATGTTGAGGTTACAACTTCCGAATCTTCATTAACGATGTTCAGTGAATATTTCTTGATAGCCATCTGAACCGGCTGTGTGATGTAATCTCCGGTCTGCGACAAGTCGCCACCGATGATGAGCATATCCGGGTTGAAAATATTGATCATGCCTGCCAAATTGCGTCCTAACTGGTCTGCTATCTTCTGCAAAGTTTCGATACACAGCGTGTCCTCCTTCTGAATTGCGTGCAGAACGTCTGACAGTGTGAGTTCTTTATTCTCTTTAAGCACTTTGTCTGAAAGGATGGAACGCTTGCCCTTCAACACGTTTTTCACCGTTTCGCGCAGCAGAGCCATGCCTGAAACCTCTGTCTCCAGACAGCCTTTCTTTCCACAACGACACAACACTTCATTATCATAAGCTTTCACATGACCGAACTCACCTGAGAAGCCTGATTTCCCATAATATATTTTGCCACCTACAATAATGCCGATGGCTATGCCCCAACTCGCATTGACAAACAGCACATTCTTGGCACTTTTGCAGCAACCTACCAAATATTCGCCAAAAGTCATGGCTCTGGTATCATTCTCAATGCACGTTGGAATGCCAATCTGATCTGAAATATACTTGGCTAAAGGCTGATCCAAGAAATCGAATATACTGTGACTAACGCCGGTGAACGGATTCACTCTTCCCGACACGTTCATAGAAGCATGCAAGATAGATTCCTTTTGTATGTCAAGAGAGCCAATATATTCATTCACAAGATCGAGCAAGGTGTCAAGGCATTGCTGTGTGTTTTCTAATTGAAAGGGAATCTTATTTTTCTCAAAGACAATGTTTCCACTGAAATCACAAAGAGCCATAGCTAAAGAGTTATAACTGGGGTCGATGCCTAAAAAATAGCCAGAATCGGTAGACAGACCATAAACCGTAGGAAGCCTACCGTGCGTCTGATCACGTTTTCCTTTTGAAGCCACAAACCCCTTGCTCATCAGGTCTGTGATGATTTTTGTCGTCGTTGGAACGCTGATACCTATATGTTTCGAGATTTCAGGTATCGTACAGCCATCATGCAGCATCAGATACTTGAGAATTGTTTTATAATTGTCAGGCTTTCGGTGCAAGTATTCTAATTTTAGTATGGTCTTCATTTTTGATGTTGATTTAACCTATATAAATGACAGCAAAGATGTGTTGAGTTTCAAATCAAAGCACTTTATAAGGCAAAGATACAAATTAAAATCGAAAACTTGAAACATTTTTGTAGTATATTCTGCTTGAAAGTAAATAGAAAAAAATGCAGACGTGTGCGGCTTGATGTTATGAAACTAACATGACCTTTCGAAGAGAAATGATCTACAACAAATATAACAGGTATGTGCGTGGCCTACTGGCCATATCTAGAGGTATTTCAGCGGATGATTTCGCGTGAAAAGAATCTATCATTTTTCTTGACAAACATCTCGTTATAATTCGCTTATTTGCCACCATGCCTCAGAGTTCTCGTAAATTTTAAAAATACACGCAATCACCATATCTACCTATTGCTCAATACGTTAAGCGTTTCAAGTCCAATTGTTGACCTTGTATTTCGTGTTTTTACACGATTAAAGCATGCTTTTAACCGCATAATTGGTATGCTTTAAACGTGTTATTGCATGTTACTTGTGCACGAATAGCATATCTTTTAACTTCACAACTCAATGCTATTGGAGCTTCAGGCCTGTTTTCTGAATCCAGAAAGAGATAAATGTACCGCATTTACCTATCGATTTTCTCTATTCTGCACTTTTGCAAGTAGCTTTTTATTGTCATTTATACGAACAATTGTCCCAACTGACCAACGCAACAGACCATCTCCCACCCTATATACTTTGCTCCACATCTATAAGTCCAACCGCGGTGTGGGCAAAGCCAAGGAGATGAACTTACATTATCAGGCACTAAAAGAAAGAAGGCAAACACCCCATGACAGATGCTTGCCTCCGTTGTTGACTAATGTTGTTCAATGTGTCTACTCCGCCTTGCTGTTACCCAGCTTGTGTATAAGACATAGTTCCAAACAATTTGGTGACATGTGCGATACACATGGTCATGAATATTCTCATGGCTTTGAAGATGCAGCCATAGTCTGGGGTTTGGTTGGTAAGGGTTGGCTAGTTACCAACAGATTGGTTATCTTGCTTTTAAAAGAGCTTCCCGCTTTCATCAACGGAAAGACTAAAGTGCGGAAATAATGCATCTGGTTGTAATCCACGTTTCTCAATTTCAGCACGTTGAGTCTGCTCACCATTTGCCCGTTAATCCAGAGTGAAGTCTCGGTGCGGTCGCCCCGAATTTTCATGTTGACCTTCTCACCTGGCATTAGTTGGTAGCCGAAGTTGTAGAGATAGCCGTCCCTGCTGAACCCGATAAGTCCGTTGATGGGGTCTGACAGGTAGAAAGTGGCATCATCGGAGCTGAACAATATGGTTCCCTTTTCCTCGGATGCGTAGTCAATGTCGAACGCCACCTCGTAATCCCAGCCTACTTGGTCTATGGGCATGTGGTCTCCACGGTTCACTTGCGCCCGTTTCAAGATGGTACCCTGTGGATAGTAGCCGGCCACGTTCAGTCCTGGAGCTTCATCTAAGGTCTTGCGCAGAGAGTCAAATTGCTCAAACGAAAACGTAGTGCTTATACCCGACCATGTTTTAGTAGACAACGTTTGCAAAGCAGGAAAGAACCTGTAGTGCACGTCTTGCGCGCTGATGCCGTTGCCGATGTGGTCGTTCCAAACGGCAAACATTCCACCTTTGATGCTTCGATGACCTTCGGGGAACACCACGTCGCCTATATGGGCGGGCGTCCAGTTCTGGTATAATTTCTTGATGTCAAGATAATCCTGGTAGTAACCAGCCTTGGGTACGATGTACACTTGCCAGTCGGGGATGCTGATGATGTCGTATCCCAAGCTGTCCATGGAGTGAGGATTGGCGTAGTTGTTGTTCCAAATCTGCATGGTGACATCTTTAACTTTGATGGGCGTGGTGCCTTTGGCATGTGTCTGCTGGCCCCATATCATAGCCTTCTTGCCGAATTTTTCCACATATTTGATGTATCTATCCGTGAGGTACCTGAACTTCTCCACTACTTGCTTGTCCTCGTTGGCATATTCATCGGTGCCAATGTGCATGTATTTTCCGCTGAAAACAGGTTCGTCACCGCTAAGATACTCTTTGAGCAACGCGTCCAAAAAAGTGTATGTTTCGGGGTTGAATAAATCCAAATGGTCTTTCCCGTATTTCTTGCTGGCTAATTCAGGCTTGTAACGAGTAAAGGCGAGCGAGTGTGCAGGGAAATCAATCTCGGGTATAATCTCCACCCCAAGACTGTCAGCATATCGTTGCAAGCTTCTAAATTCTTCTTTTGTATAGTGTCCGTCGCGCGCCATCAAGCCTGGATAGGTGTCGCATTCCAACCTGAACGCCGCTGGCGTGCTGTCGAAATCGTCGTTGAAAAATTGGCGGTGCCCATTATCATTTAGATGAATGTGCAGTGTGTTCATTTTGTAATAAGACAACATTTGCACGTATTGCCTGAGCACACGCATGGTGAAAAACTTTCGACCACAGTCGAGCATGAACCCCCGGGTGGGATAGGCAGGAGCGTCAATGATGGTGCCTTGAGGCATGGTACACCCTTCGTTCTGCCTACACAGTTGCAGAATGGTACGCGTTGCCCAGTGGATGCCTTGGGGCGTGGCAGCTTCCACACGGGCGACACGCCCGATATTAATTTTGTAAGCCTCGTCGCCTGCGTTTGCCTTGGCCCCCTTTTTGGTGCTAACGGCAAATGCGAAATCCCCTGCCCGAGCCTTGTCTTTCACGATGGGCAGCGAGGTATTGAACATCTTCTGGTAGTCGGCGGCAAACACCTCGAGAGCCATTGTCACACGCTTGTCATTGCCAGTATACACAATGCGCGATGCTTTTGTAGGCACAAAAGAGCCTTTGCCACCGTACCAAGTCTTGAGTTCGGGAATCGTGAAAGGCTTAGGGTTGGCTGCATGTATCGAAAGCGAGCACGACAACAGTAACAGTAACAATATCTTTTCCATGTTGCTATGATACATTATTTGAGTATAATCCATGAATTTCACTTGAACAAACCTGTTATTTGCGTTTGGTCCAGTAGCGTTCTATTTCTTCCAATGACATGCCGGCGGTTTCCGGAATATATTTCCACATAATGAACATGTAAGGCAGACACATGATGGCAAAGAATATAAACGTACCGGCAGGTGTCAGCGTTGTGAGCATCCATGGTGTGAGCTGTCCCACAAGATAGGTTCCTATCCATAATGCGAAGCCGGCTATGGACATGGCAACACCTCTGACACTGTTGGGATACATCTCGGAAAGCAGCACCCAAACCACCGCACTGATAGAGATGGCGCAGCAAAACACATAGAAGAGAAAGAATGAAAGCATGAAATAGACCGAAAGGTTCATCGTCTCTGTGAATGCGAAATAGAAAGCGATCATCAGTAACGACAGTATCATGCCAGACACGCCATAATAGATGAGCTTTTTTCTTCCTACCTTATCGATAATGCTCATAGCCAGAATAGTGGTGACACAATTGACGATGCCCACCAGAACTTGGCAGAACAAGGGATCGGTCATACCTGCATCCTTGAAGATAGAAGGGCCATAATACAACACGGCATTTACACCCATGAACTGTCCGAGAATGGCGATGCACACTCCGACAACGACAGCAGTGAAGATTCCCGGGCGCAGAAGTTGATGCCAGTCGGTCTTAACTTGGGAGGCCAGATTGGACTGTACCTGACTGACAACAGCATCCGCTTCTTTCTTTTCAGAAAAGAATTTTTCAAGAATGCGGGTAGCTTGAGCGCTTTTGTTACGAACAACCAGCCACCTCGGACTCTCTGGAATGAAAAACAAAAGGATGAAAAAGAACAATGCTGGTATCGTTTCCATGCCCAACATCCCTCGCCACACCTCATCCACAAATATCAGTTGGAACTGTGAAGATGCGAAAGAATGGCTTTGAGATACACCCAAGAGCAAGAAGTTGACCAGATAGGCAGCCAGGAAACCAACTGTTATGGCCAACTGGTAGAGGGACACCATCCTGCCTCGGTATTGAGAAACAGAAACCTCTGATATGTACATGGGTGCAACTATTGATACTACGCCGATGCCAACACCGCCCACTATACGATAAATCACTAACCAATTGAACGTAGGGGTGATGGCACACCCGACGGCTGAAACGGTGAACAAGATGGCGGACAGGAACATGGCAGGCTTGCGTCCAATTTTGTCACTTAACCAACCGGCGAAGGCCACGCCTATGATAGAACCTATTAATGCGCAACCTACATACCACCCCTGTTGTAAAACGCTGAGCGAAAACTGACTCGTGACCTGGTCTATGGTGCCTGATATGACGGCCGTGTCATACCCAAAGAGCAGTCCGCCCAATGCCGCAGCCAGTGCCAAATAAAACACATATCCCAGTTTTACGGAAGAATCATTCATGATATGGAAAACTATTGATTACCTGATATTGAAATATTCTTTATAACGGTCGTACAGGTGATGTGCCTGGATGTAGGCCGACTGTGGACTCATAAAGTGGGAGAATTCGAAAGTAATAGCTTTGTCGTAATGACACCGCTTGGCAGCTTCCAGCTTCATTCTCAACTTGTCAAATTTAATCGGCAAGAACCTGATGGGCATGTCACGGTCGAACGATTCGGCATTGGTCCAACATTGCATACCATACCTGTCGGCCAACTTTTTGTTCACCGAGAAGAAAGCGTCCAGCTCATCATAGTCGATGTGCCCATCTTGGAAAGCACAGGCATCAACCACGTCGTGTATGCCATCGAAAATCTCGTTCCATTCACGCTCATGTTCCTCCACGGAAACCGCTTGGGCTTTACTGAGCTGCTGTGTACCCATCACCGCTTTCTTTCCGTCTATCCATGGAGAGATAAATACTGGCAAGCCATCAGAAACATCCTTACACTGCTTGCCAAGGGCATGGAACGTGGGAATGGCGCCTTTGGTCTGTCTACTAATCTCGGTGCTGATATACCACCCTTTAAAACTCTTGTGGTGACCGTATCGCTTCCATACTTCATCGATGACATATTTGTTGTCCTCAATCTCCCAAGACATATCGCCCGTGTCCCAGTATCGACCAGAATCGTAAAGGCCAAAGTAGAATTTCATGCCGTATCGATCGGCCAGGCGGAGATACATGTCTATCAAATCGACAGATGGCATGTAACATCCATGCTTCTTAACAAGATACTCGGAGGGATAGGTCATGAACTTACGGTACCCACAACGAATGACTATCACGGTATCAATGCCGATGGCCTTCATGTACTTGAAATCCTGATCCCACTCTTTTTCTCCCCAGTTTTGGTGAGGAATGTCATGGGATATTTCATCCAAAAAAGTACCGGTTATCTTCAGTCCGTTGTTCTTCGGAACGATGAGAGAGCCACTAACGCCTTTTCCTTGCGTATTGAGCAGATTCTCTGTTTTAGTCAGTTGGTTGGCTCCCTTTGCTATCGGGGCCATCGTTATAGCTGCTCCTGCGAGTGCCGTCTTTTTGATAAATTCTCTTCTATTGACCATTGTTATTTGATTTTTTGTGAATATAAGACAAAGTTAATGAATGATGCCGAATCACTGGCACCTTAATTTCGGATTATTTTATTTCAGCTCTGAAGGGAGAGGCCGGAAGTCCTGCATTATTGCACAAATCAGCCTGCATATAGTTGCGGAAACAATAACGCATCTCGGTAGGCTGACGCACAGAGTCGTTCCACACTTTAACTTTGGCAGAACTATTGATAATTCTTGCATTTGCAGGATGTATTTTTCCACTTGCGTCAACAAGCTCGAAGCCACGTATTTCTTGATTTTCAGGAATCATACCCTCTTGTCCGTGCTCAAATGTAACTTCCACAACGCCATCCTTAAGCGTACACGATTTGTAAATCGGTCCAGAATAAAGAAAGCCACTGCGACCGTATGTCTTTGTCAGCGCCCAATAGGCGAGTCGCTCGCCCACCTTTATTTTATATGGTGGGTGTATAAACAGCTCACTGCCGGCATCGGTTGTGGTCACCATTCCCACATTGGGCACCTCGCTCATCAGCTCCAATTGGCACTGGCGAAACCATGCCCATTCGAGTTTATCCTTGCCGCCAGCCTGATAGGGCGCAATCTGCACATAATAGATGGGCATGTCTTTATTTTCAAAAAAGGTTCTCCATTGTTGCACCATCGCTGGAAAAAGACGTTTGTATAGGGCTGGATTGGAAACGTTGGCCTCACCTTGATACCATATCACGCCTCGTACGGGAAAACCTTTCCAAGGGTTTACCATGGCATTCCACAACAATGTGGGTGTACCAGCCTCCCATCCAAACTTGGACTGGTTGACATCAGGCAATTTTACCTCATTGAATTGCTGTAGCGTTTGTCGGCTCATCCACGCCTCGATTTTGGATGCGCTCCACGAGCTGTGAATCAATCCTACCGGTACGTTGATGGAGCGTTGCAACAAATCTCCGAAGAAATAGGCCGTTGCGCTGAAGTCACCTACCGCCTGTGATGACAATTCCATCCATTGTCCTTTCACACCCTCGGTCTTGGGTGTGGTACTCCAATCGCGTTGAACTGTGTAGAGTCGCAGTTGCCTATGTGGATTTGCCGATACAATGTAAGGCTGGCAACCATAAACGGGTTGACCCTTGAATCCGCGCACGGGCATTTCCATGTTAGACTGTCCGGAACAGAACCAAACCTCGCCAAGGAGGATATTTCTCAGGGTTAACACCTCGCCATCAGAGAATGTGATGGAGTATGGGCCTCCTGCCGAAGTGGTATGCAACGTGGCTTGCCAACGGCCGTTACTGTCGCTTTGCGTCATGATGCGTTTGTCACTCCACGATGCTTTAATCGTTATTTTACTGTTTTTCTTGGCAGTGCCTGTGAACTTGACATCCGCCTGTTGTTGTAGCACCATGTTGTCTCCCCATATTGAGGTCAAGGTCACTTTGGCAAAAGTGGCGCTTGGTGTTACACAAGCTACAAGGAGTGCGGCACAAGATAAAAAGAATTGTTTCATTTTCGTGTTATTTCTTCTTGGTAAACATTTCCGAAACGGTCGGTCACTCGCACGGCCAATTTAGATTTGGAATTGCGAGGCGTGGCGCGGAACATGTGTTTGGTGGGCAGGGGCGCAATCCAGCTTTGCATGGTTTTGCGATTGTCCTTAACCATTTTGACGGCTGCAGGATCCAGTCCGGTGTATTGCGTCATCACACCCATCGGTTTGCCGTTTTCCAACCACTCCACTTTCCATTGGTCGTCATAATTCCACACATTGGCGATGATATCCTTGGGATATTCTTTCACCGTGCCAGGTGCATACGCCCTGAACTGGTATGTCTTGGGATAGCCCGTACTCTTGTAATACCAGCTTACCTTCTTACCATCCATCTCAAAGACCTGACATCCCTGCGGCGTACCGTCAAGGCATAATGGGGCATGCCACCATGTTCCACATACGGCTCCGATGTTGTGTTCCATCTGATGGTTGTTGAATATGACGTTCGAATTGGTATGCATGTGCCCTGTGAGGAAATGCGATTCGTAGCCATCAAGCAGTTTGAAAAGCGACTCTGCATTGATGGTCTCGCCTCCTAAGTATTCGTAGGTGTAAACAAACGGTTGTTCTTTCACCGTAGATCTAAAAGGAATATGCGCCGCAACAAACACTACGGTGCCTTTGGGGACGTAGGAAAGGTCTTGCTCCAACCACTTGAAAGTATTCTCATCGATGTATCCTACATAGAAGTATTGTCGTCCAACGTAAAAGCAATTGTTAATAACGATATAGTGTGCGTTGCCTTTGTTGAAAGAATAGCATGAGGGTCCGAAGTGCGTTTCAAACGATCGGTAGGATGTTTCATGCGCTCGACCATTGTAGTTCATGTCGTGATTTCCAATCACTCGATAAAAAGGGAGGTCAATGCGCTCTGCCTGTCGCATGTAATCCTCAAAGAATGTTGTCGGCGTGTCCCAACAGATGTCACCGCATGACAGACCAAACGCATCTTTGTCAGGGGTTGAGGCCAACAACTTGCGATAGTCGTCCACTACCGGGCCGTATTTCGACCAGTGCTCTTTGGAGTTGGCTTGCACGTCGGCCTCTACGATAGCGATATGTTTTGAGTCGTCCTTGGGATTTTTCTTAAGCTTGAAATTGTATTCCAGCTGTTGTTTCTGATGGTCAATTTCTTGATAAAACAGTGGTATTCCCCTATTTGTTTCGGTGAGATACCCGGCAGGTGTGGATATGTACACGAACCGTGTGTCACCCACGTTTGGTATGCGATATACCCCGTTCTTGTCTGTCGTGACACAGCGTTTCCCATCTGTCACCACAACATTGGGCACGCCCTTGCCTTCGCAAGTGACCGCTCCATACAACTCGTGTGGATTAGGCACATGGTCTTCGTCCAACGCTTCTTTCAGCTCTTTCCACCAATCATAGAGGATGATGTGCACGATGTCGAATATCATGACACCGTCAGACTCTTTGAGGTTCATGCGGACAGCTTTCTGAAACTGCAAGGGGTTTTTCCGGTAGTCTTCTACATATAGGCCACCATAGAATGGCTTGGCACCCTGCAACAGCTGCCTTGTATATTTGCAACCGCCTTCCACGCAGAGGTATTCGCCTGACGAGGCTTCGCTGTCGGTCTCGTTTTTATACAATCCTGACGACTTGTAATAATCGTCTATGGTTACATTTTTATAATAATTACCGTTGGTGTAAAAGTCTATCAGTTCGGCATAGCCATATTGGCTATACTCAGGCGTGGCCCATGGGAAATCCTTTGATGGGTCATACTTGTTGCTTGCCCAGTTCACGCCCACCTCATAATAGGTAGGATACCATGCCCCCGTGTAAGAGGCCAGCATACATTGGGAATCTATTTTTTTAATGGCGGTTCTGACATCCTTTATAAAACCATAGATGACAGAGGCACGCCACTCAATCCATTTCTTATAATACGGTCCGGGAATCCTGTCGAACGAGCCTTTATCGTTGGCTTTCCATTCGTATATGTCTTCTGGATATCTGTTTAGTTTTTGACCTATGTATTTTTCAAACAAGGTGCGCGATGCTTCCGAAAAGTCTGAGTCGATGCAATCATAGCGCGCCCGATCCAACATGATGCCGTCAAACTTGAAGCGTTTTACCACCTCTTTCACGATGTTGATTTCATGTCGTTGCACGTCTTTCAAGGCCGGGTTTAAAAACATGGACGTTTTTCCGTTTAGGTCTGTCACAGGGATGAGTCCTTTTCCGGGAACGTAATTGATGGATTGCCATTTTTTATTTTTCCCAAAGACAGCTCCTCTTGGCTGACCGTGCGCCTTGCTTCCATCAGCGAAGATGTTCATACCAGCAAAGATAACCATGCCCCGCTTGTGAGCTTCGGAGATGAACGTGTTGATAAAATCAAAATCAGGACGTGTAAATCCCTTCCACGTTCTTTTCCTCGATGTGTACTTACTGTCGTAAAGTACCTCTCCGGTGTTATCCTTAATGTCCAATACTAAATGTGTGATACCGGCCTCGTGGCATTTGCCAACATAATACCTGATGGAGTCAGGATAGCTGAATCGCTCGAAGTTGGCCGAGCAATCCAACCACATGACCTTGGGTTTGGTCGTGGCAAAAGTCAGTAAGGTGGTGCACAATAGGAGTAGTGTGAGACAGGCTCTTTTCATAAGTAGCATATTATATGTTATTACTTTGTTTTGTCGATGGCTTTAGCTATACCTTCCTTGGCATATTTCCATTGATTGGCTTTCTTAAGATGAATCATGTCGAACAGAAAATAACCGTTACAAGCATCCATACATGCCTTGACAGATTGCACAATGGCTTGGTTTTCCTGCTCTTGGGTGGCTTTGTTGGCCGTGTCCCAATTACCGACATCGGGTCCTCCCACTACTTTGGGGCAAGAACCTTTTATCTTTGACATGGCCTGTAAACAGAATCCCTGCATGGTCCATTCCGTATTGCCATAAACAAGCAATGGCGAGGCGTAAGCACCAATGAGCATTTGATCCATCAAGTCAGCGTATCCGAAGGAGTGATAGTTTTTAGTTGCCCATCTATAATAATCAGATGTTTTAAAATTAGGGGATCCCCAATTCACACCCACAGTATAATAGGTGGAGTACCACCCACCGACATACACGCCAAATTGTATTTTGGAGTTGACCCTCTTGACAGCGTTTCGTGCCTTTTCCATAAAGTCACGAATGGTTTTGGCCCTAAACTCCAACCATTTCTTTGTGTAATCAGAAGATTTCCCCGATAGCTTTGTCGCGCCTTTGGGAAGGATGTCTTCCGGGAAATTAGAGACTTTACTTCCCATATACGCTTCAAATTTTTTGCGGGAAAGATCAGAGAAATCAGCGCGCAAATCCAGATATCTGCCTCGATCCAACACAATACCGTCAAGGTCATATTTCGCAAGATCTCGCAACAAGTTGCAAAGAAAAGTTTGCACTTCCGGATTGGCTGGATTTAGAAACTTGGTAGGCTCAGCCTCTTCCATGATACTGACAATACCCTGAGCTGTACTCATCTGTGTTGTCCATGCCCTTTTGCTCTCGTCACGATACACCATGCCCGTTCCGTTGTTCATGGTGTTTCCTCCCACAAACGTGTTAATGCCTGCGTGAACTTTCAAATCCAATTTTCGTGCAGCATCTATAAATGCTTGCAAATAGTCCCACGTGGCCGTGCGGTCTATCTTTGTATAGCCTGTAAATGTCCATGCGTATTGATATTTCACTTGTTCTACCATTGGGGTCTTGAACAACACGTCACCGCATGTGGGTCGAACGTCTACCACGATATCCGTGAAACCTGCGTCTTTGGCAAGGGTCAAATCTCTTGTTATGGCCTCTTTGCTATTGGCGAAATCAGGAAAATTCGCTGCTGCGTCAATCCAGATATATCTTGGCTTGTCGGTCTTTTTGTCTATTTCTTTGTTATTTTCCTTTTCTTCCTTTTGCTTGTTTTGTCCCCAATAATCTATTGGGTCTTTTGAGCCACATGCTAAAAAAACCAGTAGCGTCAGTAATAAAAGGCTAATAGTACTATATTGTTGCTTCATCCGTTGTCCTTTATTATTTTATTATTGTCATTAAATTTACGATTCTTTTTTCATCATCCAACAAGATGGATATGTTTTTTATCAAACGTGAACTGTAAAAACCATCTCAATGCAGTGACATGGTCAAAGCATTGAGATGGTTGAATGAAAGATTACAAATCCAAACAGTCGCAGCGCACGCAACCAACATATCCGTTGGTAAACATGAAATAGATGTAGAGATAGTATCCGTCGTTCGATACTCTCAGTGCGACATCGCCTGTTCCATTTGCGTTTTGTTTTCCTAATGCCTTGCCTCCGTACTTGCCATTGATATCCAAGCCGTTTGAAGAGAAGTCAAGCACCTGCGTATCCAAATTGCCACCACCAGTGTCGAACAAGTAGATGCAATCGTCTGTACCCCATGTCCAAAGGTTCACAGAGTTAGAAATGAAGTAGTGTGCTTTGTTAAATATGGTATAGTCTACCGCATTCTGAAGCCAATTAGATGTAATTTCAGGTCCCTTGGCCTTGATGGAATTGGTTTTGCCGTCAAACAATGAGGCATGCCTTGGTGCGGCATAATATGCAGCAAAATAGTCACTTGTGGGGTCAGTTGGATCGCTGTATATTACGTCTGCGTTAGCACCCCAGTTACCTAAGCCTTGGGCTTGAACCATGACTGGCGTGGTAGAAACCAGCTTTCCGGCTTTCACCTGCCAGCGTGCGAATTGTCCTGCAGTAGCATATATAGGTGCCGTAATGATAGCATCGCCATCCAAGCTACCTATAACAGATAGTTTACGTCCCATCTGTGCACTTGTGGTATATTCTAAATACTTTTCAGGCTTTCCTTTGACACCCTTTACTCTCCAGATGATGAACTTTCCATCTTTCTGATTGTTGAAGTTGCAGAACAATATATTGTCGTTATCATCTGCTGTGGCATACATGTTTGTCAGGCTTCCCGCAAATTCGCTGATGTCAATATGGCCAGCTATCTCTCCGGTTTTGGCGTTGAGATATACAGCTTGTCCATTGCCTCTCTCGTTCACAACAACATAGTTGTTAAGAGCAGCGATACCGGTGGTCATGTGGTTTTGGGTTAGTCCGATGTCCACAAGTTTCTTTACCCACAACAGTTGTGCACTGCTGGCGCGCAATCCATTGTTGATTTTTTGTGGAATTTCTTTTTTCACCGTGTACACCATCGAGGTAACGCCATCTTGCGCCGTAACCTTGAATTGTTGATCCTGGTCATAGTCAAGAGCTACGACTGTTGGGTCAGGAGAAATGGTGGCTCCGTGAGAGATGCTCACCGTTGCAAGCTGTTTGCCAATCTCGTCAGCAGAGACAAGGGAGATTACCTTGTCTGCTTCCTTCACAAGACCACTTAAGTTGGCATTCGGAAGGTCAAACTTAGTGATGGCACACTCGTTGCTTTTTCTTATTTCGGCCACAACTTTATAGTCTGCCTTCCCGCCGTTCTGGTCGGTCACGGTAATTGTGTTCTCCTTCGTCAGGTCCATAAAGTACAGCTTAGGTGTCACATACACGTTGTTTTCAAGACTTGCGAACACCCGCATCTTTTTGAGCGACGATTTGTCGAGAACATTGTCAGACAGCCGTGGGTAGTTATAAGGAAACACGACGGTAATCACTTTGTTTTGATAGTCTATCTCACTTGTGAAGTTGTTTTCATCCCTGTCGTCATCAATAAATCGTGCTGTGAGATTCGTGATGCCGTTTCGCTCTATATTAGGGTGAAACTCCTCGGGCTCTTGGCAACCTACCCATGTAAAAATAAGCAGCAGGTTGCAGGCTAATGTCAATATTTTGGTTTTCATATTTGTCAATACTTAAAGGTTGTTATTTCCATTCATCAAACTGTTTGGCCAACTTATTGTTCTTCAATTCGGATGTAGGAACAGGCAGCCTGTAGAGTTTTGACGAGAACTTACGGTCTTGACCGTCACAATCAACATACTCGTATGTGCCGTTGGTAATCTTCATACCGTGACAGCGGTAGTTGTTATACTCAATATGAGCCAGTTTCCACCTGCGCATATCCCAGAACAGATGTCCTTCGTAAGCTAATTCCACCTTACGCTCGTTGCGGTAATCCTTAAACCAAGCGTCACCGGTAGAGGTTTTCGCAGGCAGTCCAACACGTGCTCGCACGCGGTTCATGAGCGTCTGTGCCTCACTGGTTTTGCCCAATCTGAAAGCAGCCTCGGCTTTGTTCAACAACACCTCGGCAAAGCGTATTTCTACCCATGGTTGCGAGCTGTGTTGTCCCTTGATGTCCGTTAGCTTTTCGTCGAGCAGTTTACGAAGAAAATATCCCGTGGTGGTTTTGCCGAAAGAGTAGGCTTGCTCACGATAAGCCATGAACTCTCCGTTCTTACCTCCTACGCTGCAATCCATCTTGCGTCCCTTCCATTCGCTTCCCGCATATATGATGGTTGCGGCAAATCGAGGTTCAAGCTGGTCGTAAGGAGGCTTTTGGTTGGTTGTTTCATGCCATGGAGTCCAGTCCACGATTTTACCGTCCTTGGTCTCATAGCACTCCACCATTTCCTGCGTGGGTGTACCCGTAGCACCAAAATCGTATCCGTCGCACTGTGGCACATAGTATTGGTCAAAGCTGTGGTAGGGTCCACTGTCCTTGTTGTACCTGAACGCCAATATGCATTCGTTGTTGTTACCACTCCATGCGTCAGCGTAATTGGATGCCAAATCGTACAGCCCGAGCTTCTCTACCTTGTCAGCCGCATCGTATGCAGCCTGCCATTGTTCTGCGTAAAGCATGGCTCGTGACTTCAGGGCGTAGGCTGCTCCTTGAGTTACCCTGCCTTTTGCGTTGGGGTCTGCCCACTCCTTAGGAAGGTTAGCTGCCGCAAAGTCAAGATCATCAGCGATAAATTTCCAAGTTTCTTCAGCCGAACTTAGTGCTTTGTCGTTGCTTTCCGGCAAGTTTTCATAGATAATTACGCTACCATGCCGTTTGGCCAACTGGAAGTATAGGTATGCGCGGAAGAAGCGAGCCTGAGCCTCCCAGCGTGCGTTTTGCTCCTCAGAAAACTTAGAATATTGTTTCTGCATGGCTAAAAACTGGTTTATCTGCCTGATACTTCCGTAAGCAGCACTCTCGCTCCATACATTATATAGACAGCCATCGGGTGTCACCACGGATGGGTCGGTAACATAAACATTGGGGTGCCCTGCACGATGGCCCAATGAAACCGATCCATATTTGAAGGCATCGGTAAGGCTTTCTGTCAGGCTACCGCCAAACTGCGTCTCTCCAAACTGGCCGTATCTGTGCAAAGCGGTATAAAAAGCATTCACGTTTTTATCAACGTGCTTTGCGTCTTGCCAAACAATCTCATCACTTACGGTCGCTGTTTGAGTAACGCCATCCAGCCAGTCGTTACACGATGTCAAGGGCAAGACTGCGCAAAATGCCACCGCTATGTTAAAACATATATTTTTCATACTGTCAAATCTTTTAGAATGTTAGTTTTATTCCCATGGTATACGTCCTCTGCTGCGGGTAGTAACCATTGTTTACAGAAGGAGACTCAGGGTCTATGTTGTATTTGGTCAGACTGCTGAATGTCAACAGGTTGAAACCCTCCACATATAGTCTTGCACCCTCAATGCCTATGTTAGTTAGCCATTGTTTGGGGAAGTTGTAGCCAATTTGCGCTGTCTTTAACCGCATGTAGTTGCCAGAGCGATACCAGAACGTGGAAGAGAAGCCGTTGTTGTTGCTCGGACCTGAAATCTCAAGACGTGGGAACTCTGCGTTGGGGTTATCAGGTGTCCACGATTTCTCTACCAAATAAGTTGGCGAGTTACCACCGTGGTAGAATGGCTTTGTATAGGCCGTGTTGTCTTGGATGCCCGAACCGCTATATTGTCCAGTTAAGGCCACAACATTGTCCAAGCCCCAAGAGAACAGCAAGTCAAAGTCGAATCCCTTCCAATCGCCAAACAAGTTGAACGAACCTGTGTGTGTTGGGGTTGAGCTTTTACCTACATAGCCTTGGTCTTGCGCAGCGGTTATCACACCATCACCATTCCGGTCCACATATTTTATATAGCCCGGCAGTGCTTTATAACCAACGACAGTCGGTGAATTGGCTATATCTGCCTCATCCTTGAAAAGTCCTGCGTCCATGAAACCATATTTGGCACCAATTTGTTTGCCAGTGACGCGTTGGTATTCTGGAGCATTGTCCGTGTCGCCGGCGTATTTCAGCCAACGACCATAAGCGTACGACCATATCAATTTTCCACCATAATTAAAATTTCCAATGTGGTTACGATGGGTTAAAGCCACCTCAAATCCCTTGTAATCAGCCTTGTTTATATTGGCTGAGTTGTGATAGTATCCACCTCGTGATGGTGGGAACGCACCCACGACAGACGAAATTTTGTCATACTCATATTTATAGAACACGTCAAACTCGATGCCTAAAAGGCCATTCCATAAGGTTGCGTCTACACCAAGGTTGTAGTTCATGCATTGTGCCCACCGCAGGTCAGGATTGCCTAAAACGCTGGCGTACATCATCGACTGACTTCCGCCACCCAGCACCAATGCGTTTTTCACCAATGTCATCGCGTTGCGCCATTGAAATGCGTTCAATCCGCTACTTGTTCCTGTTTTACCAACGCCAGCACGCAGTTTCAGGTTATTCACCCAGTCGGCGTCAAACCATTTTTCGTTATTGATACGCCAACCCAACGACAAACTGGGCAAAAACACCCATCTGTTATTCATACCACCAAAAAGATAACTACCATCATAACGTGCCGAAGCCTCTAAGTAGTACTTGTCATCATAGTTGTAATTGAGCCTGCCGACAAATCCAGCCACCCGCGTAAAACCGCTATAACCACCTATCGTAGGCATCTTTTCTTTGCCGTCGCCAGTCAAGTTGGTAATCTTGCTAAGCTCGTCAAGCTGCAAGAAGTCCAATCCCGTACCGGTTGCACTCAGGGCGTTGCTCTTGTTTTCGCGCGTCTCGGCCAATAACAACACGCCCACGGTGTGCTTGTCAAACCTGTTGTCGTATGTCACACTGGTTTGTGTGGTAAAGTTGTAACCCCTGCTGGCTGCCTCACTCAGTGACACGCTGTTTCCTTGGGCATCGAAAGCTTTATAATAATTCAATGTCTTGGATGCAGAGGTGGGCAGACTCATCTGCATCACCTCGAAAGGATTGCTTAGCACTTTGTTGAAATAGAAATTAGCATCATAAGCTCCTTGAAACTTCACGCTTAAGCCTTTCAGCCAAGGCGCGTCATATTTCAGACTGAAATTGGTCTGGACAAACGAGCGATTAGACTTGCTGTATCCTGACTCATTGATGGATGCCAATGGCGCAACGGGTGACGATGCAGTTGGTGTAGACACAGCATAAGTTTTTCCCTGATATTCCATAGTTTCCGGAACGTATGGCATAGCCCTGATGATCTGCTGTGGAATGTTATGCCAATCGTTTGGGTCGGCAGAGTATCTGGGTGCGTTGCGCTTCTCTATACGCCCAGCTATGCCCAGTGTAAAAGTAAGGTTGTCGGTTATTTTCGCGTCGATGTTTGAACGAAGATTCAGACGGTCATAATCGAAATTGTCGATATTGCCGTTTTCTTTCAAATAACCCATCGATGCGAAAAACTTCACCTTGTCGTTTCCACCCGATGCGGACACATTGTGGTGCATACGGTTTCCTGTTCCAAACAATTTTTTGTACCAGTTGGTGTTGCCCCAACCGTCAACTCCATCACGCATCTTTTGTACCATTTCATCTGTAAAGACGGGGGCGTCGCCCTGCAATTCGCGTGCTTTGTTGTACCAATAAGCGTACCCGGGGCCGTCAAGCCATACCTGATTTTGTGCGTTCTCGCTAATTCCGAAAGCTCCCGTGTAGGAAATGGACGTCTTGTTTTTGCTACCTTTTTTTGTAGTTACGATAAACGCTCCGTTAGCATCAAGACCATAGACAGACACGGCGGCCGCGTCTTTCAAGATAGACACCGATTCAATTTCATTCGGGTCCAATCCGTTAAAGTCGGCTGAGGTGCGCCGTATACCATCAATAACGTAGATGATACCCCCTTGTCCGCGCATGGTGAGCGCAGCGTTATCACTACCTGGCTGCCCGCTTGATTGCACGGCTGCCACACCCGCAATGCGGGGTCCGATAATATTACTGATACTCATGGTTGGTGCCTTGAGTATCTCTTTGTCAGATACCGTGGAGATAGCGCCCGTAATACTTCCTCGTTTTTGTGTGCCATAGCCCACTACTACGACCTCGCTTAAAGCGGCAACATCCTCTTTCATCGTAATGTCAATCGTCTTGCGATTGCCCACCTTCACTTCTTGCGATACCATGCCGACACTTGCAAAAGTCAATATGTCATTAGCTTTAGCCTCGATTTGGTACCGTCCATCAATGTTAGTAACCTGTCCTCTCGTCGTTCCTTTCACAACGATAGACACTCCTACCATAGGCTCACCGTTCGTGTCGCTGACTGTTCCTGTTATCACATTTTGTGCATAGCTTGCTGCCACACATGTGACTGTTAGGATCAAGGACACAACAAGCCTCCTGATACACCATCTAATTTTTTCCATTAATTATGAATTTTAGGTTAGTGAATAATTTAAATATTAAAATGCTCACAGTATCTATGATACAAGTGACTAGCTTGCAAATATGCAGAATTGGGACTCATGAAGTGCGAGAACTCAAAGGTAATGGCGTTTTCCATTCCGGCTTTCCGCGCGGCCTCAAGTTTCAACAGCAGTTTCTCCCATTTGATTGGCAGGAAGCGGATGGGCATGTCGCGGTCAAACGATTCGATGTTTGTCCAGCATTTCATGCCGTATCTGTCAGCCAATTTTTTGTTCACCACAAGATAATCGTACAGCTCTCCATAGTCTACCTGTCCGTCTTGGAATGCCAAGATATCCACGGCACCCTTGACGTTACCCAATATCTCGTTCCATTCCTCTTCATGTTCTCTCACGGTGAGAGCCTTGTCGCCACTCATCACTTGGTCGGTCTTCACGCCGTGAATATAGGGCGAAACCATGGTCGTAAGGTTACCCGACACGGCTTTGGCGTGTTTGCCCACCTCCGCATATATGCGTGACATGTTTTTTGTTCGACGACTGATTTCTTGTGACAGATACCATCCTTTGAAAGATGGATGCTTGCCATATTTGGACCACACCTCATCTATCAAGCTTAGGTTCAGGTCTATCTCTTTTTGGAACAGTCCCTCTTGCCAATACTTGCCGGAATCATACATGCCGAAGAAGAAATTCATGCGATGTTTGTCGGCGAGTGTCAAGAACATTTCTACCAAATCAACTGGTGGATAATATACATCTTCTTTACCGATGAGAGTTGAGAACGGTGCGGCAATCCACTTTCCCAGTCCGGCACGGATGAGAACAACCGTGTTGATGCCCATCTTTTTCATGGCTTTGAAGTCTTGATCCCATTCTTTCTTGCCCCAGTTTTGGTGCGGAATGTCCCAACTTATCTCATCCAGAAATGTAGCTTTAATAGGCATACCCTTCATGGCGTGCGGCGTAGCAAAAGTTTCACCGTCCTCGTGCTGGGCAAAAGCGTTGTCCACCTTGGTATAGGAAGACAGAATTTTGCTACCCAGCACAAGTGATGAGGCACCCATCATTTGCTTGATAAAGTTTCTCCTGTTTGTCATGGTTCGGTTTATTTGGTATCGCTTGCCTTGACTATTTCTTCTAACGTGGTCCAGCATTGGTACATTCCTCTTGGTACATGGAAACATCCTTTCCATTTTCCACCCTTCAATGGCAACAGCACTTCGCCGCGCCTGTTGAGGTATCCGTACCATTCAGCATACTCGTCATCTCTGAAATGTGTCCATGCATATTCGTGTACCTTCTTAAACCAATCCATACATCTCTTGTCACCCGTGAGCTGATAGCCCTTGAGCATGGAGATAAGGGTTTCGATGTGTACCCACCACAGTTTCTGATCCCATTCTAATTGCTGGGGAGGACAGCCGTTACGATCCATGAAATAGTACAGACCGTCAAACTCCTTGTCCCATCCATACTCCAACATGGTAAGTGCGGTGTCCTTGGCTTTTTCTATCAGTTCGGGTCTATTCAGGCGTTTGCCCAAGTCCATGATAAACCACATGGCCTCTATGGCATGCCCCGGTGTTACCTGTCTGCCCTCGAAGCAGTCTACCAATTTGCCGTCAGCACCCACGTTTTCCACAATGATGCCGCCAAGCTCTGGTCGGTAAAACACGTCCATCACTTCATGGATGCACGTTTCCATGGTCTCGAGTAGATAGTTTTCGTCAAGAAGATGCTCTATCTCCAGGGCCAAGTTGCAGAGTATCATGGGCAGTGCAAAGTTTTTCATGTTGCGTGTTCCCGGATGTATCTTGTTCCACTTGCCTTTGGGATTGTCCACTTTCGACAGAATGATATCGAACGTTTTCTTGGCGATGGTGGCGTATTCGTCATTGCCTGTAGCCAAACTTAGCTGTCCGAAAGCCATGGCTGCGAACGTGTACGAGAAGATGTTGTAAGGCTCAACCAATGGTTTGCCTGTCCTATCCAGCGAGAAATACCAGTTGTACTGGCCGTCATGTCCATGCTTTTTTAAAAACTCTGCTCCTTGGATGGCACAGTTCAACCATTCCTCGTTTTTCTCTACCTTGTTATATAGCATGGCGAACAACCACACCTCACGACACTGCAACCAAATAAATTTGTCGGTGTCAAAAACATTTCCTTTGCGATCCAAGCATGTGAAATACCCACCATACTCTTCGTCTTGTGACTTCTCAAGCCAAAAAGGAACCACTCTCTGTAGCAATTCACTTTTGTACAAGTCGGCTAATTCTTTCAATTGATCTATATCCATAGCTATATGATTTAAATATTACTTCATGAAATTTCCCTGTATGTCAACTTCTTTCCAGTGAAAGGGATCCAGCATTTGGTCTATCAGTACGGCCATTTCACCTCGTGTAATGACGTGTGCCTTGTCTGTTGCCTTAAAATTGTATTTCGTTAACAGTGGTTCCCACTCTGCTTTGATGGGCATTCGCTCTGACTCAGCTACACTTTGAATGACACGCAATGCGTCCCCCAATGTCATAACCGAGTCGGTCAACATGGCACCCGTTTGCTTCCACCGTGGGAAAATGTCACGCATACCTTCCAGTTCGCGTCCTTTTAATGGTTGGTCGGCCCTCAGCCATGTTTCATTCTTCCAATCTACATTTTTGCCAACCCCTTTCAAAATACCCGTTGAACCAATGTGTTGATAAGGTATGAATCGAGGATGTTGTTTCTGAACATCCAGATAGGGAAGCAAATATCCGCCCGCCTTCAATATCTCATCTTGAACATCCCTTACAGACACATCTGTTAAAGGCGTTCTTTTCTTGAGCGAGAGGGCCGCCAATGCACCAGCTGCCTGACCAATCTGCATCACCACAGGCTGCAAACGTGTTGCACCATTGGCGATATTAGACACGGATATGGATTTCTCTGCTACTATCAAACCCTCGACTCCTTGTGGAATAAGTGTTCCTAACGGCAGCCCAAATGACGGAACTGGATAGAAGTGTATGTCGGGCAGCGTGTGGCTTTCTTTGTAACGCATGTGGTGATGATCCACGGGATAGTCGCCAACAGCGATGCTGGTTCGGTACAAAGGAGCTGCTTGATTATAAGGTGACACCATGTGATTGAGTGTAAACCGAACCGCTCCATGAATTCTTCTGGATTCACGATGATAAGGAATGAAAGGCAGAAGATCATCTGTGGGATATTCGTCGTCGGCAAGTCCTATATGACGGAATCCTAATTCATGCTGAATAAAATAAAGAAAACACAAGGTATGTTCTTTCGCTTTTTTCAAAGCTCTTCTGCGTTGCTTGTCAGACATTTCCACCAAATTGACGTAATAGTCATTTCCGTTGATAGGCCAATTCAGCATAATCTTGCCATTGGGAAGCTGTCCATAGCTCATCATCTTTTCAGCCGGCCACATTCTTTTTGGCTCATTGCTGGATATGCACAGCGGGTTGATGCAGCAACAGGCAAAGACTGAAGGGTCATAACCCTTCGGCTTTCGCATGGAAACATCCTTTTTATAATCCTTCAAGATGGCAACATAGGTAAGGTCCTGAATAACATTGTTGCCTTTTTCCAAAGCAATATCCTCCTGCGTATCATGGCGACTATCCATGCCAACATCATAGGCTACCCCACATTTGGCTGCCACATCTCCTAATTCAGTAGCATCAATGAGCATTGGTGTTTTAACGATTACGCTTTTACCTTGCTTTTTAATCTTCAAGTTCCATTCGCCTTGCTTTTTGCTGATGCGTCTGATGCTGCTCTCTTTCCACACTTCGATATTTTTCTCTTGTGCCACCATGTCGTTCAAGACCTGGTTGCCTACCGAGGGTTCGAAGAGAACTCGGCTTACCCATCCGGTGTTCAAGGCTTCAAGACTACCGTAGTGTTGGGCAAGACGATTTCTAAATTCACCAAATATGCCAGCAGGCATATTGAAGTTTCCATCGATAGCACTAACACCTGCGCCTGTCAACATACCACCCAGCCATGTACTTTCCTCAACCACGAGTACACGCATACCCATTCGGGCTGATTGCAAAGCAGCAGATACGCCGCTGGCACCACCTCCTGCCACAACTACGTCTGGATGCAGATTGCCACCAAAAAGTGATTTAGGCAAAAAGATGAGATACAAAACCAGTATCAAAAAATAAGATCGTTTTTCTTTCATTTGTCGGTTAGATCTACGATTCATTAGGTTAGGTTTAATAGTTAAAAAGTACAGTTCGTATTGAACCATGGCAAAGGTAAATATATATTTAAGAATAACCAAATAAATAATTATATTTATATGTCTTTTTAATTATAAAATATTTAATGATTATTTGCTAGTTATTTAATAAGTTATTTTATTTAATCATGCATTTATTATTATAATGTTTATCGTACAGACAGCAAAAGTACAGGCTGAATGGGTTCAACGTTGAGCAACCGGAAGACTGCTGCCTACAACCACAGCTCTTTTAATGAAGAATGATAATTTGCATTTTTTTAGTTCAAACAGAAATTTCTTCGTTAAGTTTTCTTCTACTGCAACGTCTTTTTTAACACAAATGCCGAACGTTTTTTCAAGCAGCTTGTTCATGTCACGGAAATACATGAAATATGAGAGAGTTTTTGTTATCAATTTGATTATTAGCAGGTTATAGATTTTTTAACCTAAAACGCAAACTAAAAGAACATGTGTTTTGAACGAAATAACCCTTTTTCATGCAAAAAAGGTTTGCTATATGATGTATATTGGGCAGGTAAAGCATTGCAATTAGGAGGTAAAAGCATACCTATTGGGCGGCAATAGCATGCTGATTGCGGATTTGTTGTATGTGAATATGGTAAAAGATGATGCTCTTAAGGTTTTGAAATCCTTAAAAATCCGCTTGTTTTATCTATTTTGCAATTTTATTTTGTCAAATAAAAAGAATCGATTTAACAAACAAAAGGTTTGTTAACACACACAAGTATCATTGCTTGTAAGCTCAGAAGTGCGAATCGTTACCGAATAGAAACACGGGGCTACTGAGTACCCGATTTTGCTTCATGGGTTCGGTAGACCAGGTAATGGCCATCGGTATAGAGCGTAAAAACATCGGCAAGCGACTCGTTGAGCGTACCTTGCCACCAACTTTGATAGGCGTACGATTGCCAACGCAAGCCCTTATTTTCGATACGGTGGCATGAAATATTAAAAATACTTACTTGCTGTTTGGCAAACGACTCAAAGGTGCAATCGCCATGGCAAGGTACAAACGTGCCGTAATCGGTCACCATGACAGGCTGCACTCCGTAGGTTTGAAAATAACGCAGCAAGAGGGAGATGTTTCCCATGGTATGATCCTCACGCTTGCCCGTTGCTCCCAAATAGGCGATACGGCTGTAGTTGCGGCTGACACAATAGCGGGTAGCCTTGGTAAGGTCGTTGTCTGCCTGCTCATGCTCAACATGCAGCACGTCATGAAATTGTAGTTTGGCAGCATCAGACATCGAATCACCGTCGCCAACCACGGCTTCCACCTTATTATATAACGAGGGATGCAACAACTCGATG
>CABTXD010000030.1:0-31206 GCA_902488665.1 uncultured Prevotella sp. | reverse complement strand
CCTATGAAATTATGTGCATGAGAGGGAGGGGTTGCAACTGGGTTTTACGACTGACCCCAATTTCACCAAAGCTTTCGAAAGTAAAACGGAAAAGAAAAAAGAGCTGTAATCAATGATTAACAGCTCTTTACCTTTATGTCGGGATTACTGGACTCGAACCAGCGACCTCGCGCCCCCCAGACGTGTGCGCTACCAACTGCGCCAAATCCCGATCATTTTCTAAAAGTGCTGCAAAGATAGTGACTTCGTGGCATATCTGCAAATTTATGTTTCCTTTTTTTGTTTTAAAATGTTTAATTTACATGGATTCATGTAGATATCGTTTAAAAGCGTTTGCCTTCACTCATTTTTTTTAGTAACTTTGCATGAATCAATAGAGATTATTTTCATGCAACGATATACATATATTTTTCTGTTGTTTTGCTTCACGTTTTTTTCTTGTAGTCAAGATGATGGGCTGGAGCGGAAAACGCAGAATGAGGTAGTGGATGAGGACGATGACGATACGCAGACGGCAATTGATGATGAGTATGTCTATCGACTGCCCATCATCTTCCACGTTTTGTACCAGGATGCGGAAGATGCCACACAATATGTCCCTGTTTCACGTTTGCAAGCCATTGTGAGGAACGTCAATGAGTTGTTTCAGGGTGGTGTCTATGGGAAGAGTGAGCGCATACGCGTGCATTTTTTTCTGGCACAATATGATGAATCAGGCAAGAAACTGGTAACCCCTGGAGTGGAATATGTGAAATATACCGGCGCTTATCCCATCAATCCCAAAGAGTTTATGAATGACAATTCGGGAAAGAATGTCAAGTATATCTGGGATCCCAATGAATACATCAACGTGATGCTGTATCATTTCACGAAAGACAAAGATGGACAGACTTTGGGCGTTAGTCACTTACCGTATGTGTCGAAGAGTGATTCTACCATCTCTGGTCTTGAATCTGTTCGTCAAAAACATTTGACCAAGCGCAACTTGAATTATGCTTATTGCTCTTCCATCAACAGCACCTACATCAATTCAGAGTCCACCCGCTATGTCTTAAACGACAAAGGACGTAGAGGATATCAATATGTTTCCACCGATGTGAATGTGACCTTGGCGCATGAATTGGGTCATTACTTGGGACTGTATCACACGTTTTCAGAGAACAAGGCTCATGGAGGTTATGAAGCTGTTGATGATTGTCACGACTCTGACCATTGCAAGGATACGCCTTCCTATAATAAAGTAGCGTATGACAGCTGGTTGAATGACTATTTGAAGAATGCTCCCAGCAAGAACATCGACATTAAAGAACTGGTGAAGAGAGAAAATTGCCAAGGACAACAGTTTGAATCAACTAACATCATGGACTATGCCATAGGATTTGGTTTTTACTTGTCACCCGACCAAAAGCATCGTATTCGTCAGGTATTGTATTATAGTCCGTTGATTCCAGGCCCAAAGAAAAACAGGTCAACCAGCCGAGCTGCCAAGGAGGAGAGTGACGAGGTGTTAGATCTGCCCATACAAACAATTAACTAAAGGTAAAGATGACACAATATGAAATCACGGCACCCAGCTGTTTCAACCATACCATCAAGTTGCCTGCATCTAAAAGCGTGAGCAACAGGGCATTGATCATCAATGCTCTTTCGGGCGGAAAGATTAGTCCCGAGAATCTCTCCGATTGCGATGATACGCAAGTTGTCATCGATGCTCTCAAGAACATGCCGCGAGTGATAGATGTCAAAGCGGCTGGTACAGCCATGCGATTCCTGACGGCTTACTTAGCTGTCCGTGGAGGAGAACATGTCATCACGGGAACAGAGCGGATGAAACATCGCCCTATTGGGCCGTTGGTAGATGCTTTACGCTATTTTGGTGCGGATATTGAATATACCGAACAAGAAGGTTTTCCGCCACTACGCATTAAAGGCAAACCTTTAAAAGGCGGTTATCTGGAGATGCCAGGCGATGTCAGTTCGCAATACATTTCGGCCTTGTTGATGATTGGGTCCGTGTTGAAGGATGGACTTGAACTGAAACTGACGGGAACTTTGGCGTCGCGTTCCTATATCGACCTGACGCTATGGGTTATGCAACAGTTCGGCGCAGAGGCTGAATGGAGCGACATTGACACGCTTGCCGTCAAGCCAACTCCCTATCAACCGCACGAATATTACATAGAAAGTGATTGGAGTGCGGCTTCGTATTGGTATGAAATTCTGGCCTTGTCCAGTCATCGTGACAACACGTTCATGTTGAAAGGTCTTACCGATGGATCGAAGCAAGGCGATTCTGTGGCGCGATATCTTTTCTCCCTGCTCAGCGTCAAGACTACTGTAGAAAATGGTGACGACCCACGTACGGGAGGCATTCGTATCACGCGAAATGTCAGGACGCTGCCGAAATTGGAATACGATTTCATTAATTCGCCTGATTTGGCACAGACATTCGCCGTATGCTGTGCGGTACTAGACATTCCATTTCTGTTTACGGGCTTGTCTTCTTTGCTGATCAAGGAAACGAACCGCATTGAGGCTTTGAAGACAGAGCTGCGCAAGTTGGGATATGTCATCAAGGATCAAAATGGCAGCGAGCTCTTCTGGGATGGTGAAAAATGCGAACCTACTTTTGACCCTATCGATACATACGAAGACCATCGCATGGCCATGGCCTTCGCACCAGCAGCAATCAAGTTCCCCGGTTTGCGCATCAATCATCCGGAAGTCGTGTCAAAGTCTTACCCGCATTTTTGGGATGACATGCGTCATGCGGGTTTTCAGATAAAGGAAATCAATACGGTTCATCATATTTAGCCATTATGACAGTTATACTTATCCTATTAGGTTTAATCCTGCTGGCTGCACTTTTTGGTATCTTTGCAACTAAACATGGTGAAGACACAGAACCAGTTCACATGCCAACCAGTTCATGTGCCACCTGCAATGGCGTTGACGAAATGTGTGAGCAAGTGTGTATGATGGAGGCTGCAACGAAGGATATCGAATACTTTGATGACGAAGAACTGGACCGCTTTCAAGGAAAACCGTCCGATCAGTTCACGGATGAGGAGGCCAATGAATTTGCCGAAGTGCTGTACTCCATGAAGCAAGAGGAAGTGAAGGATTGGAACAGAAGTCTCATATTGCGGGGCATCCACCTTCCTAACCAACTGAAAGACGAGGTCATCATGCTTATTTCCAATCAATAGCTATGAACATTCTGCATTATACTTTTTTTCAAAACGCCCTGTTAGGTTCACTTTTGGCGAGTATCGTGTGTGGCTTCATCGGTACTTACATTGTGACGCGCCGACTGGTGTTCATCAGTGGCGGCATCACGCATGCGTCTTTTGGCGGTATTGGCTTGGGGGTGTTCTTGGGTTTCAATCCTATTGTGTCGGCCATGCTGTTCGCCATCTTCAGTGCATGCGGCATTCAGTGGATGTCACATCGTAGTGATGCGCGTGAAGATTCTGCTATTGCCCTGTTCTGGACCTTCGGTATGAGCGTGGGTATCATCTGTTGTTTTTTGACACCGGGATTCATGCCCGACCTTCCATCGTTTCTCTTTGGTAACATTTTAACCATTTCCCGTGGTGATCTGTTGTTGCTTGCCGTGCTTTCTTTGCTGTTGCTCACCATATTCACATTGCTCTTTCGTCCTACCTTGAGCGTAGCCTTCGATGCATGTTTTGCCCGTTCGCAAAAGCTCCCCGTGTCAGCTATCGAATACATGATGATGATATTGATTGCCATGACCATCGTCTCCACACTCCGTATGGTTGGAGTTGTCTTGGCCATCAGTCTGTTGACCATTCCCCAGATGACAGCCAATCTGTTTACATATAGCTACAAGCGAATCATCGTATACAGCATTTTGGTGGGGTGGGTGGATTGTTTGTTAGGCTTGACATTCGGTTATTTGCTGAACATCCCATCTGGAGCTGCCATCATTTTTGTCAGTATCATCATTTATGCCTTGTTAAAGGCAATAAAAGTCCTTATATTCAAGTTTAACCAACGTGAGGTCTCACCATCTTAAAAATATCACTTTAGCCGTGCCGTTGATAGCTTTACTGTTGTCATTGGTAGGTTGCTCTACGCAGAAAAACACTGCCAAGAGTAGATGGTGGCATTCGTTTACTGCTCGGTATAACATCTATTACAATGGTTCGGTAGCCTATATTGATGGCTCATTGGAGAAAGAGAATGGGCATCGAGACAACTTTACCGAAATACTTCCTCTCTATCCTGTTGGAAACAAGAAGAGCCGTGAGCTTGGTAAGGCTAACTTTGACCGCGCCATCGAGAAATCTCAGAAGGCAATCAAGTTGCATAGCATCAAGCGTAGGCCTGAGTGGAATCCAGGAAAGCGAAAGACTGAGAAAGATCGTGAGTGGTTGAGTCGGAAAGAATACAATCCTTTCTTATGGAAAGCGTGGATGCTCATGGGTCGTTCCCAATTCCATTCGGGTGCTTTTGATGAGGCTGCATCAACCTTTTCATACATGAGTCGGCTGTATCAGACGCAACCTTCCATCTATGGTCGTGCACGTGCTTGGCTTGCCAAAAGCTATATTGAGCAAGATTGGCTGTACGATGCCGAAGACGTCATTCGCAACATGCAGCGCGATTCCATTCACTGGCAGGCGCAAAAAGAATGGGATTATACCTATGCCGACTATTATCTACACACGAAGGAGTACGATAAAGCCATTCCTTACCTTCGCAAAGTCATCAAACACGAGATGCGTTGCAAGCAGAAAGCTCGCCAGTGGTTTCTGTTAGGGCAGCTCTATGAGGCCGTTGGAAACAAGGAACAGGCTTACAAGTCATACCAGCGAGTACTCAGACAGCATCCGCCTTACGAGGTTGAGTTCAACGCTCGTGTTGCCATGACCGAGGTGATGGCTGGTACACAAGCCAAGAAAATGATTGCCAAACTCCGTCGAATGGCGGTCAACGAGAACAATAAGGACTACCTGGATCAGGTTTATTATGCCATTGGTAATATTTATTTGGCCAAGAAAGATACACTCCAAGCTATCGATGCGTATGAGAAAGGGAACAAAGGTGCAACCCGCAGCGGCATTGAAAAAGGTGTGTTACTGCTGAAACTTGGTGACCTTTATTGGGAACGTGAGAAGTATAACGACGCTCAACGGTGTTATGGCGAAGCGATAGGATTGTTGGATAAAGAGCGTGAAGATTATGAAGAGCTGTCTTATCGCTCGAAAGTTCTTGACGAACTGGTGCCTTACACCGATGCTGTTGCGTTGCAAGATTCCCTACAAGCGCTGGCCAAACTGCCGAAACCAAAACTTTACGCAGCCATCGACCGTGTTATTGATGCGTTGAAAAAGAAAGAAAAAGAAGAGGCTGATCGCCTGGCTGAGCAGAATGGTCAAAACTCGATGGCTGGAGGGGATGACAGTTATTTCGACAACCAACGAAACACTCCTTACCGACCACCCACGCCAGTCCCTCAAAAGCAAGGTGACGGCCAATGGTATTTTTATAACCAGATGGCTGTTAACCAAGGCAAGACCGCTTTTGAAAGATTGTGGGGAAAACGTGAAAACGTTGACAATTGGCAACGAACTAATAAAACGGTGGTGTCGTTTGACGATACCAACCAGATGACAGAATCACAACTCGATTCCCTACAACAAGCAGAAGCGGTGACAGATTCACTCAGTCAGGTCCCCGATAGTGCCCAGAACGACCCGCACAAGCGTGCCTACTATTTGGCGCAGATACCGTTTACTGCCGAACAAGTGGCGGCCAGTAATCTCCAAATCATGGATGGATTATTTCATTCGGGTGTCATCTTTAAGGATAAACTGGACAATTTGAAGTTGAGTGAGAAAGCTCTGCGGCGGCTGGTTGACGGCTATCCATCCTACGAGCATATAGACGAAGCTTATTATCACCTGTTCCTGTTGTACTCAAGGCTGGGGCAGTCGGGTGTTGCCGCTCGCTACATACAGCTGCTCAAGGCGCAACATCCGAAAAGTGAGTGGACCGTTCTTCTCACCGACCCTCATTTCCGTGAGAATGCACAGTTTGGTGTACAGCTTGAGGATTCCCTCTATGCGGCCACCTACAATGCGTTTAAGGCTGATCGCTATGATGAGGTGCGCAGCAATACACATCTTTCATCAACCCGCTTCCCATTGGGTGCCAACCGTGACAAATTCCTTTTCATCGGAGGTTTAAGTAAGTTGAACAATGGTGATGTTGATGGTTGCTTGGCAGATATGCGGAAGCTGGTGGAACAATTACCCGAGAGCAGCCTTAGCAACATGGCTGGCATGATTATCAATGGTGTACAGGCTGGCAGACGATTGCATGGTGGTAAGTTTGACATGGGCGAGGTGTGGTCGCGGCGTTCTGCGGTGTTGAGTGATAGTGACTCTATTGCAGCCCGTCAGTTCAGTAACGAACGAAACACGGAGTTCACGTTCATGCTCGTCTATCATCCTGATTCGGTTCAAGAGAATCAATTGCTCTACCAGGTGGCCAAGTACAATTTTACCCGTTATGTGGTACGCAATTTTGATGTTACCATTGATGAAGATGCAGGTTTGCACTTGATGAAGATAGCCGGCTTCCGTAATTTTGACGAGGCTTTGCAGTATGCTCGTGCGTTCCATCGGCAAAACAACCTCACTTCTCTCGTGGGTAAGGCGCGTTCGTTTGTCATCAGCGATGCCAATCTTCAATTGCTGGGCACCACATTCAGCTATGATGATTATGACCGATATTATAACAAGCACTTTGCACCTTTGAAGATTAGTACGTTCCAGCTGCTTACAGAACCGGCTGAGGTACCTACCGAACCGCAGCGCAAACCATCGGTAGAAGAGATAGACCACTTGCTGGATGATGGCACCTTTATAGACAATGGCCTCGAAATCGAGCCGATAGATCGTGGAACCATCGTTGTTCCGCAAGAGGATGATACGAAGCAAAACGAACAGGGTGGCACGGTGATTCCTACTGAAACACCCTTGCCAAAGGCGCAAGACAAGACTGTTCCTCAGCGCGAAACCATTCTTCAGCTGCCTGCCGACCAGCCTAAAAAACAACAAACCACTCCCCGTGAGCAACCTTTAAAGGTGCCTAACGCCAAGACACCAGCCGTGAAGCCGCAAACGAAAACGCAACCTAAGACGGTTCCCAATAAGCCACAGCCGCAACGTCCAGGTGAAACAATTATTTATTTTGAGAACACTCCAAAGGAAAAGTCTCAAAAGAACAATCAGAAAACACCCGCCAAACCGGCTTCCAAGGATGACAAGGCAAAGAAAAAAGCTGAACCAAAGGTCATCGACTTAGGTGATGAATATTATGATTTAGAAGGATTTTAAGTATGAGCAATGGACTATTGTTATGGGTAGATGATGAGATTGAACTGCTTCGCGCACACATCATCTTCCTCGAAAAAAAAGGATATCAGGTGGTGACGGTGAGCAATGGGTCGGACGCCATCGACCAATGTCGCCAGCACACCTTCGACTTGGTGCTTTTGGATGAAATGATGCCGGGTCTCACCGGATTGGAAACCTTGCAGCGCATCAAGGAAATCAGTCCGGCAACACCTGTCGTGATGGTGACTAAGAGTGAGGAAGAAAACATTATGGATCAGGCCATTGGTTCAAAAATAGCCGACTATCTCATCAAACCCGTGAACCCCAACCAGATTTTGCTGGCGCTTAAAAAGAACATCCACCGCAAAGAAATTGTAACGGAGGTGACGCAGTCGGGCTATCAACAGAGTTTTCAAGACATCTCCATGCAAATTATGAATTGCCGATCACTGGGCGATTGGATGGATATCTACAAGCGATTGGTTCATTGGGAGCTGGAACTGAGTTCGACAGACAGCAGCATGACAGAGATGTTGCAAATGCAGAAAGAAGAGGCCGACCTCGGATTTGCCAAATACATCAAGCAGCATTATCTCGAGTGGGTAGCGCCTTCTCAGACCAGCAGGCCCATGATGAGTCCCGATTTGTTTAAGAACAAGATTTTTCCATTGCTCGATGCTGGCGAGAAAGTGTTTCTCATTGTCATCGACAACTTTCGTTATGACCAGTGGCGGGTCATCTCCAAGGAGATTGGCGACCTGTTCGACATGCAGGAAGACATATATGTGAGCATTTTGCCTACGGCCACACAGTATGCCCGAAACGCCATCTTCAGTGGACTGATGCCCAACAAAATAGCCGAAATGTTTCCTCATCTGTGGGTTGATGAAGACGAGGAGGAGGGCAAAAACCTCAATGAAGAGCCGCTCATACAGACACAAATCGAGCGCTACCGTCGTCATCACAGCTTCTCATATAATAAGGTGAACGATTCGAGTGGGGCAGAAAAGTTTTTCGACAAGCTGCATGAACTTAAGAAGAACGACTTAAATGTGTTGGTGGTCAACTTTATAGACATGCTTTCACATGCCCGAACCGAGTCCAAGATGGTGCGCGAGTTAGCCAACAACGAGTCGGCTTATCGCAGTATCACCAAGAGCTGGTTCCGACATTCCATGATGGCAGAGTTGATGAAATTGCTCGCACAGAGCGATTATAAAGTGGTGTTGACCACCGACCACGGCAGTATTCGCGCCTCAAAGCCCATCAAGATTATCGGCGACCGCAACACCAACACCAACCTAAGGTACAAGCTGGGCAAGAATTTGAGTTACAGTGCCAAGGAAGTCTTTACCATTAAAGATCCTCGAAGCGCACAGTTGCCCTCGCCCAACATCAGTACCAGCTACGTTTTTGCCACGGGCGACACCTTCTTTGCCTATCCCAACAATTATAATTATTACGTATCCTACTACAAGGACACCTTCCAACATGGGGGCATCAGCATGGAGGAAATGCTCATTCCGCTGATTACACTCACGCCCAGAAAACGATAAAACGAGCAAGCAATATAGGTCATAGAAACTAATAAAATAAAGAAATGGAAATTAAAATCAAATCATTAGATTGCATAAAAGAGGCTGCCCAGCAGTTCATAGACAACATGGGTAAGGGCAACGTGTTTGCTTTCTACGGAAAAATGGGAGCTGGTAAAACCACTTTTATCAAGGCCATTTGCGAATGTTTGGACGTGGAGGATGTCATTACCTCACCCACTTTCGCCATCGTCAATGAGTATTATTCCAATAAGTTGCAAGACTCCATCTATCATTTCGACTTCTATCGCATTAAAAAACTCGAAGAGGTGTACGACATGGGCTATGAAGACTATTTTTACAGTCATCGTCTCTGCTTCCTCGAGTGGCCAGAGTTGGTGGAAGAGTTGCTGCCTAAAGATGCCGTCAAGGTGACCATTGCAGAGCAGGAAGACGGCTCAAGACTGGTCACATTTTAGCATAATAAGGTGTAAACCTTAACGGGAACTTGCTGCGAGGAATAGCTTTGGGATAAATCCCAACGGCTAAACCTCGCAGCAAGTTCCCGTTTTTATTTCCGTATCAAGACGGGCTACCAGCCGATGGTGCACCCTCAACCACCAACATGATGCGCCACTCACACCCGTGGAAGCATCTGTGAAGCGGGCTTGATGACGCACATTCCATGCCCACTGCCGTGCGCTATTTCACGAAGAGCGTACCCTGGCATTTCATGTTGATGAAGTCTTCGCCATACAAGAGGTACAGGTAAGTGATGACAAATTGTGTTTGTTTGCCAGTGGCAGTTATGCAGAACTTCTCTTTGCCATTGACCTTTCGTTCAATCTCCGCCAAACTCATTTGGTAGTGGTCCGTCAAGGTTTTCCCATTCAGTTGATATTTCATGGTCACAAGTAGCTTGTCGCCCTCAATTTTAGCTTCTACCCGCTGAGAATATTGATTGACGTTCTTAAAATAACGGTAACCCGGCGGAATGGGCAACAGGGTTATTTCTTCGTGTTCGTCGCTGATGAGCCTGTTCTCGGGTATGGATGTTGAAGAGGTACCTGCCATTGACTGCCCGTACATCTCTTCTACTTGATAGTCGGCGACGAGATACCTGGGGTTGATGATATCCTCAATGGCCTGGCTACCGTATGTGCTGTTCAGGTAGTTCAGCTTACCCGCAAGGCTTTTCGCTTGTTGGTATCCTACCTGTTTCAATAAAGTTGTGTATGTTTTACTGTTTATCGGAAACTTGGTTATGTTGTGCTTGGCCAACAATTCGCGTACCTGTTTTTGCAAATGGTTGTGGGTATAACTTGATACGTTTACTGGAAATACCGACACCAGCAACAGGATGGCGACAAAACTCCATGCCACCCACATCACCTTACGCGACCGACAGACGATGAGACCTATGCAGACAGCGTAGCACCAAAGGTTGAACAACAGCAGGTACAGACGCTGTATGGTCACGCCATAGTCGGAGAAACGGCGGCCAATGCCTATCGACATCAGCACCAGCAACGGCAGAACGATGATGGGAAGGTAACGAACTGCCAGCCGGTCTACCGGCTTTACTTGGTCTTGCTGGTGGATAGGGTAGAGCAAGAACAGAATGATGACGGTGAGCAACATGAGCACCGAAACCAATGTAGACACCCATCCATTGGGCAATTCCCAGATAACGAGTATCTTTACAGCGTAGAGATAAAGCGTGATGACGTAGGCTAAATGCAGCGGAATGAGCAGGTAATGGATGATGCCGTTGCCAAACTTATGTTGCAGCCAGTTGTATTGACTGTATTTTTGTTCGTCTTTCGGCAACTGGAACATGAATAACAGTGGGGCCACCAGCGTGAAACACACGTTAGCCGTATCGCCATAGAGGGTTGCCTTTATGTCCATGTTAAACAGATACTTGAACGACTGTATCAGCAACAAGATACCCAAGAAGAGAACAAGGGATGTGAGGGCAGCGATGATGCCACTTCCCATAAGCCTGATGAGGAAGTTAATGGCTGGACGGTCGTTCTTTTGTTGCGCGAAAGGCAGTGTGAACCAGCCCACGAGCATTGCGCCTACGCATGTGCAGGCGGCGATGCATTGTCCTGTGGAAAGTTCGTATTCGGTGGCCCAATAGATGCACAGAGCCAGCCAAAGGGCATGTAGTCCACCTTGCCATCCCCTTGCTTTGAGCCGTTGACGCATGTCTTCCGTCCACAGGTGGAGTGTCAAAGACAGAATGGTGGCCGTGAGTGGATAGAACATGAGGAAGAATTCGAATCCTTTCGTCTGTCCGTCATAGTGCAGATCGTGATTGAGGTACATCAGCGATAGGCATGAGGCGATGGTGAAAAACAGGGTTAGCGGAAATCTCTGCACAATGCTTTGCAAACCTTCTTTCCAGTGTTTGAATGTGTCTTTAGATATGAAATGTGCCATTGTTCGTCTTGGGTTTGATTAATATCGCAAATCTACAATAAAATATGGGTTACGCCAAGTGTCTTTTGATAAAAATGATTATTTTTGTCATCCTAACGTTTTTTCCCGCTACCTCTTCATCGCAGTCCCTGTGGTGTTGATGGTGTGGAAAGGCACAACCAATAGCTTATGCAATTCAGAACTATAGTTAAGGTAGACCAACCCTCGTTTCAAATCCCGCCATTCGAGCGCATGCTCTTTGTCGGTTCATGCTTTGCTGACAGCATGGGTCGGCGGTTCATGGAAGATAAGTTTCGCGTCACCGTCAATCCTTACGGCGTGATGTACAATCCGGCCAGCATTCTGCACACGGTAGAGCGCACCGATGTGAGCCCCAACGTGGCCGTGTTTACCCTGGGTACCAACCATGTGTACATCTTGAAAGAAACGGGCGAGATAGTAGATAACTGCCAAAAGCGTCCGCAACGCTTGTTTCGTGAAGCGGAATTGAGCGTGGAGGAGTGTGCTGCCTATCTGTCTCAAGCGGTAGAATGTTTGGTGAAGCGCAATGACAAGGTGCGCGTCATCCTCACCGTCAGTCCCATCCGTTATGCCAAGTACGGCTTTCATGGCAGTCAGTTGTCCAAGGCTACGCTGCTTTTGGCTACCCGCCAGCTGGAAGAGCGTTATCCCGGCGTGGTGACTTATTTCCCCGCTTACGAGATTGTGAACGACGAGTTGCGCGATTATCGGTTTTACAAAGAAGACATGCTGCATCCGTCCGACCAAGCCGTGGCGTATGTGTGGGAACGTTTTTCGGATGCCTTTTTCAGTCAGGAGACCAAACTTTTCTTGGCCGATTGGCAACCTGTGAAGGCCGCCTTGGCGCATCGTCCGTTCCATCCGGATGGCGATGCCTACCAATCGTTCATCCGCCAGACGCAAGAACGCATCAAAGAGTTGGAAAACAAATGGGGTGTAAACTTAACGGATCAAGCGTGATTCGCTGCCTTCTGTTCCCCATGGTTCGTTCTTAGTCTTGAGGAATGAAGAATCTGTCGGTGTTTTCTTGTTCTAATTGCAGCAACCACCGCTTTCTGTCCAGCCCTCCCGCATAGCCCGTGAGGCTTCCGTTCGTGCCGATAACCCGATGACAAGGAATGATGATGGAGATGGGATTGCGCCCAACGGCACCGCCCACCGCCTGGCTCGACATGCTTTTCACACCGTGTTGCCTGGCCCATTCCCTGGCAATGTCCTTGTACGTAGTGGTTTCTCCATACGGAATGGTTAACAATAGCTGCCATACTGCTATGCGAAACGGCGTACCGTTCAGCAGAATCGGGGGTGTGAAGGTAGGACGTTTGCCCTGAAAATAAACGTCTAACCAAATGCGAGTCTCGTCAAAAATGGGGAGTGCATGATGTTGAGGTCGGTCACATAGCGTGTCGCCGAAGTGCTTCTGTCCTTCAAACCACAATCCTGTAAGCTGCTTGCCATTGCTGCCCATGGTGATGATTCCTAAGGGAGAGGCGTATGTGTCGATGTATTGTTCCATTCCAAATAGGTTTGATTGTTGTACAAAGATAACGAAAAAGATGAAATCATCGGCCGTTAACCATGCCAAATGTTTGTGAGCAAGAGCCTGTTGAAGCCATCTTCCGCATGCGTTTTACTTTGGTGTTTACTTTTCGTTTATTTGCCTATTTTCGTTAATTATTCTATCTTTGTAGCATCAGTTAATACACCCAATGAGTTTAATTTGCAGCACTTGGGGCTACAGATGATTCTGATTGATCCCGAAGCTTACCGATGTGGAATGGTTTGCTGACAACATTCAGCTTTACGAAGTGAAGTGTCATCATGTGTATAAGTACAAATTTAGTATAGAGAAAGATTCATAATAATAAAGAAAAACCTATGCCTATCAAACAAAAGTTAGTCTGCGCATGTGCCTTGTTCGGCCTTTTGGCAGGACAAGGGCTGCATGCCCAAAACAAAGAGTTGGTTGATTATGTCAATCCCTACATTGGCAATATCAGTCATTTGCTGGTTCCCACCTTTGCAACCGTGCAGTTGCCTAACAGCATGTTGCGTGTCTATCCCGAGCGAGGTGATTATACAACGGAACAGGTAAACGGTCTTCCGGTCATCGTCACCAATCATCGTGAGCGGTCAGCATTCAACATTTCTCCTTATCAAGGCACGCAACCCAAGGCCATTGTGCCACTTAATTATGACCATGAGAAGCTCACACCCTATGGTTTTGATATCGAGTTGGACGACAATCAGATGAAAGCTCGCTACGCGGTGTCGCACCAAAGTGCGGTTTATGAACTGAATTTCTGGCAAAAAGACAAGCCCGTGTACGTCATGATCAATTCGCGTGATGGTGGGATGCATTGTTCCGGAAACGCCATCAGTGGATTCCAGCGACTCACAGACCAGACAAAAGTATACATTTATGCAGAGGTAGACCGCGATCCCACGCAGATGGGAGCCTTGGAAAACGGTGCAATCAATGCGTCCAAGGCATCGGTTGAAGGCCGAAATGCCTGCATTGCATTACGCTATGCCGATGGAACGCCGCAGGTACGATTACGTTATGGCGTATCGTTCATCAGTGAAGAGCAGGCTAAGAAGAATCTGCAACGAGAAATCCAGCATTTTGATGTCGATGTCGTGACAGCAAAAGGTCGTCGGATATGGAATGATGCGCTGGCCAATATTCAGGTCAAAGGAGGTTCTGAAGACCAGAAAACAGTGCTTTACACCTCCTATTATCGTACTTTTGAACGTCCTATCTGTTATAGTGAAGATGGTAAATACTGGAGTGCCTACGATGGTGCTGTGCATGATGATGGTGGAATACCGTTTTATACCGACGACTGGATTTGGGACACCTATCGTGCCGCTCACCCGCTTCGAGCACTCATTCAACCCCAAAAAGAAGAACACATCATCGAATCTTACCTGCGAATGGCCGAACAGATGGGCACGCTATGGATGCCTACCTTTCCCGAAGTGACAGGCGACTCACGTCGAATGAACTCCAATCATGGCATCGCCATGGTGGCCGACGCGCTGTACAAAGGATTGAAAGTGGATGCCAAACGTGGCTATGAGTATTCTCGTAAGGCACTCGAAGAAAAGACTTTAGCTCCATGGTCGGGCAACCCGGCAGGCTGGATTGATGATTTTTACAAGCAGCATGGCTACATTCCTGCTCTCAGAGAAGGCGAGAAGGAAACCGATCCCAATGTGTCTGACTTTGAAAAGCGCCAACCTGTGGCCGTAACGCTTGGCACGGCATACGACGAATGGTGTCTGTCGCGCATTACCAGGTATCTGAATAAAAACAAAGAAGCATCCTATTATGAGCGTAGAGGACGTAATTACCGTACTCTTTTCAATCATGAAACCAGCTTTTTTCATCCCAAAGACAAGGAAGGCAATTTCCTTCAGCCCTTTGATTACCGCTTCTCGGGTGGCATTGGTGCCCGCGATGCCTACGATGAGAACAATGGTTGGACTTATCGTTGGGATGTTCAGCACAACGTTGCCGACCTGATTAACCTCATGGGTGGGCGCGAACAATTTGTCAAGAATCTGGATCAAACGTTTATTGAGCCAATGGGAAGAGGCAAACGGGAGTTCTACACCCAACTTCCAGACCAGACCGGAAACATCGGACAGTTTACCATGGCCAACGAACCCTCGCTGCATATTCCTTATTTGTACAACTATGCGGGCACTCCATGGAAGACTCAAAAGCGGGTACGGCAAGTCTTGAACACTTGGTTCCGTAACGATTTGATGGGTGTTCCCGGTGATGAAGATGGGGGAGGGTTGACCTCTTTCGTCGTTTTCTCCAGCGTTGGTTTCTATCCAGTGACACCCGGTTTCCCCGCTTATAACATTGGCAGCCCTCTGTTCAGCGACATTCAGGTGCGGTTGGGCAATGGAAAAATCTTCCATATCATCGCCAACAACTGCTCTGATGAGAACAAATACATTCAGCAAGCCACCCTCAATGGCAAAGCGTGGAACAAGCCTTGGTTCTCACACGATGACATCAAAAACGGTGGTACCTTGATCTTGGAAATGGGTAAGCATCCCAATAAATCCTGGGGAGCCGATAAAAAGGTGGCTCCACCCTCATTGGATGCGGAAAAATAGGGCGTTGACTGCGCTCGATACTTCCTTGCTGATTCACCCTTTTTCAGCACAGTGCCTGGCATAAGTCAGCCCGTTGGGTGTGAATTCGTATACAGGCAAGCTATCCGTTGGTGCAATTCTTTACAGCGTGGGAATTGCACCAACGATTTTTTTGATACTTTTAACGAGATTCAGTTTTTCATCTTCTTTTGTAATAAATCACACCCTTTGTCCGTTTATATAGAAAAAATAAACATCATGAAGAAGTTATTGCTGTCTATGGCCCTGCTGATGGCCTACACATTTACCATGGCTCAACGCAGTGTTGGGACGTGGTCACTGATTCCCAAGGTAGGGGTGAACTTGGCAAATATCTCTAATTTTGACGTTGGCATTGGTGGTTTGTCCCCTGATGGGCAGCAGAATGAAGTTGAGCAGAAATCAAAATACCGCGAAGGATTTATCGGTGGACTGGACGTACTGTATCAAGCGGTGGATCAGGTGGCGTTCTCTGCCGGCGTGTTCTATTCGGTTCAGGGTATGCGTTTTCCGCCATCAGAAACGATTGATGAGGCAAAAGTACACTATACGTCTGATGATGTTCAGTGGAAATACGATTATCTCACGCTTCCCTTGATGGCTCATGTGGCGGTTCTTCCTGGTCTTTCGTTCAATGCAGGCGTGCAGATGGGCTATCTCTTGTCGGCAAAAGGTAGAGGTACGTTGTCGCAATTTACGGTCGACAAGGAAGGAAAAGCGCATTATCAGACCGGCGAGAAAGGACATTTGCTGTATGCCTACACTGAAAAATACGACAACCTGTCCTACTCAAAGCGCTTCGACGTTTCCATTCCTGTGGGCTTTTCGTTGGAGTACAGCCATGTGGTGCTGGATGCAAGATACAACTTCGGCCTGACCAAGATGAACAAATATACCCAAGATAGAATGAGAAACAAGGTGTTCACCTTCACGGTTGGTTATGTGTTTGACCTCTGATAGTTAAACGCAACTAAGAGTAAAATTACGTTCTCCACTATCCTCTAAATTGTAAACTGAAAAGGCTTTTTTGGTGGTGCTCATCAGTTGTTTTTTTATAGCATAGAGTTTGGGTGCTAAAGTCATAGAGTTTGGGCGTTAAAGTCATAGAGTTTGGGCGTTAAAGTCATAGAGTTTGGACGCTAAAGTCATTGAGTTTAGAAATGCTCCTCATACTCCTGAAAATCAATTACTTACGATTGCGCGTTTTTAGAAAAATCCTTTTTCTTTAATAAACGTGGTGCTATAAATTTCCGTTTATTTGTTCTCTTTTACACATATATCATAACTTTTACTTAATTTTGCTCGCTCAAACGGACAAAAACAGTTGCTAAGTGACGACTCAATGCAGATGATAAAAAGTATACTTCGTGGTGTGGGACAGGTGATGTTTCAGGGCAATGCGCTGTCGGGCGCACTGATGCTTGCAGGTATTGCTTGCAACTCCCTCCTCATGTGCTTGTTTGCCTTGGCTGGAAGTGCCATTGGCACATGTACGGCTGTTGCCCTTCGATATGACGCGGGGCGCATCCGCGACGGCTTGTATGGCTTCAACGCTGCGCTGGTAGGCATCGCCGTACCCAGTTTCATGCCCATCCATGCAGGTTCGGTTCTGCTCATGGTAGTGGCATGTGTACTGTCAACGCTGGTGACGCGACTGTTCGAGCGGCAACGGTTTGTCCCTGTGCTCACCGCACCCTTCGTACTCATCACCTGGGCGATGCTACTGTTGAGTCATATTTTCCCCCAATTACAGCTGCCCGCAACGATAGCTGCCGATACTGCGGAAAGTTTCTCGCTGATGAGAGCCGCCTCACTGAGCTTTGGACAAATCATGCTTCAGGGCAACAACCTGCTCACGGGCTTGTTGTTTTTCCTTGCCATTTGTGTCAATTCGCGCAAGATGGGCGTGGAATCGCTTGTCGCCTGTGCGCTGTGTCTTGCCGTGGTGTGGGTGCCGTCCGTAAGTACCACCTCGGTTAACAACGGTATGTATGGCTACAATGCCATTCTTGCGGTTTTGGCAGTTGCCAACATTCTTGGCATTGGCTCGTGTACCTACGTCAAGGCATTGGTTGCCCTGTTGCTCTCGTTGCTGATGCAATACGCCGGTTTGCACATGGGGCTTGTTACGCTCACCGCACCTTTCGTGTTGTCGGTGTGGTTAGTAGCGTAGTATCAGACTTTCGTAGTTAAAAGCAAACAAGACTAAAAAAGTGAAAATAAAAAGATGGTTAAGCCCCACCTTATGGGGCATTGTGCTTGCCACGACGGTGAGCATTCCCACCTTGGGCAAGATAGTAACAGTGGACAAGTCGATAAGTATTGCCCGCAAATATGTCAATGTGAGCCTTTCGGAACGCCATGCTACGAGGGCTTCGCATGGTACACCACCTTATTATATTTATAACGACCGCCATGGACGGGGCTTTGTTGTGGTGGCAGGCGATGATGCCATGGGACAAGTGTTGGGCTATTCGCACACTGGAACGCTCGACACGTTGCGTGCGAGCGAGGAACTTAAATTCCTGCTGAGTGCCTATCGTGACGCCTTTCACCAATTACAAAGGCAACCCAGCACAAGAGCTACCGTTACCGCTACGCCCCCTAACCGAAAGGAGGTGGCTCCATTGCTCACAACGACATGGAATCAAGACGACCCTTACAGTCGTCTTACGGGATACAACTACACGGGATGCGTGGCTACGGCAGTGGCGCAAATCATGTATTATCATCGCTGGCCAGAGCGTGGAAAAGGCAAGTACTCGTATGTAGTGCGCTCTGACAACCGCACGATGAGCGTGGATTTCAGTCAATCAGTATACCCATGGGATAAGATGTTGCCCAAATACAACACACTCATGGCACTTGCCGATGCGGAGGCTTGCGACGCTGTGGCGCTGCTCATGCGTGATGTGGGTGTGTCGGTGAACATGCAGTACAGCCCCACATCCAGCGGTGCACAAACTTTCATGGCTGCCAAGGCACTGAAAACGTACTTCAATTATTCAACCTCCATGCTCAACAAGTCTGATGAGGGTGCAGCTGCTTTCACCCAAATATTGCGCAAGGAGATAGAAAACGGCTTCCCTGTGTACATCAGCGGCAGCGTGAAGTCGGGCGGTAGCGGACACGCATGGGTGGTAGACGGTGTGGATAAGGACAACCTGTTTCACATGAATTTTGGCTGGGGAGGCGGTGGCGACGGCTACTTTTCCGTTACTGCACTGAACCTTTCCACTACAGGACAGGAGTTTGGCGGAAAGCCTCTCTCCTTTAACAAGCAGGTGCAGATAGTCTTGGTGCATCCCAATAAGCCTGAAAGCGCACCTATTGATGCCGAACTTGCTGACGATGCCCCCAACTTGTGTTTCAACTCGGAGGGCAACATGACCGTTGTTGGCGGCATGCCCACCAACAAACGGCAACCCATGACGGTTAGCTATCACCACTTTAAGAACCAAGCCGACGGAAAGTTTGCCGGAGATATTGGTTTGGGTGTGTACAACGAGCAGGGCGAACAAGTAAAAGTGGTGCCATCGGCATGGCACGACAACGGCGGATACACCGCAGAGCGCGGCAAGTATAACGGTGGCGTGCTGCAATCGGGACAGTTGATTGACGATGCTTGCACGTTTACGGTGAATCTTGAAGACCTTGCCGATGGACGCTACTACTTGCAGGCTGTATGTGCCAGCCTCAAAGATAACTCCACATACGGAGCATGGTGCAAGATGAAAACGGCACCACGCATAGCCTTTCAGGTGCAAGGCAACGATGTGCGCCTATTTGAGAAGCCCGGTGACAAGGCTCCTTTTGCATTGGCATCACATCCCTATACGCTCAAACCGTGTACTGCCGGAAACAAAGTCACGCTGTGCTTGAGCATACGCAAACTCACGGGTACTCCTTTCGATGGCACGGTGAGGGTGTCGCTTGTGGATGATGACAATCGTGTGGTTGCTACAGGACAAACTGCAGAGGCGGTGGATTTTGAGATGTTTGCCGAGACAGAGGTGAGGGTGGACATGCACTTGCCCGACCATCTGCAGCCCAAGGAATACAAACTGAAGGTAGAGGTAATCAAGCAATATGATGCCGACAACATTGCCACGGTGGGTATGGTGCATGGCAACGAGCCGTCTACGTTGCAGGTGGAGGCTGCTAAGCCCAGCGACAAGCTTTTCGTAAAACTCTTGGGTATGGTGCAAGACAACAGTGGATCGTCTATATCTCCCATGAACGTTGACCTCAGTGGCAATCCATTACTCAAGATAGGAGTGGTGATGAAGCTCGCCCCTCAAGCCACCTACAACGGCAAATTGACGCTTTGTCTGATTGATACAAAAACTCAGCGACGCATAGCCTTGGGCGGTAGTGCCCAAAAACAATACAACTTGTTGGGTGGAGGGGATGATGAAATATTTGTTACGGGATGGCTGAGAAACAAGGACAGCTTGCCTGTCATCAACAACCGTACATACCGATTGGCGTTGATGGGTATGGTAGATGGAGTAGAATGTAACTTGTGGAACGAGAACTTCGCTCCCTTTGAAGTGTCGTTTACGAACAGTATCCACAATGTTTATCCAGGCGAGACCACGCATATAGACGCAACACAAGGCTCACTACGCATGATGCGAAATGGTAACTGGATTGACGTGCAGGGCGAGGATTTGGCGCATGTGCAGGTGTTCGCACTCAATGGAGCCCTGATTGCCGCCTCCGATGCCCACGGACAGCGGTCTGTGAAGCTGCACATACCTGCCACGCAAGTGGTGGTTGTGCGGGTGAAAACCCTTCATGGTAGCACCGTGACGAAGAAGTTAAGATAAAACGTAAGCCTCCATTACTAACTGCTTACGAAGGAATCACATTTCGTTATGAAGAGGCCTTCAAAAAGAAAACTCCAATAAGTTGTAGCTGACTTATTGGAGTTTTCTTATTGACTGGATGTTCTAAAAGATATATCCAACGCCTATCATCAAGCGGGAAAAATCCTTTTGTGTAATACTGTATTGAGCTGATATGTTGAAATGTTTGATGATATTAACTCCTACTTGAGGTGAAAATAGGACATGGCATTTCCTTCCTTCATTAAAAACTCCTCTATTCATATTATCAATTGTAACGCCAACACCCGCTCCCGTATAGAATTCTACCTGTGATGACAGTGGGAAATTATAATTCAGGGCAGGCAGAATCACAACAGACCTTCCATTGAAAGGTGAATTGGTATATTCGTTCATCACTACCGTGTAGCTCTCATAGCTGACTTTAAGTTTAGCACTAAGTGGGTTGTTATGAAAATTATATGTTCCATTAATATAAAAACCTATGTGGTTTTCTTTGTTCCCATCTTTTACCAATCCTATCGGATAGTTAATACCGGTTTCTACTTGAAATGTTTTCTTTTGGGCAAATGCCACGAAAGACAAACTGAGCATTAATAATAACGTAAAAAAAGTTTTCATATAAAATTATTCTTTAGAGATTTTCAAACCATCACAATTTCAATTTATATTATCTGCCAAGATAGCTAAATTATCTTTCGTTCGTTTTACAGGCAGACTTCTCTGGCCTGATATAAAGTCAGAAAGAGATTTATAAGAAAGAGGATATTTTATAATGTTGTAGGAAATTATTCTGGATAAACAAGGTTCTTGTCTTCAATCTTCTGCAATACTTCTTCAAGGAATTTGCGTGATTCAAGTTTTGCCATGGGTAAGTCGTGCAACAGGTAGTTGCCACAATCCTTGGGTTGTGCACCGGGAATCTCACCCTCATAGTTGGCAATGAAGCTGAAGGTGCGTATCATCAAGTCGACGATGTCGCTGCTTTTCAGGTCGCCATGTATGATAAGGTAGTTGCCAGTGAGGCATCCCATGGGTCCCCAGTAAACGATTTTGTCTTTCCACTGGGCGTCATTGCGCAGATAGGTGGCGGCCAAATGCTCGATGGTGTGCAAGGCACCGATGTGTAACACGGGTTCGCGGTTAGGCTCTTTCATGCGAATGTCGAAAGTGGTGATGACTTCAGAGCCGACAATGTCTTGCCTACTTACATAAATACCACGCAACAATTTGTTGTGGTTGATGGTGAATGAGGGAATCTTGTTCATTTTTAAGTTTTTAAGTTTGTGAGTTTTTTAGTTTGTAAGTTGTTAGTTGACGAGTTATTAGTTTACAAGTTGACGAGTTGATGGCTTTTCTTTGTTTATGGGTTTTATGGTTGATTCGCCAATAGTGAAAGCTATCAACTCGTGAACTTGTCAACTCGTAAACTTGTAAACTATCCCACTATCTGTATAAACTCTTTAGTAACATGGAACGACTGATTGGCCAATCGCTCCCAAAAATCATAATACTGTGCCGCATTTGTATCCTTTAAAGGAACATCACTGATTACTCGGAAGGAGATGAACGGCGTGTGATAAAGGTAACAGGTTTGGGCAATGGCACAACTTTCCATGTCAACAGCCATGGCTGTGGGAAAAGTGGAAAGTATTTGTTGCATCTTCTCTTTGCTGTCAACAAACCAATCGCCACTCACAATGAGACCGCTACGAATATTAGTTCCGCAGTTGATGGCGCACGCCTTACGCACCAATTCGGTAGGAGAGGCATAACTTGCGGGCATTCCCATGATTTGACCTGCTTCGCACTCTTTACCACAATAGGCGTCGTGATAACAACATTGTGTGCTTACAACCACGTCGGTAGGACTTAAAGACACATCTGCACCACCAGCACATCCTGATGATATCACCAAATCGGGGTGATGATGGTTTATCAATTCCACCGCACCAATGGCAGCATTTACCTTTCCAATGCCACATTGTTGCATCACGATTTCGTGTTGTCCAATACGTCCCGTGATAACAGACAGATGCCGATGCTGTTGTGTCTGCATGTCTTCGAGCAAGGATTTGAGTTGCGTGAACTCTTTCTCCATGGCCACGATGATACCTATTTTCATGACTGTTGTTTGCTATTTACCTGCAAAGGTAGCAAAAAATGGTTGCACAGGCAGGTGTAAACGGTAAAGTTTTGCTATCTTTGTGCCTAAATCTTAACATTAAACAGCTATTCATGGAAGCTTTGAAGAAATATGGGTTGGATGTCGCCGCCATCGTCTTGTTCGTCTTGATTTCATTCGCTTACTTCGTTCCAGCCAGTCTGGAAGGGCGTATTCTGTTCCAGCATGATGCTTCGGCAGGAAAGGGTCTTGGGCATGAACAAACAGAATATTATCAACGAACGGGTGAACGAACACGATGGACCAATTCGGTGTTCGGAGGGATGCCCACCTATCAAACGGCTCCGTCGTACAAAAGTACCGACACATTGAGCAAGGTGATGAACGCTTACCACCTGTGGTTGCCCGAAAATGTGTGGTATGTGTTTGCCTATTTGTTGGGCTTCTACATCCTGTTGCGTGCTTTTGATTTCCGCAAGGAGCTGGCGGTCTTGGGTTCTGTCATTTGGGCATTCTCCAGTTATTTCTTCATTATCATTGCTGCCGGACACATTTGGAAAGTGATGGCCTTGGCTTATCTGCCGCCAATGATTGCTGGCATTGTGCTTAGTTATAGAGGAAAATATCTCTGGGGGTTCATCCTGACGGCCTTGTTTACCGCCTTTGAGGTGAAGGCCAATCATGTGCAGATGACCTATTATTATCTGTTCATCATCTTCTTCATGGTTATCGCCTTCTTGGTTCAGGCCGTGAAAGAAAAGCAGTTGGCACGATTTGGTAAGGCAACAGCCGTGTGTATCGCCGCTGCTGCCATCGGTATCTGCATCAACCTGAGCAATCTGTATCATACATGGGAATACAGTCAAGAGTCGATGCGTGGTAAGAGCGAACTGGTGAAGCCCAACTCGGCCAACCAAACCAATAGTGGACTGGAGCGCGACTACATCACCCAGTGGAGTTATGGCATTGGTGAAACGTGGACGCTGCTCATACCTAATGCAAAAGGAGGTGCGTCTGTTCCGCTCTCAATGAACGAAACTGCCATGAAAAAGGCTGATTCACAGTTCGTGGAAATCTATCAACAGATAGGCCAATACTGGGGTGAACAACCCGGAACCAGCGGTCCTGTGTATGTTGGTGCATTTGTCATGATGCTCTTCATCTTGGCGCTGTTCATTGTGAAAGGGCCTATGAAGTGGGCTTTGTTGGCAGCTACCGTCTTATCCGTCATGCTGTCATGGGGAAAGAACTTCATGCCGCTTACCAATTTCTTTATCGATTACGTGCCCATGTATGCCAAATTCCGAACCGTAGCGTCGATATTGGTTATCGCAGAGTTTACCATTCCGCTGTTGGCCGTGATGGCTTTGAAGAAAATCATTGACGAACCCGAACTATTGAACAAACGTTTAAAATATGTATATGTCAGCTTTGGCCTCACGGCTGGGTTCTGTTTGCTGTTCGCCCTGATGCCTTCAGTGTTCTTCTCCGACTATGTTTCCACGGCAGAGTTGGAGGCTATGAAGAATATTCCTTCCGAATATCAGGGTGCACTGTTGACAAATCTTCGTGTCATGCGGCAAGCTATCTTCACAACTGACTGCTGGCGTTCGTTTGTGATCATCCTCATTGGCACCTTGCTTTTATTACTTTACAAGGCAAGGAAAATACGTACAGCATGGCTCATCGGTGGGCTTACCCTGCTGTGCTTGGTAGATATGTGGGCTGTTAATAAGCGTTATTTGTACGACAATATGTTTGTTGAGAAGAGCGTGCGTGAAAATCCCATCGAAATGACACCTACCGACAAGCAAATTCTACAGACCAAAGAACTCGACTATCGTGTGTTGAATCTCTCAACGAGTACGTTTAACGAGAATGAAACCAGTTATTTCCACAAGAGCATTGGTGGCTATCATCCTGCGAAGTTGCGTCGTTATCAGGAAATGATAGAGGCTTATATCGCTCCTGAAATGCAAAACCTGATGAAAGGAATTATGGATGCGCAGGGCGACATGACGCAATTGAATGGCGATAGCATTTCGCCTGTGCTGAATATGCTCAACACTAAGTTCTTCATCATGCCATTGCAGGGTGGACAAACCGTACCGCTCAAAAATCCATACGCCTTTGGCAATGCGTGGTTTGTGGATAAATTGGCGTATGTGGATAATGCCAATCAGGAAATTGAACGCATCGGAAAGATGAATCTTCGCAATGAGGCTGTTGCTGATAAGAAGTTCAAACAACAACTTGGCGAGGCCGTTACGCAAGACCATTCATCGGTAGTAACGCTACAGAAGTATGAGCCCAATCAACTAACCTACCAGGTAGAGTCGAGCAAAGGGGGAGTAGTGGTGTTCTCTGAGATTTATTATCCGGAATGGACGGCCACGGTTGATGGCGAGGAAGTGCCGGTGGGTCGGGTTAATTACATACTTCGTGCTATCCAGGTGAAACCCGGTAAACACACGGTGGTGTTGAGTTTCTTCCCTAAATCCGTCAATCGTACGGAGACCATCGCATATATTTCCTTTGCTTTGTTGGTGGTATTGATTATCTTAGTATGCTTCAACGAGTTTCGTAAGCGTAAACAGAAGGAAACAAAGCAAGCGTGATTGTGCTGTTAAGAAGTACAGCGTTGAAGGAGGATGATATAACTTAGCGACTAAATTTAACGAGATTTTCATGGTATCAGTAGAAGGTTTGAAGGTAGAATTTGGTGTGAAACCCTTGTTCCGCAACGTGAGTTTTGTCATCAATGAACGTGATAGAATAGCATTGGTGGGCAAGAACGGGGCTGGTAAATCTACCTTACTCAAGATTCTCAATGGCCAACAGAAACCTACTGCGGGTGTCGTTTCGGTTCCTAATGACACCACCATTGGTTATCTTCCGCAGGTGATGAAGATAGCCGACGACACAACTGTCAAGGAAGAAACACGCAAGGCTTTTTCTGACAGCATGCGTATGAAGGAACACCTGGAGCACATGCAGAACGAATTGGGCAACCGTACCGACTATGAGAGTGCGTCGTACATGGAACTGGTCGAGAAGTTTACGCAGGAACATGATCGCTATTTGATGATGGGCGGCGAGAACTATGAGGCCGAAATGGAGCGAACACTTACCGGACTGGGCTTTACTCAGGAAGATTTTGACCGTCCTACGTCCGAGTTCTCTGGTGGTTGGCGCATGCGAATCGAGCTGGCGAAGATCTTGTTGCGTCGCCCTGACGTGCTGTTGCTGGACGAACCCACCAACCATCTCGACATCGAGTCAATACAATGGCTGGAACAATTTCTCGCTCAATCAGCCAAAGCGGTGGTGCTGGTCAGTCACGACCGCGCTTTCATCAATAATGTAACCAACCGTACGATAGAGATTACTTGTGGCCATATCGAAGACTATAAAGTAAAATACGATCAATATGTCGTGTTGCGGGCTGAGCGAAGAGAGCAACAACTGCGTGCCTATGAAAACCAACAAAAAGAGATAGCCGACACAAAAGCCTTCATCGAGCGTTTTCGTTATCAAGCAACCAAGGCCATTCAGGTACAACAACGCATCCGTCAACTGGAAAAGATAGAACCCATTGAGGTTGATGAGGTGGATAACAAACGCATGCACTTGAAGTTTCCTCCATGCCTTCGAAGTGGCGATTACCCTATTATTTGTGATGAACTTCGCAAAGATTATGGCTCTCATACGGTGTTCAAAGACGTTACTTTCACCCTTAAACGAGGGGAAAAGGTTGCCTTTGTCGGTAAAAATGGCGAAGGTAAATCTACTTTGGTCAAATGTATCATGGGTGAGATTCCGTATACTGGCACACTAAAGGTGGGTCACAACGTGCAGATAGGTTATTTCGCACAGAACCAAGCGCAGTTGCTGGATGAGGAACTGACGATTTACGAAACAATTGACCGTGTGGCAACGGGTGACATGCGACTAAAAATCAACGACCTGTTGGGTGCGTTTATGTTCGGTGGCGAAACCTCTGAGAAGAAAGTTAAGGTGCTATCGGGTGGCGAACGCAGTCGGTTGGCGATGATACGTTTGCTCTTGCAACCCGTCAACCTGCTCATTCTTGACGAGCCTACAAACCATTTGGACATGCCATCAAAGGATGTTTTGAAAGAGGCCATACAGGCTTTCGATGGCACGGTGATACTGGTGAGCCACGACCGCGACTTCCTCGACGGCCTGGTGAGCAAGGTTTACGAGTTCGGTGGTGGCCAGGTGAAAGAACACTTAGGTGGCATCTACGATTTCATCCGCAGTCATGCACAGTCAGTGGGTGATGACGCTGAAAACCATAGCATCGACTCTCTTTTGCACACAAACACACAGTCGGGTGCTTCACAACCTTTGCAAGCTGCTTCAAAAACAGAAAAGAGTGGGGCTGAAGAGTATCTCCAGCGGAAGGAACAGCAAAAGAAAGTACGCAAACTAAAACGGAGTATCGAGGAGAGTGAAGCTAAAATCGCTGCTATGGAAAAGCGAATAGCCGAGCTAAACACCGTTCTCTCACAACCAGAAAATGCGTCTAACATGGAGTTGGTTACTGAATACACGTCTATTCAACGAGCATTGGATACGGAAAACGAACGATGGATGGAGCTTAATGAGAAAATGGAGAAACTTTGAACATTGAACATTGAACATTGAACTTTGAACATTGAACATTGAACATTGAACTTTGAGGTTTGAACTGTGAACTATCAACTTGTTAACTCGTAAACTCGTAAACTTGTAAACTAAAAAACTCGTAAACTATAATACTTTAAAACTTATGAAACATTTATTTCCAATCATGATGTTGATGGTGGCACCCACGATGGGGATGGCACAATCAAAATCGGGACTTGTCGAGGCTAATTTTGACAAGTCTGTCCGCCCAGCCGATGATTTTTACCAGTTTGCCACGGGCGGATGGCAGAAGAAACATCCACTGCCTGCAGCTTATTCGCGCTTTGGTAGCTTCGACCAGTTGGCCGAAGACAACAACAAGCGAATAAACACCATCTTGGGTGAGCTGCAGAAGAAAACGTACAAGAAAGGTACGATGGAGCAAAAGCTGTCCGACTTCTACAAGCTCGCCATGGATGCCGACCGTCGTAACAAGGAGGGCATCAAACCTGTGAAACCCTTGTTGGATGAGATGGAAGCTGCCAAAACGAAGAAAGACCTGGAGCAACTGCAATTGAAGTATGCAGCTCAGGGATATGGCGTCGCTTTTGGTTCTTACTTCGCTGCTGACGAAAAGAATGTCACGATGAACATTCTGAACATCAGTCAGAGTGGATTGACATTGGGTCAGAAGGACTATTACCTCAACAACGATGCGGCCACCATAGCCATTCGCGACGAATATAAGAAGCACATCGCGCGCATGTTCAACCTCTATGGATTCGATGAGGCAAAGGCACAGGCAAAGGCGGATGTCATTTTCAAAACCGAGACCGCACTCGCGTTGATTTCAAAGAGCATGACGGAGCTTCGTGACCCACAAGCCAACTACAACAAGATGAGCTTGAAAGAGTTCAAGGCCAATTATCCCAACATCAATCTCGAAGGCATGGCCAATGCGGAGGGCGTGAAGAGTGAGTACATCCAGACGATGGTTGTCGGTCAACCGTCGTTCCTGGAAGGCTATGACAAGCTGTCTGCTGCTGCTACTGCCGACGATTTGCGCGCGCTGATGGAGTGGGATGTTATCATGTCGTCATCAAGCTATCTCACCGATGCAATCCGTGAAGCCAACTTCAACTTCTTTGGTAAGACCATGAGTGGCCGCAAGGAGGATTATCCGCTATGGAAACGTGCTACCAATCAGGTTGAGGCACAGATGGGCGAGGCACTCGGTAAGATGTATGTAGACCGTTACTTCCCAGAGAGTTCTAAAAAGAAGATGGAGAACTTGGTGCGCAATCTTCAAATTGCATTGGGCCAACGTATTGATGCACAGACATGGATGAGCGACACAACCAAGGCTGAAGCGCATAAGAAGTTGGATAAATTCTACGTCAAGATTGGCTATCCTAACAAGTGGCGCGATTATTCTAAATTGAACATCGACCCCGCTAAGTCGTTCTATGAGAACGTCATGGCATGCCGCCAGTTCGCACACGAAAATCACATTGCCGAGCGTGCGGGTAAGCCAGTCGACCGTGATGAGTGGTTCATGACGCCGCAGACCGTGAACGCCTACTACAATCCCACCACCAACGAGATTTGTTTCCCAGCGGGAATCCTGCAATATCCGTTCTTCGACCCTAAGGCCGACGAAGCCTTCAACTATGGTGCTATAGGCGTGGTGATTGGTCATGAGATGACACACGGATTTGATGACCAAGGCCGTCAGTACGATGCCAATGGCAATATGAACGACTGGTGGACTGCCAACGATGCGAAAGGCTTCAACGAGCGAGCCGACATGTATGCCGATTTCTTCTCCAATATCAATGTTTTGCCCGACCTCAAGGCCAACGGACGCTTCACGTTGGGCGAGAACCTGGCCGACCATGGCGGATTGCAGGTTAGTTTCCTGGCATACAAGAACGCCACGGCGAAGAAGCCATTGAAGACAAAAGACGGCTTCACGGCCGATCAACGTTTCTTCCTGGCCTATGCAGGCGTGTGGGGACAGAACATCACCGAGCAGGAAATTCGCAACCGTGTGAAGCGTGATCCCCATGCGTTGGGCAAGTGGCGCGTTAATGGTGCGCTTCCTCATATCGACGCTTGGTACGAGGCTTTCAACGTGAAAGAGGGCGACAAGCTCTTCATTCCGAAGAAAGACCGCTTGGACTTGTGGTAAGTCTTGCGGATAATAGAAATCATCATATCCACTCATTTGAGCATCAACTTCTCAAGTGAGTGGATTTTTTCATGGCTGTCGTTCACGATGTTCTTACATGCAGGTGACTTGCAAGCAACCTGACACCAAAAGATTTCAATGGAATGAAACGCATGGAAACAATTATCTGTTGTTTCTTTGTAAACCATTGAATATCAGACAACTATAACGCAAGCATCCAATATTAGCCGACTTTCACACTAACAAATAACCTTTATATGTCTGGCAGCATATAAGGGTTGTTTGTTATTTGAAGTTTGAAGGTAGTATTTTCGTGAGCTCCTCCTCTGTCATGTCGGACAATGGTTTTGAAAGGATTTCCTTCATCCATTTATATGGGTCTATGTCTGCTTCCCTGCAACACGCCATGAAGGTATAGAAGATGGCATTGTTCTCCGCTCCCTCATTGTTGCCGCAGAACAGGTAGTTCTTCCTTCCCAAGGTGATGGGTCTGATGGCCTGTTCCATGAGGTTGTTGTCTATGTTGAAGCGTCCATCCTGCACATACCTGCCAATGCGTATTCATACGGCGAAGGCATAACGCAGCGCCTTCTCCATGGCTTCGCCTGGGGTGTATTGTTTGTATACATCCAACATATAGGTCTCCAAATACTTAAGAATGGGGTAAGCTTTAGCCTTTCGTTCCATCTCCACTTCCTCGGGTGGTGCTTTCTTGTGTCTGAGGTTTTCCTCCAACTCATAAAGCGTGGCTATCGTCTCGATGATATGGGCGGCATTCTTATCGTCAGCCGCCAGATGTTCGAACTTACGTCTCACATGTGCCATACATCCTAACAGCACGATGCCCTCCATGTTCTCAAACCTGCTGTAGGCCTCATACCCGTCAGACTGTATGGCACCCTGGTAACCCTTGAACAGCTCATCTGCCACAGAGCCCGACCGCGAGCCGTCCTTCCAATGGAAGAACACACCTTGGGAGTGCATGGCGTCACGCACGCCCCACAAGTATCCCTTGCGCGTCTTTCCCTTGCGGTCAGCAACCTGTACGCTGGTCTCGTCAACCTGTAGGTAAGGACTTTGCAGGATCTGTCTTACTTGAAGTTTGTAAAGTGGATAAAGTGCATCGGCGACATCGTGAACCCAGCTGTTGACGGTTGAGGTAGGAATGTTGATGCCATGCTCCTTCCATCTGGCACATTGCCTGTACTCGGGCTGGTGATAGGCGAACTTGGCGGTGATGATTTCAGCGAGTAGGGAAACGTCGGCAAAACAATCCACCGCTTGCTTTTTCAAGGGGGCTTCCAGGATGTCAACCTTCGCATCCGTTGGCCGGGCTTCCTTCAGGCGGCAGATGACACGATCCTCTACCCTGACATAAAAGGATGAGGGACGCAGACACAGATGCTCACTTCTGTCATGTCCGATGATGACCATGCGCTCAGCGTCATAACCCTCTGGATATATCTCCGTCACCTGTCGCTCTATGTTCTCGGGAACATAGGAGGCGTAGGCCGTACCCTTTCTGGAAGGACGGCTCACACGGCGTGATGCCCTGCGTTGTCCGGCCTGCTGCTTTATCTCCTTGATGATGGGAAGGGCTTCCACCTGAGCCAGAGAACCCTCTTTGGCCCACTGCTCGTCAAAAAGCGTACCCGTCCAGTCGCTTGCACTCTCAGGCAGGCGTTTCTCGCTGCGCCTGCCAAATACCATGCGCTCAAGTTCAAGAATACGACGGGACTTTTGTTCCAGCTCAGCATCCTTAATCTTAAGCTCTGCCTCCTTGTTCTTAAGTTGAGTATCCTTGTTCTTAAGCTCAGCATCTCTTTGCTCGAGAAGTTTAACAACAGCTTCCCGAGTTAGAGAATGGTAGTCAGAT
>CABTXD010000029.1:0-32933 GCA_902488665.1 uncultured Prevotella sp. | reverse complement strand
AACGTGCCGGCGGCATTGCGCAGCCATGCCCGTTGCGTGTCGAAGGCGGTGGTGTATTCCGTCGCCACATAGCCGATGCTTCCTGGTATGCGTTCCACCAGGCCTGCCACGCCAGTATTGCCATTGGCAGCCACGCCCACCTTGCAGTCTATCTTCTTGCCCACGCCCATAGCGTTTTTCCATGCGTCGCTCACCTTTGAGAGATACTGGGAGAACACGTAGGTGGTGCCGCTGCCGTCGAGACGGAACACGGGGGTAATCTCCCGGTCGGGCAGTGATAGCTTGGGGTTCACCGCTGCAATGCGGGCATCGTTCCACTTCACGATTTTACCCATGAAGATGTCGGCCAGCAGTTCGCCCGTCAGCCGCAGGTTGTCCGTACCCTTCAGGTTGTAGGCCACGGTCACCGCTCCCATACAGGTGGGCAGTGCCAGCACCTTTCCCGGCAGGCTGTCGCGCTCTGCTTTGGTGGGCAGCACGTCCACGCCCGCAAAGTCGATCTGTCGGCGTTGCAGAGCTTTCAGACCCCGCTCCGAGCCGATACCGGCATAGGTCACGGGTACGTCGTTTTTCTCCCAGTACAACTCGAACGCTTTGTTGTAGAAAGGCAGGGGCAGCGTTGCTCCGGCTGCCGTCACCACCGTCTTGTGCGAGGCAGCCGATGGAGCCTTCACCACGCTCCCGTTCTCCGCATGAGTGGTGATGGAGAACATACAGAGCATCAATAAGATATTTTTTACTTTGAACATTGAAATTTTTACTTTGAACTTTGAACTTCGAACTTTGAGGTTTGAACTTTGAACTTTGAACTTTAAACTTTGAACCGAAGGTCACCGACCAACGGAAAGTAATGAGCATGATGAATTATGAATTGTGCATTGTTCATTAAAACACATATTCAATATTTCCCGAATGTCCATTCACCTGCAAGGTTTGGCGGGCATCGCTGTCAAACTTCATCAGCGTGGGCATAAAGCCGATACGCTTCTCGGGTGTCACGTCGGCATTGTACAGGCGAAAATAAAAATTTCCCTGCACAGCCGTGGTGTCTATCTCCACGAACTGCCCCGGCACGTTCTGTTCCAACGACACGGATAAGAGCTTCTTGCTGGAAAACGGATTTTTGCCACTGAGTATTTGCACACGCATATGGTGAATGTCGGGATAGGTCTTGTCTGTGTAGAAGAAGCGGGCTTTGACGTGTCCTGGCTCTGTAGGCATCGGCTCGCCACCTTCCGACTCGTCGGGTGTCATGAGTTTCTGCCCCGGCAATTGCACGAAGGTGAAGTCACGCTGCTGGCTCAGGTCCACGTTCATAGAGAAATCGGGCTGGTCGGCTCCTTTGCGAAAGCCCTGCAACACGCCCTTCGCTTCTGCGCGAACGCGGTAGGTGCTAAATGCTGTCTTACGAGAAAGACTCTGACCATCCAGCATGAAATAGCAAGAGTCATACGAATAGGGCTCTGCCACCGTCAGATGATAGTAGCCGCCGTCCAAGGGCTCGTCATCATAGCTGCAACCCGCCAACAGCACCACGGCCATTACCGTGAGAAAGATTTGATTGAGTATTTTCATTCTTTACAATATTTTGGTAGAAACAAGGCGGAGTTGCCAGCAGAGTGTGCGGCACACCACCTTGTTGTTATGATTCCTCCGACCGATAGCATTTTTGTCCAAGTGCATGATAACAGTCCGGATGGAAATAATGATGCATTATGCATTATGAACCGCAGGTCACTGACCAACGGAAAGTAATTATGCATTATGCATTATGAATTATCTCATCATTACCTTTGCCGTCTTGTTTCCGGCCTTCACCACCAACAGTTGGTTCTTGGGCAGGTTACCGATGTGGGTGGTCTCGCTGGTTGCCACGGTATTGGCCACCGTCCTGCCAATGGCGTCGTACACAGTGATGCGGCTACCTTTCACGCCGCCCACATACAGCTCGCCACCATCTACCTTCACGGGCAAAGGCTGATTGGCGGTTGTGGTCTCGATGCCGTTCGTGCTACCCTTCACCGTCAGGGAGAAGTCGTCGAGCAAGAGGTCGCCGTCCATGATAAATACTCCATAATTCATGTAGTGAATATCGGTTTTATCTTTTGTATATTTTGTTGGCTTGAATTTTGAAAGATGGTCTCCGTAGTCATATTCCACCTCAACGTATGTCCAGTCTCCCTCTTTGGTGTTACCAGGAAGATACACACCTTGATAGCCTAATCGTTTATTTGCGGAACGAGGATTTGTCGCATCGGGAGAATCCCACATACTTACACCCCAATAGAATTCCATGGGGTTACCTTTATAATTCGAACCTTTCAACACTTTGTACCAAAATGAGAAGGTATATATCTTGTCCAAACCGACATTGGCTACATCAGTGCTTTGCGCAAATTCTGCAGCCGCTGGATAGCCTTCCGTGGACTGAAGTATGCATATGGAGGCATTGCCGGAATGAGCCTCATCAACAATTGTGTTAAAATGCTGTAGCCCTTTATCTTCAACTCCAGGACTAGAGTACCAGTCCACCGGAAGAATAATGCCTCGTTCTTCGTCTATGACAGTGGTCTCACCCTCAAATCCTGGGTTCTTCACCAAGTTTCCCTGTGCAAGGGAATAGGTTGTACTGCCTAACAGCAGCATTGTAAAAAGTAAATTTTTGGTTTTCATTTGTTTTTTATTTTAGTTCAGAGGATGGTAGGTCGGTCTTGACTAACCTACCATCCTGAGAATATGTATATCTATTTTACCCAAGCCTCAGCAGTCCAAACCGTGCCTTCTGGATCAAAAGCACCTTTATAATCTACGCTTTCGATACTGGAGAGAGAATAGGCTCCAGAATAGGCAGGGCCAGATATTGGTTTCAAAGCAACAGTCTTATAACTACCCCATGGATTGTTAAGTTTGATGAGGCTATAATCCGTCAGTCCCACATTGGAAGCCGATGGCGTAAAGGTATCATTCGTAGCATTGTCGGCACTGAAGTTAATACCAGCTACCTGTCCATTTGAAGCAGCACACACAACATTGTCTTCTAAAACATAGTTAGAGTTCTTGGTTTCTCTCAGAATACCTCTTGGGAAGCCATAAACTACGCTATTGACCAGAGTGAACTCACAGTTGCGTCGGAAATCAGTGCAAGACTTCAGAGCGGTTCTGACGGGTTTAAACTTTCCAACCTCTTTTACCTGTCCGTTCTTGGTACCTACAATGGTAAGGTTGCTCAATACGGGATGAGTGAAGGGAGTTAAAGACGAACCGTCACCGTCGTTGTCACATTCTACACCATTCGGGTCTTTTGAATATTTCATGGTAGGCTCGATGGTAATCAAACCATATTGGATAGTACCTGTGTAGCCCCAGTCGAAGTCTAGACCATCATCGTCGGTGGCAGTGGAAACAAGGTACTTGCCGTTGACGCATCCGCCGAAAAACTCGAAGGCATCGTCGGCACCATGAAATGCCTGGCAGTGGTCGAGCCGCGTACCACGACCCACGCCACCGAAGGTGAAAGCGTTCAACTCATTGTCGGCACCAATGCTGGCACCGGCATATTCCACGCGTACATAGCTCAACACGCCGGAATTGTCGTTGTCGTTTGTACCGCCGAAATGGATGTCCACGCCCTGTGTCTCGCTGTCTTCGACAATACCTTCAATTTTACAGTCTGTGCCTTGATTGACTACAGCCTTGCCAAGAATGACGAGGCCGCCCCAGCCGCCTTTCTGTCCGTTCTGAGCAGTGAACACGATGGGAGCGTTTTCCGTGCCCTTTGCCATAATCTTACTGCCACGGGTGATAATCAAGGCAGAAGCCTTGGTGTTATCGCTGTTGTAGAGACCCTCAATGCGCGTCCCCGGCTGAATAGTTAGTGTAGCACCATTGGTGACATAGGTCTTTCCACTCAGCTGATAGGTGACGTTGCTATACAGCGTCTTGTCAGCACTGATGATTCTCGGCAAAGTTTCCGTTGCACGTACATTGTTCACTACAGGAATTGTTTCGTCCTCATTTGAACACGAAGTCATTGTGACTCCCACTGCCATGACTGCTACGAGGAGCATGGCGAACTTTTTAAAATTCTTCATAATAGAATGAATTTAGTTAATAAATAATTATTAATAGATGCCTCGGGACCGTCAAGGATGAAAAGTTCCACTGTTGTTATCTTACTTGGCTGGACTTTCTCGTATCTGGTCCTTCTGCATACTATCTCGAGTTGATGTAGTACCCTTACGGGTGAATTAAAGTTGATAACTTACCGTCAGGGAGAGATTCACCCCCTTGTTGATGCGGCTGATCACCCAGTCGCCTGGGGTATAGTCCATACCCTTGTCCGTCCAATCGACAGCATTTGACCAGTTGCCACTTGTGTCGATGTACCCGTGGCAGTTGCGGTAGAGGATGTAGTCTTCGTGGAGCAGGTCGCTGGCATTGAACTTTACCTCAAGCCGATTTTTCAGGAACTTGGCGGCAAGTTGTAGGTCAAGCACATTGCGAGGATTCTCGTAGATGTCACGCGCGTCATTCTCCGCCGACAGTAGCAGACTGCGTCCTTTGCGCCCATAGTTGACTGTGGCGCTAAGCTGCTTACCGAAGTAGCCCAACCCCACGTTCACGGTGTAGGGCGACATTCCCATTAATGGGCGTCTGCGATTCTTATACTTCTTCTGTTTGCTTTCATCGTAGTTGAGTTTCACTGTACCATCGATAATCGAGAAGTTGCCCGTGAACCAAAGGTCGCGGAGGAAGGAGCCAGGCAGCAGAAAGCCTAACGACTTGCGCACGTTCAGCTCGATGCCCTTGGCGGTGGCTTCGGGCAGATTGGCATGAATCTCGTCGTAGTTGTGACCGTCCTGTCTTAGCCGGGTATAGACCTCTGCCGGATCTTTGAACTTCTTGTGGAATAGGCTCAATGAGACCACCTCGCCCATGGAAGGGTACCACTCGAAGCGCAGGTCCCAGTTGGTGATTTTGGACTGCTTGACATAATCTCCAAATTTTGTATAGGTAATCATGCGGTCTTCCACGCGGTAATATTGGCTGAAGGTGAGTTCACGGAACTCGGGGCGGGCCAGGGTCTTGCTGAAGGCCAGGCGGGCGTTGAGCGTGGGCGTGATGTTATAGACCAAGGTGGCAGCGGGCAGCCAGTCGGTGTTTTTAATGGAAATAACAGTATCGCTATATACCCATTTCCCCTCTTTATAGTCATCTCTTCTCGTGGTGGTGCTGGTTTGGGCATCCTCCATACGCACACCGGCAGTAAGATGGAGGCGGTTGAAGAAAGCGAAATCGCCCATTAGGTAGGCGGCATGCACGTCCTGGCTGCCCTTGTAAAAGTCAGCCAAGGGTCCGCTGATACCAGATGGCTTATATACCGCCAAACCCTGCTCGAACCATTTGGGATCGAAGGCATCGTTAAGTGGTATGCCCTCCTCGGGAACATTGCCGGGAATATCGACAAGGAAGGATTTGAGGTATTGCTGGAAAAAATCGGACCGGCGAAAGGTACCCATGTAACCAGCCTTGACACGCTGCTTGTTGCCTGCCACCTCGAAAGGATGCTCCACGTTGACCCCTGCGGTCTTCTTGCTTTCGTTCAGGTCGGTATACATCAGATGATCACTGTTAATATCAAATGGATTGACACTGCCACTTTCGGGTCCCCAGCCAAAGATATTCGTCGTAGAGCGGTCACCTGCCATACCCGCTTCGGCCAATGCAGTATTGGGGTTGGTGCGGTTCACCTTGTTGTAGGAGGCATCCCAAGTGAGGATGAGCTGATCCTCCCAGAACTTGTGCTCGCCGTCCATCTGTGTCTGGAACATCCACGTGCGCAGCGGGTTGCTGTAGAGCTCTCTGGTCCACAATGCGTTGTAATCGGTGACGATAAATCGGTCGGTGGTGGTGTGGGTGAAGCGGTTGTTGAAGAGATTGCGCCACGTAATTTTGTGGTTGCGCGCCTGCCAGCCCATGTTGAGTACGGCACCGGTGGCGGTGACGAAGTTGTAGGCTCGGTTGGTGCGAAAGAGGGAGTCGGCACTGATCATACGTGCCTCCTTGATGTTGTGGATGGTCTGTTCGTTGCGGTAGGTCAGGGCGAGTACGGCGCCGAGCTTGTGGCCGTTGTGCAGGGTGATGGGAATGCCTGCCGTGAGCGAGTAGGTCTGCAGCGGCAAGGCCTTGTACTTGAAAAACTGCATGCGGTTTTTCTTAGCGGCGTTTTTGCAGTACACGTCAGCTGCCTCGGCAGAATGGTCCTCGGTGGCCCACTTGCGATCCTTGATATTGCCGAAGAGATAGTCGGAGGCGTAATTGATGCCCGTCTCCATGGTTTTGCCAGTGGAAATGGTATTGATACCCGTGCCGATGCTCACGTTGAGAAACTTCTTCGTGGGCACGGACAGCGTGTTGACCTCCACCAATCCGCCCGTGAACTCGGCGGGCAAGTCGGGGGTGAAGGTTTTGGCGATGGTCACCTTGTCCACCAGTCCGGCGGGGATGACGTCGAAAGAGAAGTTGCGCTTGTTGGGCTCAGTGCTGGGCAGGGCGGCCCCGTTGAGCTGCACGTTGTTGTAACGTTCGCTCATGCCGCGCACCACCACATATTTACCCTTGTCGATGGTGACACCCGAGACGCGGCCCAAGACCTGCGCCACGTTGTTGTCGGGGGTCTTACGAATGAGGTCGGCACTGATGCCGTCGCTCATGGCCATGCGGTTCTTCTGCTGGGCGAGCATGGCATTGGTAGTGGCATTGCCGTAGGACGCTGTAACGGTGACACCCTGCAGCTCGTTGGTGGCCTCTTGCAGGATGAAGTCGAGCGGCGTGGACTTGCCGCCGCGCACCTTGACATCGGAGATGCGCATCTTTTGATAGGAGATGCACGAGGCCTCGACGGTGAACGAGCGAGCGGGCAGGTTGGTAATCTTGTAGTGCCCTTTGATATCGGTGACACCTCCCTTGCCGCTCATGCCCACCACCGTGACGGTGGCGCCGATGACGGGGAATCCCTCCTTGTCGAGCACGGTGCCCGCAATGGTGCCACGCCCTGTAGTAGCAGAAGGCTGTCTCTGAGCGGTTGGCGTGAGCCGTGGCTTGTTGGCATCTTTATAGACTACGTACGACTTAGCTCCTGCACCTTTCCTGTAGCTGTAAGGTGTGGCGGCGAGTGCATTGGCAAGATCGTTCTCCACACTGACTTTTTGCGAGGCCTTCACGCTGATGTTAGTCATGTTGGACGAGTCGTAGTTGATGTCTACACCGTATTGCTGCTGTATTCTCTTGAGTCGGCTGCTGAGTTTTTCCTTCGGATAGCCAGCTGTCGCCACTGGGCTTTTGACTGTTGCTGTGGGGGTGTTTGCTGTTGTGCCCATACTACTGGCAGATGTCGCATTGGCGCGTAATGACGGCCATACGACCAGACCTCCTACCAGCAGCAGAAACCCTGCGATAAAGGATTGGGGAAAGGTGTAATTCCTTTTTTTCATTGTTTTGTTTTTGTTTATTGATATTCTTGTTTTGTCGTAGGGGCGTGATTCATCACGCTCCACTATTGAAATCATCCGTCAATCGTAGGGGCGTGATTCATCACGCTCCGAATCATCGATAATCCATGTCTTGCAATTCAATATATTCATTGGTTGTTTTTTGTTTGGTCGGATGTGATGAATCACGCCCTTACCGAGCTGAGATGATGATGGCATTGCCCAGGTCGGCATAGTGCACATTGAAAATGACGCAGATATCATTCATCACGTTGGTCACGGTGGGACGCGCTGCGGTGGCCGAATAGTTGATGCGGGCGGAGGCATCGATGGCATTGTCGCGAATGACGATCTCCTTGCCGAAGTGGCGACGTATCTTGTCGCAGAACTGCTGTCGCGTGGCATCGGTCAGGCGAAACTCATGACGTTGCCATTCAGTCATGTCGTCCACGTCTACCTGGTGTACCGTTGCCCGTGCTGTCCTGGCATCGTAGGCGATTTGGTCGCCGTGACGATAACGGCCGAAGGAGTGTCCACCGTGGGCTTTCTTCACCTCGACGCATCCGCTGCTCACGGTAATCTCGCTGATAGCCTGCCCAGGATGGGCGAGCACATTAAAAGATGTGCCGTGAACTACGGCGTGGAGTTGTCCGGCTTCGACGGTGAACAGGCGGGCAGAATCGGTGGCGACGTCGAAGAATGCTTGTCCGCTTAGGGCGACCACACGGGAAGAACGTCCAAAATCGTCGGCGATGGAGAGGGAACTACCGGCCTGGAGATCCACCCGCGTGCCGTCGGGCAGGGTGATTGTGGTGTCGGTGACACAGTGAGCCAACTGCTGTAGACGATGCTGCGGAACAGGCTGCAGGTCACGCCAGGTGAGCATGATGCCTACACCGAAGAGGATCAGCACCGCTGCTGCAATGCCAAAGAACCTGGGCCTTGCCGTCCGTGGTGAACCCACGATGTTGAAGCCCAGTCGAGCAGACAGTGCCTTTCGGGTCATGTGCTTGCATTGCTCAATTTGCCAGGCTTTCAGTGGAGAGACCCTTGTTGGGGAATTTTCCGGCATGGCGTCTTCAATGTCATCTGCCTGGAGAGGGGTGTCAGAAGACGATGCCATGTACTTATTGTAGAAGTCGCAGGCTTCCTTGGCGTGCTTCCTCTTTTCTTCGTTCATATACTCATTCATAATCAATCCAAATTAATTTACATATACCGGAAATCATGATGTTGAGTTCTTAACCGAACTCTGGTTTCATTTTCCATGAAGGGCATTGATGCTCCCAGTGCGCAGGCATGACGTCCGAATGGTACTCAAAAATGAGATGCCCCACTATATATAATACCGAAGAAAAGGGGTGACCTTTACCGCAAATCACGTTACAATCATGTTAAGTTTTCTCTTGTCCTTATTTTAATGGCTTTCCAGAAGAAAGGGCCGCATGAACGCTTCTATTTTTTATAACATATTATTCATAAAATTGTATTGATATTTTAACAATCCCAAACTACCTTTGCCGCATGTTAATCTATGAACAGCGATCAATCGTAGGTGAGACAACGGAAATGGATGATCTTGAAGCGCTCCGGATGATTGCATCAAGATGTGAAGGGTGGCAGAAGGCTTTTTCCACTCTTTACACACGGTATGAGGACACTCTAATTACCTATTATTGCAGGACGCACGGCAAGGAGGCCGCCAGCGACATGGCGCAGTCTCTGTGGCTTACCCTCCTGGAAAGAGCAGAAGAATTGACGCACCTCGAATCGTCGGACGGGATGAAGGGTTTCCTGATGAACATAGCCCGCTGTCAAGTCATTGACCTATACCGAAAAGAAGCACTGCAAAAAAAATATGGCCTGGCATCCTTGGATGATAAAGAGCAGCTTAAGGTCGCCGTGAACAGCATGGAGGATGAGTCGGCAGATGCCTCAAGTGGCATAGCCAGTCGGGAGATTGAATCCATCGTCTCGAAAGTATTGAATAGATACAGGAAAAGGGAACAAATCGTGTTCCGCAAAATGGCGGAAGGCTGCCCTGCCCGTGAAGTGGGCAGGATGGTAGGCTATACGGAAGCCACTGTCTATAAGAAATATAGCCTCATGCGCAGGAATATCCGCCTTGCTCTGATTCAAGGTGGCTACATGCTCTTAGCCCTGCTGATGTTTACGGAGTGACACGACCGTAAACTTCGCTCCACTCCATTTCCTTGAAATAATACTTGTATTCTTTGGTAGCGTTCCATTGTTTCAAAGGGACATAAACACTCAGCCCACAGCAGTGGCTGGGGACGAGCGTAAGTTGATCAAGGAACTTGTTGGTGGCAGCCTTGTAGAGCACCGCATCGGACAGGGCTTTGTCGAATGCCGAAGTGGCTTGATTTGTTGACTGATGGACCATGTCAGCCAGGTCGAAAAAGACGTGTGGGTCATTCTCGCGATGGTAGGCTTGCAGGGTGCGGGTGTCCATCGTCTCCACGCAGGACAGCCTGTTTCTTAACAGGACGTTCACATTCTGGTGGAGGGCATCCATCTTGGACGCATCAACCAGTGTAATCGTGGCAGAGCGCATATTGCTGTATTTCTTTCCCTCATAGTGGCGATAATAGGTCTTGCAGGCCTGCACCAAAGCATCCTTTCCACCGAACAGAAAAGGCAGCACCTTGGCATAGGGAATGCCAGAAACGTCGTACTGGGCTTCGGCAAGTACTACCGTGGGCGACCCGATGAGGTACTGGCACTTGTGGCGTAGCTGGTAGAACGTCTCGACATTCGCCATCAGACAGGCATCGAACCAAATGTAGTCAGCCACCTGGTCGGGCAGCAACTTAGCCAGGGCGTCTATCTCTATCAATGGAGAGGTGGTTGCCTCGTTGGGCGTGCCGTCAAGGCCCATATATCGGGTGTTGAGATTTTGACGTGAAGGGACGCTGACCTGCATGATATCGTGCGAATAGCCTCCCGGCAGCCAGCCCGTGGCATGTCCCCACAACACAAGCCCGAAATGGTCGGCAGGAACAAGCTGCTTAGTCTCACCAATGACACGCACCAGCGTTTCCGCCTTGGCCGAGTTCTCCTCTGGATAGTCTTTAAGGGGTATTTCTTCTCCCTGCCTTGAAATGCGAAACAGCCGTGGTGAAGCATCCTGCCGGTCGAGATAGATCACCGTGTTGCCCACGTCCTTGCTTTTCATTCCCTGCTTGAGCTGACCGACCGCATAATTTACCTGTGAATCCATGGAGTTGTCGGCCATCATATAGACCAGTGTCGTGAAAGAAAGGGGTGTGCCAGGCATTGTACCGTTCTCCTCAGACGAACAGGCGAGGAGGCATGCGGACAAGAGGAGGAGGTTAGCCAGCCGCCGTACCCCATGGACAAGGGAAAGTTTCTTTGAGCTCTTCATGCTTGGATGGTTAATAAATGGCACAAAGATAGTCAGTAGAAGTTACAAAGACTTTAAAAATAGAATAAAATACAAAAACACTTCTGGAAAAATTCAGGACGAGCCCTATGGGAGCGTGAGAGGTTTGATTACGTATTAACGGCTACCAAGAAACAATGAGCCAAGCTGAGGTATATTGAAAAAGTATCCTTGCTGGCATCCTGACAGAATATGGTGGCGAATACCTCTTCTGCTATGACGAATCGTATCTCAACCGTAAAGATGCAATGCCTGTAAGCCTGACGCTCCCATTACAAACAGAAGCATTCGTGAGCCCAGTGTTGTTTCCATTTTTTGACGGACTGATACCTAAAGGATGGCTGCTTGATGTGGCACTTCGCAATTTGATTTTTGCTGTTATTCCATTTATATCTCCATCCTTTAGTGTTTCATTGCTGCATCATGCCACGCGCCCCTTCATAAGAGCAACTCTCTGCACCTACTTTCTGCGCTTCTTTCAGAGCTGTTTCCAAATCTGATTCTAAGAGATCGCATATTCCAAACACTACTTTGTGTTTAACAAATTATGAATCAAAGCAGCTGCCGTCCAATCGTCCGCACCAACTATGATATTATTTGTTTCAATTTCCATATTTCAGGTTTCAAGGTTCAAACCTCAGGATTAATATATGAATTATATAGAACCTACCTTAATTGTTGATGCTCTTTATTGTCATTCAATGATTATTTTTGTATTCTTTGATTGAATCTTTTATGAGTTTAGTTGTCATATTCAAGAAAAATAGCTATCTTTGTTTCGTTATTTAGATGGAGTAGGTGTTATGCTAAGTTTTTTAATTTTTGATGCACCTTGTCCCTCAAACACTTCGATATAAAATATGGTTGTGTAGCTCTTTGACCAAGTTAAAAACATCCTCAATAGAATATGTGCTAATGATTCTTGTTGGGTCATATACACAATGTGTTACTGGTGTGTTACCACCACAAAAACAACTGCAAAGTGAAAGTTTAGCAAAACAGTTTAACGCATTGTCGTATATCCAATTATATCAAAATGCAAGAATATTGGAAATGATTCCAGCCGAATCACAAAAGATTCCAACGGAATCACTTGAGGTTCAATGCGTTACACCACACGCTAAAAAGCCAATTCTTTCATTATTCTTTAGAGTTCAGCACCTGAATTAGCATCCAGTAAAATTTATTCTTTTATTTTCTTCTTGTCACGATGCTTACCGTGTGCAATGGTTGCGTAAAGCCCTAGTTTGTAACATTTGTAGATAAAGAGAGAGGGATGGGGGCTAAGTAGATTGGCTTTCATCTTTGTTTGTGCGGCATGAAAGAGCCACCGAAGGAGCGGTGCCAGGCCCAGAAGACGAAGTTTGTGATAAGTATCCAAAACTTTCGAATAGCCTTTCAGTTCTTCGTGGTATAAGTTGAGCGTGTACATGGCTTCCTCTGTTTTTGCCAGGAAGCTGACGTTTGATTCAAACTGTTGAAACCCAACAGGATTGTCAATGTGGTAAATGTTGATGCCGGCTGCCTTCAAAGACCTGCCAAACAGCACGTCTTCATAACCATAGGTTTGTATTCGGTCATCAAAAGGAAGAGCCTCCATCACCGACTTGGCCACCATGAAGTTGGAAGTGTTAAACTGTTGATAGGGTGACTTGTTGCGCTCTGCTGCCGAATGTGAATCCTCAGCCGCAGCTTCATAACGATATTTCAACGTTCCATCGGCTGGTTTCATCGGGCGTTGCACGCAGTTGCCGCCATAGATGACCATCGCATGTCGGTCGGCTTGCAGATATTGCAGAATGAAATCGTCTCTCGTGATTTTCATGTCACTGTCCAAGAACAGCAGCCAGTGATGGCGCGCCATGACAGTAAGTATGTTTCGAATTTTAGCACGTCCTACATTGATGTTCCTACTGATGAACCGACAGTTGTCCAACGCATTGATTTCGGTGGCTTGCAGTTTGGTTTCAGGGCGTGTGGAACCATCATCTACCACGATGATTTCATAGTGTAGTTTGGGTATGTTCGCTGCTTGACAAGCCAGCGCTTTGACCAAATCTACACAACAATCGTTGTAGGTAGGGATTAGGATGGATAGCTCGCTGCGATTCATGGTTGTCTGAAATAATGGGAATGATATCGTTTGAGATGAGTTTAGTTGGTTGTTACAACTGCTCAGCTTTAAGGTACTGCCCGGTAAGACTTTCCTTACAGTTGACTACCTCTTCAGGTGTGCCTGCGACAACCAATGAGCCGCCCTTGTCACCCCCGTCAGGACCGAGGTCGATGACGTAATCGGCATAGTTGATGACATCCAGATTGTGTTCGATGACGATGATGGAGTGTCCTCGTTCTATCAATGCATCGAATGCCGAGAGCAAACGTTTGATGTCCAGATAATGTAGTCCGGTGGTTGGCTCGTCAAAGATAAATAAGGTAGGCTCTTGCTTCTCGCGCCCAATGAAGTAAGCCAGTTTTACGCGTTGGTTTTCACCACCCGAAAGCGTAGACGAGCTTTGTCCCAACTTGATGTATCCCAATCCGACGTCATCCAACGGTTGCAATCGGTTGACCACCGTTTTCTCATTCAAGCGATTGAAGAACTCAAGTGCCTCTGTAACCGTCATGTTCAGCACGTCATTGATGTTTTTTCCATCTACCCGCACATCCAGTATGTCCTTTTTGAATCGTTGACCATGGCACGCTTCACATTCCAATTCGAGGTCGGCCATAAACTGCATCTCAACGGTGATGGTTCCTGCGCCCTTACATTCTTCGCATCTGCCGCCTTCGGTGTTGAAGGAGAAGTATTGAGGTGAGAAGCCCATTTGCTTGGCAAGCGGTTGTTCGGCAAACAATTGTCTGATGGCATCGTAGGCCTTGACGTAGGTTGCCGCATTGCTGCGCGTGCTCTTTCCTATAGGATTTTGGTCGACAAACTCTACATGCTCGATGTGTTTCCAGTCGCCTTCCAGCGAAATATATTCGCCAGGCTGATCGGCTACCTCATTCAAATGTCGCTTTAAGGCGGGGTAGAGGATGCCCTTCACCAAGGTTGACTTACCCGATCCGCTAACGCCAGTCACCACATCCAGCACGTTCAGCGGGAACTTTACATCAATTCCCTTTAAGTTGTTTTGTCTGGCACCTTTCAGTTCGATGGCCATGTTCCATGACCTTCGAGAACTGGGTTTATCGATTGTTTCTTTTCCTGTGAGGTATTGGATGGTGTGAGAGCGAGAGAATTGTTTGGCAAATTGCTCCTTGTTGCGGTCAATATCTTTGATGGATCCATTGAAAACAATTTCTCCACCCAGTCTACCCGCATTGGGACCTACATCTATCAAGGTGTCTGCGGCTTGCATGATTTCCTTGTCATGCTCCACCACGATGACGGTATTGCCCAATGCTTGTAGCTTTTTTAGCACACCAATCAATCGTTTTGTATCGCGACTATGCAGGCCAATGCTGGGTTCGTCCAGGATATAAAGCGAGCCCACCAAGGAGCTTCCCAGTGAGGTAGTGAGGTTGATGCGCTGACTCTCACCGCCACTTAATGTGTTGGATTGGCGGTTGAGGGTGAGGTAGCCCAGGCCCACGTCAATGAGAAACTGCAATCGGTTGTTGATTTCGGTGAGCAATCGTTTGCCAATCTCTGCGTCATGGTCGTCTAAGGCAAGTTGTTTGAACCACGCATGGAGGTTGGAGATGGACATTTCTACCAGGTCAGTGATGCTCATGCCGTTGATTTTCACCCAACTGGCCTCTCTTTTCAGGCGTGTGCCATGACAGGTTGGACAAGTGGTTCTGCCCCGATAGCGACTCATCATGACACGGTATTGAATCTTGTATTGATTCTCTTTCACCATTTGGAAAAAGGCATCGATGCTCACTCGATCATGCTCGTCTTTGTGCATGTCGGATGGTAAGCCATGCCACAGCATGTCTTTCTCTTTTCTTGTCAACTCCAGGTAGGGCTTGAATATCGGGAAATTGTCTCGTTTCGCGCGTCGACAGAACTCATCTTTCCACTGGCCCATCTTTTCGCCGTGCCAACATTGTACACAACCATCGTAGACACTGAGGGTAGAGTTGGGAATGACCAGTTTTTCATCAATGCCAATGATGCTGCCAAACCCTTCGCAAGTGGGGCATGCTCCCAAAGGAGAATTGAATGAAAACATGTTGTCATTGGGCTCCTCGAAGGTCATTCCGTCAGCTTCATAACGCATGGAAAACTCATAAGTTATGTTGGAGGGGAAGAATACCAATTGGCATTCACCACGTCCTTCGTAGAAGGCAGTTTCGGCTGAGTCTATCAATCGGGAGATGACATCCTTGGCGTCGTCAACAGACAGGCGGTCAATCAACAGGAAAATCTCATCAACCTTTGCTTTTTCCAACGCTTCTTTGTCAGCCAGAAAGTCGTCTATCCGCACGAAATCGTTCTTGAACCAAAGACGAGTGTAGCCCTCCTGGATTTCCATTTCAAGCTGTTTTTCCAACGTTCTGCCTTCAATCAGGTGCAATGGAGCCAGGATGGCAAACTTGGTTCCCTTAGAGTATTGTTGCGTACAGTTGACGATGTCGTCAGTTGAATGCTTCTTTACCTCTTCGCCACTGATGGGGGAGTAGGTCTTGCCAATGCGGGCAAAAAGCAGACGGAGATATTCGTATATTTCGGTTGACGTGCCAACTGTGCTTCGAGGATTGCGTGAAATCACTTTCTGTTCAATGGCTATGGCTGGTGGCAGTCCCTTGATGAAGTCACATTCGGGTTTGCTCATGCGCCCCAAGAACTGTCTTGCATAGGAGGAAAGTGATTCTACATAGCGACGTTGGCCTTCGGCATATAATGTGTCGAAGGCCAAGGATGATTTGCCGGAACCCGATAGGCCGGCTATAACAATAAATTGATTTCGGGGGATATTGATGCTGATGTTCTTCAGATTGTTGACACGGGCACCTTTTATTTCAATATATTCATTCATTATCATGAGTTCATTGACATCAAGAACTCGTCATTGCTGTGGGTTCTTATCATTCTGTCATGAATTGAGTTCATTGCTTCAATTGGGTTCATGTCGGCAATATACTTGCGCAGAATCCACATTCTATCCAGTGTGGTCTTGTCTTGTAGCAAGTCGTCACGACGGGTGCTCGATGCAACCAGGTTGACAGCTGGGAAGATGCGCTTGTTAGAAAGTGATCGGTCTAACTGAAGTTCCATGTTGCCGGTACCCTTGAACTCTTCGAAGATTACCTCATCCATCTTACTACCCGTGTCAATCAGCGCTGTAGCGATGATGGTCAGTGATCCACCACCTTCTATGTTGCGGGCTGCACCAAAGAATCGTTTCGGCTTTTGTAATGCGTTGGCATCCACACCACCCGTCAACACCTTGCCTGAAGCAGGGCTTACAGTATTGTAGGCGCGGGCCAAACGTGTAATGGAGTCGAGGAATATCACCACATCATGTCCACATTCAACCATCCGTTTGGCTTTCTCAAGCACGATTCCGGCAATCTTAACATGTCGTTCTGCCGGTTCATCAAATGTTGATGCGATGACCTCTGCATTCACGGTTCGCGCCATGTCGGTCACTTCCTCTGGACGTTCATCGATTAAAAGCATCATCAAATAAGCCTCGGGGTGGTTGGCAGCGATGGCATTGGCAATGTCTTTCATCAAGATGGTCTTACCGGTTTTGGGTTGTGCGACTATCAAGGCACGCTGTCCTTTGCCGATAGGAGAGAAGAGGTCGACCACCCTTGTAGACAGATTTGTCGTTGCTTTGTCACCACAGAGTGTGAATTTCTCTTCTGGGAAGAGTGGAGTGAGATGTTCGAACTGTATTCTGTCACGAATCTCATTAGGATTTCTTCCGTTGATCTTGTCGATGGTGGTCAATGGAAAGTACTTCTCTCCGTCATGCGGAGGGCGAACATGACATTGCACCACATCACCCGTCTTCAGGCCATACTTCTTGATTTGTGAGCTGGCCACATACACGTCGTCAGGTGAAGACAGATAATTGTAATCGCTGGAACGCAGGAATCCATAGCCATCTGGCATGATTTCCAGGACACCATTGGCTTCAATGATGTCAGAGAAGTCGTATGCAGGCTGGTTGGAAGCGTTTGTGTTTGCAGGCGTTTGGTATGAAGCCGATGGTATGACGGGTGTGGTTGGATTGTCAAACATGTCATAACTAGGCACCGCACCTTGATCTACGATGGGTAAGTCTTGCACAACAATAAAGTCTGTACCATCGGCAGGATCTCCTTCCCAAATGCCATCTGCGATAGCCTCGCGACGTTCCTGTTCGTTTTCGTTGTGCGCATTCACTTTCGCTTGTAAGCGTTCCAGTAAGTTACTCATACCAGAGTCTTTATGAGATGTGCCTTCTGCGTTTGCCTCTGAAGCCTCTTCTTCCGCATTTTCAGATTCTTTTTCATTCACCTCATCATGTGCTTCATTTGAGCGTGATGCTTCGGTATCGTCGTTATCTTCTGCCTCTTTTTCTTGTTTTTCTGTATCTTCTTGGTTCTCTTCCTTCTTGGCATCAATCATTGCAAGAAGTTCAAGCTCGCGTTTTGTCTTTCTCCCTCTATGCTTAGGAATGGCTGCAAGTTCTTCTTCAGGAGTCAGTTCCTGCTCTTCTTGTGTCGAAGTATCATCTTTGCTCATATCATCCTCTTTGAATAAGGAAGTAGGCTCGCTTGCTGGTTTTTTCTTTTTCAGGTCGAAGTTCTCACCTTCTTTCCCATTCACCGAGTACACTCTGTCAGTTTCACGTACCGGTATGCGTACACGCCGCCGCTTGGTACCTGTGGCGTTTTCATCTGTTTCTGACATTGCTTGTTTATCGAGTATTGAATATATGATTTCTTCTGGCGTATCGGTGTGGTCAAATTCGGCACCCAGTTTTTGAGCGATATCCGACAATTCCTGGATATCTTTAGATGATAATTCGTCTTTGCTATACATTGTTGTATAATAAGTGTTGATAGAAATTTCTGCGTTTCAGAAGAGAAACGACTTTGTATGTTTTTATTTGCTTGCAAAGATACAAAAAAAGAATGCAGCATACGGTTACCTACCAATACTTTTTACCGCCTTTAAATTTTGTTAACAGATAGTGTGACCGTAAGACTTCAATTAACTGGTTCTCATGCCAAATGAGGCTTAGATCTATACAGAAGTCTCGTTCATTAGATATGTTTAAGTGCTGTATGCGATGAATTACGTCCCAAATTTTGCTGAACGTGATGAACCGCACTCCTTCATAATCATTCTTGGAAAACCAAGAATAGGTTCATTCACCTTCACTCCATCATAAAATAAGAAAAAAAGAGGGGTATCAGTATGTTGATACTCCCTCTTTTCTAAATACGATGAGCTATGTTTCTTGCTTAAGATTTTGCATCAACATGCTCGGCCTTTGAATTCTCCTTCGGCTCACTTGCTACCACTTTTTCTGTAGCTTCGGCTGTATTAGGATCCTCATTGGCGGTTTCGTCTACTTCTTTATTAGACATACTCCAGTCCTCTTGCGATTTGCGAACATAGCTGTTATAGCGCAGTTTCGCCATATCCTCTGCAGCTTGGAATAGTTCATCGGCTTCGTTAGGATATGCTTTCTTCACAGACAGGTAGCGAACTTCACCCAATAAGAAATCGCGGAACTTGCTCCAGTCTGGTTCTTTAGAGTCGAGTAAGAATGGATTCTTGCCTTCATCGGCCAGCTGAGGATTGTATCTCCACAAGTGCCAGTAACCGCAAGCAACCGCACGAGCTTCCTCTGCCTGGCTCTTACCCATGCCACCCTTGGCTTTCAAGCCGTGGTTGATACAGGGTGAATAGGCGATGATGAGCGATGGTCCGGGATAAGCCTCTGCTTCACGAATGGCTTTCAGCGTTTGAGCCTGGTCGGCACCCATTGCTATTTGTGCAACATACACATACCCATAGGTCGTAGCCATCAAGCCTAAGTCCTTTTTGCGGATGCGTTTTCCTTGGGCTGCGAATTGAGCAATGGCCCCAAGTGGTGTTGCCTTTGAGCTCTGTCCGCCTGTGTTCGAGTAAACTTCAGTGTCGAGAACTAAGACGTTAACATCTTCGCCCGATGCGATAACATGGTCGAGTCCACCGAAACCGATGTCATACGATGCACCGTCACCACCAATAATCCACTGTGAACGTTTGATGAGGTAGTGCTCCAGCGTCATCAGTTCTTTACAAGTGTCACAACCTTTCTCTGCACCTGCCTTGATGAGAGGCTTGATTTGGGCTGTGGCTTCTTTAGAACCTTGAGCGTCATCTTTCACTTCCAGCCACTTCTGTGCGGCTTCTTTCAACTCGTTTGAAGCACATTCTTTTTCTGCCAGTTGCTCGAGTAGGAGAGCAAGACGGTCACGCATCTTCTTGTTGCCCATTACCATACCCATACCAAATTCGCAGAAGTCTTCAAACAGAGAGTTTGCAAAGGCCGGACCCTTACCGTCTGCATTGGTCGTGTACGGTGTTGAAGGTAGTGATGCTGAGTAAATGGATGAACAACCTGTTGCGTTAGCAAGCATTTCACGATCGCCAAACAATTGTGAAACCAATTTTACATAAGGTGTTTCACCACATCCCGCACATGCACCCGAGAACTCAAACAAAGGTTGTGCAAATTGAGAATTCTTCACATTGCTCTGGATATCAACAAGATGTTGTTTGCTCTTCACATTCTTGGTGAGGTAGTTCCAGTTCTCAATCATCTTCTCGTCGCGTGTAAATGGCACCATATTCAATGCCTTACCTTGTTTGTTTCCAGGGCAGACATCGGCACAGTTACCACAACCTACACAGTCGAGTACACTTACCTGAATGCGGAAGTTCATGCCAGCCATTGGTCTTGGAACCTTCATAGCCAGGGTCTTGTCATTGAAGCCTTTCACCTCTTCCTCATCCAATACGAATGGACGAATAGCTGCGTGAGGACAAACGTAAGCACATTTGTTACACTGGATACAGTTTTCGGGTGTCCACTCTGGGTTGAATGCTTCAACGCCTCGCTTCTCATAGGCCGACGAACCATTCAGCATGGTACCGTCTACCATATCGTATTTCACGAAATCGGATACTTTCAGCAAGTCGCCATTCTGTGCATTGATAGGACGTACGATTTCCTTGATGTATGCCGGAACATCCGCTTCTGGTGCTTCTTCATCATCTGCAAGGTTTGCCCATGCTGGGTCAACCGTCAATTGCTGATACTCCACACCGCGTTCTACAGCTGCGTAGTTCTTGTCAACAATGTCCTGTCCCTTGTTACCATAAGACTTCACGATGAACTTCTTCATCTGTTCAACGGCAAGGTCAACAGGAATCACTTCGGTGATACGGAAGAAGGCACTCTGAAGAATGGTGTTGGTACGGTTGCCCAAACCAATTTCTTGTGCAATCTTCGTTGCGTTGATGTAATATACAGTAATGTTGTTTTGAGCAAAGTAGCGCTTCAGTCTGTTTGGAATGAAGTTGGCCAACTCTTCTCCCTCAAATACGGTGTTCAAAAGGAAGGTACCATTCTTGCGCAGACCGCGAATCACGTCATACATTCTCAAGTATGCCTGAACGTGGCAAGCCACAAAGTTAGGTGTGATTACTTTGTAGGTAGAGTGAATGGGCTGATCGCCAAAGCGAAGATGTGAGCAGGTGAAACCTCCTGACTTCTTCGAGTCGTACGAGAAGTAGGCCTGACAATATTTATCGGTATTATCACCGATGATTTTCACGGAGTTCTTGTTGGCACCTACAGTACCGTCAGCACCCAGTCCAAAGAACTTAGCTTCGAACGTTCCTTCGGCTCCCAGAGGAATGTCTTCGAGCAAAGGAAGTGAAGTAAAGGTTACGTCATCAACGATACCCACCGTAAAGTGATTCTTCGGCTCGTTCATCTCCAGGTTGTTAAACACAGAGATGATGTGGCTTGGCGTGATGTCTGCCGAACCCAGTCCATAGCGTCCACCCACAATCAGTGGCTTGTTTTCTACGTCATAGAAAGCACTCTTCACGTCTAAGTACAGCGGTTCGCCTTCGGCACCTGGCTCTTTCGTGCGATCCAACACAGCAATACGCTTAACAGTCTTTGGCACTGCAGCCAGCAGGTGCTTCACAGAGAATGGACGATAGAGGTGTACCGAAATCATTCCGACCTTCTTACCTTCTTTCAACTGGTGGTCAATCACCTCGCGAGCGGCTTCGGTAGCCGATCCCATCAAGATGATGATGTTCTCTGCATCCTCTGCTCCATAATAAGAGAAGATGTGATATTCGCGACCTGTAAGCTCAGAGATTTGTTTCAAATAGCCTTCTACTACTTCTGGAACATCCTCGTAATGTTTGTTGCATGCTTCGCGATGTGTGAAGAATGTCTCTGGGTTTTCAGCCGTACCACGAGTTACTGGGCGCTCTGGTGTCAGTGCGCGGTCGCGGAAACGCTTGATATCGTCATAGTCAACCAATTTCTTGATTTCCTCTTCGTCAATCATTTCAATTTTTTGATACTCATGCGAAGTACGGAAACCATCGAAGAAATTGATGAAAGGAATGCTTGTCTTTAAGGTAGCCAAATGAGGTACTGTCGACAAGTCCATTACCTCTTGAACGGATCCAGCGCAGAACATGGCAAAACCGGTTTGACGGCAAGCCATTACGTCAGAGTGGTCACCAAAGATACACAATGCGTGCGTAGCCACGGTACGGGCCGAAACGTTGATAACGCAAGGCAGCTGTTCGCCAGCTATCTTGTACATGTTTGGTATCATGAGCAACAAACCCTGCGATGCAGTATAGGTTGTGGTCAATGCGCCTGATTGGAGAGAGCCATGCACGGCACCGGCTGCGCCTCCCTCTGATTGCATTTCTTGTACCGTAACCGTTTGACCAAATAGGTTCTTTCGTCCCTTGGCAGCCCATGTGTCAACATGTTCGGCCATAGGAGAAGACGGTGTGATGGGGTAGATGGCAGCTACCTCAGAAAACAAGTAACTGATATGAGCTGCGGCTTCGTTACCATCACAAGTGATAAACTTTTTTTCTTTTGCCATTTTGTTATAAATAAAATATGAATAAATGTTTCGTTTGAATCTTTTAATTCTTTACTATTCCTCTTGTTCTTTCGTTGCTGTATTTATTTGTTCGCTTGTCTTGATTCGCCTCCAAGTTGTCTCTCAATAGAGAAATCCCAACAGCCACAGTGGAATGCGGTTGTCTTGTCCTACTTCTGTGTTGTATCGGGCGTAGACGGTATCACTGCTATAATGTATTTTATGTTCGCTCTTTGCATCGCAAATTCTGAACTTCTGCTTGCCATCAACCAGGTAGAAGCGGTCTTTGCCAGCTTGGTTCACCGTGTGGTCTTTCCACATGCAGTTCACGAAGAAAGTCTCCATCAAGTCCTGTATTTCTGCCTTGTTCGGATAAATAACATATTGCAGGTTGGTGTTGTGCATCATCACTTTGCTGGGCTTTTTCGGGAAATCTTGGCCCATGGGATAGATGATGTTAATCAATCGGGCATCGGCCAGGTATTTGATGTAATTCATCACCGTAGCGCGACTGGTATGTATCTCATGCGCCAAATTGCTGATATTAGGCGCACACTGCCCTTCAGTGGCCAACAGGTAAAACAGCTTCTTGATTTTGGTGAGGTACTTTAGTTCAATTTGCTTGATGAGCAGAATGTCAACCTCTGTCATCATGTTCATGGTCTTCAGCAGATTCTCCGAGAAATTGCGATTCTCCAGGAAGAACGGGTAGAAGCCATGGTGGATGTAGTCCATGAAGTATTTCGCCGGACTGGCCTTTGGTAGGATTTGCTTGATGATGTGTTCGTGATTCGTGAGAATCTCGTCCAACGTGTAGGATGCAAACTGGTTGTTGGTTTTGAGGTTGAGAAACTCGCGAAACGAGAACCCTCTCAGGTTGTAACTCTTTACGATACCGTTCAGTTCGGGATTCTCTTCCTTGAGCCTCATCACGCTCGAGCCAGTGAAAATCACCTTCAACTCTGGAAAACGGTCGTGGCATCGCCTTAGCTCCTCACTCCAGTTGGGCTGCTTGAACACCTGGTCAATGAGCAGTACCTTGCCGCCCTGCTCAACAAATTGCTTCGCAAAATCATCTATTCCGCAGCCTTGGAAGTAGAAGTTGTTCATGTTGATGTACAGACAGCGGCGATCAGTACTCTCAAAATTTTCTTGTGCGTATTGCAACAAGAATGTGGTCTTTCCCACGCCTCGTGTTCCCTTGATGCCAATCAAGCGGTCGTTCCAGTCAATCTCATCCATGAGGTTGCGACGAACTGGCGCTTTGGTGTGCTCTACAAGGCTCTTATGAGTGCGGAAGAAAGATTCCATTTCTAAATCCTTTTAAATTGCATAATCGTCACTGCAAAGATACTATTTATTTCTATAATTGCAAACTCTATATTGCAAAATATCATCTTTTTTTATTATTTTTGTACCCAGTTAAAAGATTGATACTTTCCGACGATGAAATTACATATATTCAACCCAGATCACGATATGGCACTGGCGTCCAATATGGATGCTTTCACGGCCCCGCATGCTGCACGCGAATTGCGTGCCGATTTTGGGTATCTGCCGGCTTTGTGGGCTGATGATGGTGACATGGTGTTGGTAGACGATGTGTCGGCAGCACTCGAGTCGGCGCGCCGTCTTGGCAGTTTGGTGCATGATGTGTTGTTTATCTCGCATGCTGATTTGTGCCGCTTTCCCATTGATTTCTCAACTGTTAAGGTTGAACCTTGGGGGTGGAACAGGGCGTTGTGCCACTATCTGGTGTCTTCCAACGCATCGTTCAAGCATGCTGTGCCTACGGCCAAGCAATTGGATGTGATGCGCAAGCTGAGCAGTCGCACGTTTGCCGCAACCCATTTGCTGCCTGTTCTTGCAGCATCACACGAACGTTTCGTGGGTACCAGCACTTTTTTCTCGGGCGATGCCGCTCAGTTGTCCGACCTGCTCATGGCCGACGGCGAGCGATTTGTGTTGAAGGCACCTTGGAGCAGTAGCGGAAGAGGGTTGAGATATGTTGACCATGATTTCAGTGGCCATGTTGAAGGGTGGTGCCGAAACCTCATTAAGAAGCAGGGCGGCATCATGATAGAACCGCAATATAATAAGGTCTGTGATTTTGGAATGGAATTTATGGCTATGGACAACGGCCGTGTGGCGTACCTTGGTCTGTCACTGTTCTCGACGGTTCATGGCGCTTATACGGGTAACGTCATCGCTTCAGAGGCGGTGAAGCGCGACATGATGGCGCGGTATGTGCCTCTCGAATTGCTCGATTTCATACAGGAGCATGTTATCTCGCTGGTAGGTAAGCATTTCAAAGGCAAATATGTGGGGCCGTTTGGCATCGACATGATGGTGGTTCGGATGGAGGATCGCGAGGAGTTGTGCATCCATCCTTGTGTCGAACTCAACCTCCGCCGTACCATGGGGCATGTGGCCTTGGCGTTGACGGAACCGCAGTCAACCGACCCCAAACAACTCATGCATGTGGAGTACACCGATAAATATCGCTTGAAGGTGTCGTTGGCTGGTGATGATTTACTGATACCGTACGTCTTATAAACATTTTGATACACAGTTTGTTATTTACTTCTGTTTAAGTAAAGCATGTCCTTATTTCTCTTCTTTTTTCCCTTGTTAAACTAAAAGCATTGACTTTTGAGGTCAATATCCATGACTTTGGGGTCCAAAGTCATAGACATTGATGCCCAAAGTCAATGTTGTTGGTTGGCGGCCTTTGTGGGGTGCCATCCATGGAGGCCAGGGCCTTCGTTTTTAATTCGATTTTCTGGTGGGTTTCGTGCTAGGTTTACTCGGCTTTTTCAGATAGCGCGTCCAAGCGTATGGCCGTCGGTTGAGCAAATAGTTGGGGTCGTCCATGTGCCTGTATGCCTCGCGCTCGAACGAAATGTTCAGGTAAGCGCGCCCGCTCATCGGGAGGCGAACGAGCCACTCGATGACGTAGAAGAGGTAGAAAAATACAAATCCCAGCTCAATCATCTGCCGGGTATGGATGCGCTCATGCTGAATAAGGTCGGCCGTGATGGTCGTTCCTTTGCGGCAAAACAACATTCCCAGAATGTTGATGGCATCATAATTTTTGAAGGGTATCAGTCGGTTGTGAACGATGAGCATGGGTGTGATGTGAACGATTTTTGTGTGGTTCCGTGTTTTATCATTCCACGTTTTTTCTGGTGATGATGTAGGCACTCAGCAAAACGAGAATGCCGGCTACCGGTTTGTCCCAGGTCAGCACGTCCTGTCCGATGTAGATGGCTACCAACGAAGCGACCACGGGTTGCAGATTGGTGTAAATGCTCACGGTGGTAGCGGGCAGGTAGCGCATGGCGAACGGTATGGCAAAGTAGCCCATCACGGTGGCAAACAGCACGATGAAGGCCATTTCGGCTACGCCCGTCCAGGCCCATGCGGCAGAGAAAAGATTCTGCTGACCCCATTCGGGGGTGGCGAAAGGCAGCACGGCGAGGGTAGAAATGAGGAAAATCCACTTCATCTGGGTCACTGCAGAGTACTTCTGAGAGACGTTTCGGGTAATCAACAGATAGATGACCCAGGTGAGCAGACTCAGAATGGTGAGGAAGATGCCCAGCACGTCGTTGGTTCCTGAGCCGCTCTGCCAGCCCATGAAGACCATCAAGAGCGCACCGGCAATACCGATGAGTACCCCTATCGTCTTCTTTCCATTGAGCGTTTCTTTCAGAAAAACGGCTGCCATCAGCATGGTGGCGACGGGTGTCAGCGTGGCAATCAGTGAGAAGTAAACGGGTGTGGTGTATACCAAAGCCCAGGCGGTGAGCGTTTGTGAAACCACGAATCCAAGCAAACCACCCAGCATAATGATTAGTAAGTCTTTGCGTTCGACAGGCTCTTTGGGCATGAACAGACTGATCAGCCAGAAAATCACCGCAGCACCCAAGCATCGGGTGAACATGTATCCCATGGGCGACACCCATTCGTCGAGCAAGAGTTTGGTAACGGGTACTCCTAAACCAAAGATTACGTTGGCCAGTATCACGGCACTGTGTGCCTGTATTTTGTTCTTATTTTTCATCATGTTTAATTGGGTTTGCGTTGCGAGTAGATGGTTGTTCATCGTTTACAAATCAAATGCAAATATAGTATTTTTTTGGAGAATGCCGGGTAGCTCAAATAAAAATGATATATTTGTAGGATTAAACGATAACGATGCAGACCATGAACACGAATAAGATTCAGACAACTTTTACGCCCGACCGGTTTCAACAGGCTGTGATACAGGCCGAGGGTGGGTACCACCTGGTGCTGGCTCCGCCGGGATGTGGCAAGACCCAAATTCTCACCGAGCGCATTCGTAGGGCGCACGAACAAGGAATGCCGTTCGATAAGATGCTGTGTTTGACGTTTACCAACCGCGCTGCCCGTGGCATGAAAGAACGTATTGAGGCTCATATCACAGACGAGGGCGTTAACGAGGTGTATGTGGGAAACGTTCATCGGTTTTGTTCCAAATTCTTGTTCGACAACAGTTTGGTGCCTGCCGAGAGTTCGGTTATTGACGATGAAGATGCCTTCAGCATCCTGGCTCGCTATCGGGATGAGGATGAATATGTGGTGCAGGCGAATTATCGAGCGAAAAGTGAATATATAGAGGTGTTTCATTTTGCGGGATTCATCCATCAACTGGTGCATGAACATCCCAAAAAACTGCGTCTACACCCTGAATGTGTGACGGCAAGGGACGTGACGGCGTTGCGCACGTTGTGCCAAGTGCAGCGAATGGAGATGACGCCTGCCACGATGCTGGATGTGTTCAGGCATTCGGATGTGTACGAGGACCTCATCCAAACCGAGTCATACGACTTGGGAAGTCAGCGTGACATTGGTGCCTTGCTGAAAAAGATGGAGCAGGCGCGGCATTACATGGCATACAAAAAAGAGAACAAGTTGCTGGATTTTGAGGACTTGTTGATGCTTACCTACGATGCGTTGCGGGCCGACGACAAGCATGAGCTGAAGCGGTATGACTGGATACAGGTTGATGAGGTGCAAGACCTTAACCCGTTGCAGCTGGCACTTGTCGACGGATTTACAAGTAACGACTTCCACACCGTGATGTATTTAGGTGACGAGCAACAGGCCATTTTTTCGTTCATGGGTGCCAAAATGAGCACACTGGACGCCCTGAGGGAGCGTTGTGAGGGACATGTTCACCGGCTGTTTGTCAACCATCGCTCTCCCCAATACCTGCTTGACGTGTTCAATGTGTATGCCGAACAGCAGCTGGGAATAGACAAAAACGTGCTGCCAACGACCAATTATCTTCCCCAACGCAAGGGAGATGAGTTGCAAGTGATGGATAGCGTGACCATTGACTCGGAATATCGTGACGTCGCCGATGTGGTGAATCGGTTGCAAGCGGCGGATGCGACGGAGACAACGGCGGTCATTGTGAGTGCCAATGCCGATGCAGAAATGATGAGTAGGGCGTTGAACGACTTGTCATTATCGCATTTTAAGGTGTCGGGAGATGATTTGTTCGCCTCACAAGGCGTGAAGTTGCTGTTGGCACACCTGAATGTTTTGGCCAACGAGCACAACTTCATCGGTTGGTCACGCTTGTTCGTGGGGCTGCATGTCTTTGAGAGCAATGCGGCAGCGCGTGGCTTTGTGCGTGGATTGTTGGACAGGGCGATGCTGCCAACCGACCTTCTGACGTATCCAGAGAGCAGTTATGTGCAAGAATTTGTAAAGTGTTATGAGCAGCAGGATATTGTGGTGTTCGACACAGAGACCACCGGACTGAATGTTTTTGAGGACGACATCGTGCAGATTGCAGCTGTCAGGATGCGGCAAGGGAAAGTGGTTCCTGGCTCGTCATTTGTCGTTTTTATGGAAACCGACCGCGACATCCCGCAACAACTGGGAGAGATAGAAAATCCATTGATTGCTGAAATGCAGCGACATGTGCTGCATAGTCACGCTGAAGGATTGCAGATGTTCATGGATTATGTGGGCGACAGCATGCTGTTGGGACACAATGCCGACTATGATTATCACATTCTGGATTTCAATCTGCAACGCTATCTGCCCACCATATCGTTGAAAGAGCAGTGTCCACGCTATCTGGATTCGCTCAAACTCGTTCGTTTGTTGGAGCCAAACCTTCGTGAGTACAAACTCAAGCACTTGCTCTCGGTGTTGCATCTGGAAGGAGAAAATGCCCATTTGGCCGATGCCGACGTTGATGCAACGTGCAATGTTGTGCGCCATTGCTATGGAAAAGCCAAGCTCATGGTGCCTTCTCAGTTGGAATGGATACGCCATCCGCGGTTCAAGAAGCGGGCAGAGGTGTTGCGAAAAAACTATTCAGACATATACAGTGCGGCCAAACAGCGGTTGTATCAGCGAGAAAAACCTGGCGATGAACCTGTATTGGTGCAGGAAATGCAACGCTTCTATGCGTTTCTTTGTAGTGAAAAATTGTTGGAACCGCAAGATAAATTGCATTATGTCACGCAGTTTCTCACGGATGATATCATTGACCAAGCAGCGTTACCATCGTTGGTGGAGCAGCTGTGGGCCTACGTCACGGAAATAAACACGTTGAAAGAGGCCGACTTGTGCAACAGTCAAACGCTGCAAGAGCGTATCTTCGTGACAACTGTTCACAAGGCCAAAGGACTGGAATTTGACAATGTCATCATCTTTGATGCCGTTGACGGGCGCTATCCCAACTTCTACAATCAAAACAACGAACGGCTGTTGGCCGAAGACAAGCGTAAATTTTATGTAGCTATGACGCGGGCCAAGAAGCGTCTTTATGTAGCCTGGTCGACCACAAGGATTGATTATTACAATCGTTCTCACCCGCGCGACATCACTCCCTTCATGACGCCAATTTTGAAATTCTTCGAAGAATGAGGGTAGAGAGGGTTGCAAACATTGTTTAATGTCTTTCACTTGTTGGTAAAGACGAATGTTAAGAGCATGAAAAATGGATTCACGGTATCGGTAGAAACCATGAATCCATTTTCGCTATTTGCTCGCACTATTTGCGTACAGGGATGTTCTTCAATATCTCAAGAAGGTGATCCCAAACCATTTGTACGGTAGGGATGTGCAAACGTTCCTCAGGGGTATGAACGAAACGGAGTGTGGGTCCGAAGCTAACCATGTCGATATGGGGATAACGTTCGGAGAACAATCCGCACTCAAGTCCTGCATGAATGCCCAATACTTCTGGCTCTTTGTTGAACAATTTCTTGTAAGCATCGACCGTCAGCTTCACTAATTTGCTGTCTGGATTCATGTTCCAAGCCGGATAGCCATCAGTTTGTTCCACCTTTGCGCCTGCCAATTGGTAAGCAGCCTTCACGGTGTTACACATGTTGTCCAAATTGCTCATCACGTTGCTGCGTTGCGACGACAAGATTTCAACCTTGCCATCTAGGGTCTTCACCGCAGCAACGTTGCTTGATGTTTCAACCATATTGGCCAACAACTCATCTTGGCACATGGCAAAGATGCCATTGTCAACGGCTTGTAGAGCCAATATCAGTTTGCTGCTTACGTCCTTAGGAAGTACCTGTTGAGGCTCGGTACTTTCCATGTTGAACACCATGTCGGTATCTGTAACATGAAACTCTTGCATCACGTCATGCTGGAAGACATTCCAATCGGCACGCACTTGCTCTTTCGCATCATTGGGAACGGCGAACACAACCTTTCCATCACGCGGGATAGCGTTGTGCAATTTGCCACTATTAAAGCTTGCTAAGCGCAAATCAAACTTCTCTTGTTCGTTGAAAAGAAATCTCGTTAATATCTTGATGGCATTGGCACGCTTCTTATTGATGTCGTCACCAGAGTGACCACCCACCAGTCCTTTCAGTGAGATTTGCATGAAGAAGTGAGTCTTTGGAGCCTCTTCTGCCTTGTAATCAAAGGTGGCTATGGTGCTGCGGCCACCCGCACAACTTACATATATTTTGCCTTCGTCTTCAGAATCTAAGTTGATGAGATAGTCACCCGTCATGAATCCGGCTTTCATTCCTAACGCTCCCGTTAGTTGTGTCTCTTCATCAACGGTGAAAACACATTCTATCGGACCGTGTTCAATATCGTTACTTTCGAGTACAGCCAACTCCATCGCCACGCCGATACCATCGTCTGCACCGAGCGTTGTGCCCTTTGCGGTGAGCCATTCGCCATCAATGTAGGTCTGGATGGCATCCTTATCGAAATCGAACTCAACGTCCACAAGTTTGTCACACACCATGTCCATGTGGCTCTGGAGTATCACCGTCGCACGATCTTCATAGCCTTTGGTGGCTGGTTTGCGGATAATCACGTTGCCTGTTTCATCTACAGACGTTTCCAGTTGATGACTTTTGCCAAACTCTTTGAGGTATTCTATCATCTTTTCCTCACGCTTGGAAGGGCGTGGTATCTCGTTAATTTTGGCGAACTGCTTGAAGACGCAAGCTGGTTTTAAGTCTTTCTTTTCCATACTATTTTTTCTTATTTTATTTTGTATATTGCTCTATTTGCACTACCTTTGCCAAATTGAAATGACAAAGTGACACTGCAAATATAATAAGAAATGCTGAAAACATTACTTCTTAGCATGTTAATAATTGCAATATGTATTGCATTGATGGCTGTGAAATTGATTTTTCAGAAGAATGGAAAGTTTGATTCCATGCACATACATGACAGTGACGCTATGAAAAAGCGAGGCATTCATTGTGTGGTAGATCAAGATAAAGAGGCAAGAAAGCAGAACAAGGCGTTTTGAAATGGATGTCACGGGCAGCATGCTGTCATGGTCATGAGACAAAATAACACGTAAACAATTAAATATCAGAATATAAAATGAAGAAAAAGATTATCCGTTCGGTGGCGGTTGCAGCACTTGCAACACTGGCTTTCACGGCATGTGACAATTCAAAACCTCAGGTTGATAAGAAGTCAGAAGGTACAACAGCTGCTGTTCCTACAGACATGAAAATTGCCTATGTTGAGGTAGACAGCATCATGACCCAGTATAAGTTCTGCAAAGACTATAGTTTGATTTTGCAGAAGAAGGGTCAAAACATTCAGAACACGCTGGCTGGAAAGCAGAAACAATTGGAGCAAGCTGCTGCAAACTTTCAGCAGAAGCTTCAACAAAACGCATACACTCGTGACCAGGCAGAATCCATTCAGGCTGGATTGCAGAAGCAAAGTGCTGATCTTCAGGCGCTCAATCAGCGTCTGAGCAATGAGTTCCAAACAGAGACCGATAAGTACAACAAGGCTCTCCGCGATTCTATTCAGCACTTCTTGGCAAGCTATAACAAGGATAAGAAGTATAGCCTCATCCTTTCCAAGGCAGGAGACAATCTGCTGTATGCCGACAAGAGCTATGACATCACCAAGGATGTGGTTGCTGGTTTGAACAAGGCTTATAAGCCAATCGACACAAAGAAAAAGGCTGAAGCAAAGAAATAAGAAAGTTTCTTTTGCACAGTTTCCTATATTGTCATTGTACATGATAAAATCGCGAGCACCTTGTTCGCGATTTTTTTTTTGCTTAATTCAGCCAAACTTCAATGAGAAAGTAGTGAACATTCATGATTAATTGATGGCATTTTATCAGGTTTGTAATATGATATAATTATTTTTGGCGCGAACAAATCTTATAACCATTGTATGATGAAAAGGTGGATTGGCACTTGTATGCTGTTGTTAGTTGTTTCCATGGCCATCATGGCACAAGGAAACCGAACGCAAAGGGTATTGGGTAGGGTGACGGACGTTCATGGAAATCCGTTGGCTGATGTTAGTTTGAGCATTTTAAACGCGGAGCCTTTAATCACCCAAACCACAGATAAAGCGGGTCGTTTTGAACTACAAGTTCCGTTGGGCAGGCAAGTTTTGCGGGCCAGTTCAGTGGGCTACCAGGACAAGGAGATCAGCTTGTTGTTGGTTATGGGTGAAGAAGTGTCACTTGATGTCAAACTGGAGTCTGCCACTTATAATCTCAAGGGCGTAGAGGTGAAGCGATATTACAACAAAGCTCGGCCCATCCAGCCGCTTGCCTATGCGGGCGCTCGAAGCTTTAGTGTGGAAGAAACAGAGCGTTATGCGGGTTCGTTAGGCGATCCTAGCAGGATGGTGAGGAGCTTTGCAGGCGTGATGCCCATCAATGATTCGCGTAATGAGATCGTGGTGAGAGGCAACTCATCATTAGGGGTGCAATATCGATTGGATGGGATTGAAATTCCAAATCCTAACCATTTCAATGCCGGACTGGGAATGACGGCTGGACAGGTAACTGCCCTTAATATGAATGTTGTTACCAACTCTGATTTTTTGTTGGGCGGTTGGCAGGCAACAAAAGGCAATGCACTTGCGGCAATCTTTGATCTGAATCTGAGAAAAGGCAATCCCAACAACCACCAAATGCGCTTCCAGATGGGCTATAATGGGGCCGAACTCATGACAGAGGGGCCGATGAACAAGGATGGTTCGATGACCTATCTTGCTTCCTATCGTTATTCCATCCCGGAGTTGGCAAGCTATGCCATGAAGATTTTTGGCAAATCCATGGCCGTTGTGCCAAGATATCAAGACCTTACCACCAAGATAGATTGGCGCATCCATGAGGGTCACACGCTTTCATTGATTGGCATTGTAGGTACAAGTAGCATTCATCTCAAGACATCAGAACTCTCCGGGGCGGGTACGACCGTGCAAGTTGACAAGCTATCGTTTGACCAAAAAGTTAACTTACGCAGTGGCTTGGCATTGTTAGGTATGGTCTATCATGGCCAACTGGCTGCTCGGACCGATCTTCATGCCACACTTTCTTGGAACTATAATGATATAAAGATGAGAGTGTACAATAAGGAATTGGCCAATCAAGAAGACTTTAAAATGATTTT
>CABTXD010000028.1:0-32998 GCA_902488665.1 uncultured Prevotella sp. | reverse complement strand
GGATATCCTGTGGGAAAATACATAAGAATTGAAAGTCATATAGAGAAAACAAATGACTACTGCCGCCTTACGGCTACGAGGATTAGGCATACGACCGTATGTCGCTGGAGCTGCGTTATCCATTCCTCTTAGGTAACACCACCATCTATGGACTGGGCTTCATTGAGGCCGGAAACGCTTGGGATGACACCCGAAAGTTCAATCCCTTTGACATGAAACGCAGTGCCGGACTTGGCGTACGCATCTTCCTTCCCATGGTGGGCTTGATGGGTATCGACTGGGCCTACGGCTTTGATAAAGTGTTTGGAAAGAAAGGTGGCAGCCAATTCCACTTCATTCTTGGTCAAGAATTTTAAGGAAGTTAAAACTGGTTTGCCAGGGGTTAAATACTCTTTAATAGCTAAACGAAAGGACATTTCAAAACGTCCATCTAATAATACAATTATAAAAAAGGAGAGCTGATGAAGAAAATAATATTGATGAGCTTGATGTTGATGGCGACATTAGGCATCGGTGCGCAGAAATTCGCACTGGTAGACATGGAGTATGTGTTGAAGAACATCCCTGCATACGAACGTGCCAATGAACAATTGAACCAGGTAAGCAAGAAATGGCAGGCTGAGGTGGAGGCTCTGAATACAGAGGCAACCACGATGTATAAGAACTATCAGAACGAGGTAGTGTTTCTCTCGCAAGAGCAAAAGAAGGCTCGGCAGGAGCAAATCATGAAGAAGGAGAAGGCTGCCAGCGAGCTGAAACGCAAGTATTTCGGGCCAGAAGGCGAACTGTTTAAGAAGCGTGAGAGCCTGATGAGCCCCATCCAAGAGGAGATATACAACGCCGTAAGGGATATATCCGAATTGCGTGGGTACTCATTGGTCGTTGATCGTGCGTCCAATTCGGGCATCATCTTCGGCTCACCCAAGATAGACATCAGCAACGAAGTGTTGCAGAAACTGGGTTATTCGAATTAATAATTAATCAAATAAAGAACAAAAGAAAATGAAAAAGCTTATTTTAATGTTGATGCTCTTCGCACCAATGTCGATGTTTGCACAAAAGTTTGGCCATCTGAACTCACAGCAGGTAATGAACGATATGCCTGAATTTGTGAAGGCACGCGGCGAGATTGAAGCTACTGCCAAGCAGTATGAGAACGATTTGAAGGCCATGCAAGACGAATTACAACGCAAGGCTGAGGAATATGAGAAGACGAAGTCGACCATGAATGCCACGAAGCAAAAGGAGACAGAGGAAGAGTTGATGAAGCTGAATGAGAAGATTCGCACGGCCTACAACGACAACTCACAGGCTTTGCAGAAGGCTCAACAGGACAAGATGCAGCCTATCACGGCTAAATTGGTCAACGCCATTCAGGCCGTAGGCAAGGCTGGAAACTATGTTTACATCATGGACATCACATCCGGCATCCCTTACATCAGTCAAACGCTGAGCGAAGATGTCACCGCAAAGGTAAAGGCTGAGTTGGCCAAGACAAAGTAATTTGAAGTGTTCCAACTCGCTTCCTTGGGTTCATTAACATTGAATGAACCAATTGATGGGAAGTGAAGAATTGGATAAAACTTACAATTAAACAGAAAAGGAGTTGGCAGACAAGGGCTGATGTGCAAGACACAGACAACTGTTTGCTAACTCTTTTCAGCTTTTTTCATACGGCAAATGACCATCACTTGTGACGGAATGCCGCATGAAAGAATCAGGAAGAGGAGGGAAACACAGCCCTCCGATAATAACAATATAAATCATTTGATGATGAAAAAGCAACTCTTATTTCTATTTTTGTTGATGATGCCCTTCGTGGCACAGGCCCAACAAATGCTGCCGAAGTTTGGTTATTTCAACTTAAGCACCTTGATGAAAGCCGTTCCAGAGTACGTAACGGCTCAGAAAAACATTGCTGACCTGCGCGTAAAGTACGATGCAGAAACCAAAAGATCGGAGGATGAATTTAATAAGAAATATGAAGAATTCCTCGATGGGCAACGTGATTTCGCACCAACCATTATGCAAAAACGCCAAGCCGAACTGCAAGATATGATGGAAAAGAACATCGCTTTCAAGAAAGAAGCACAACGGTTGCTGGCACAAGCCGAACAAGATGCCATGGCACCTGTCAAGGGAAAAGTGCTTGGTGCCATACGGAAGTTGGGACAGGAGCGTGGTTATGCCTTCATACTGAACGCCGATGGCGATGCGTTGCCCTACATAAACATGGCTTACGGCGACAACCTCAACGACGCCGTGCTGAGCCTCTTGGCACGAGGAGGCAAGTAATCGCAGCAGACACCCTATGACTCAACTGCCTCAAATGCCAGGCCCCATCGGGGTGTTCGACTCCGGTTATGGCGGACTGACCATCCTTCATGGCATCCGTCAGTTGCTGCCCGAATACGATTATGTGTATCTGGGTGACAATGCCCGTGCGCCTTATGGAACGCGTTCGTTCGACGTGGTGTACGAATTCACGCGGCAAGCGGTAGTCAAACTTTTCGAAATGGGGTGCCATCTCGTCATCTTGGGCTGTAACACCGCATCTGCCAAGGCACTGAGAACTATCCAGCAACATGATTTACCCTCGCTCGATTCCAATAGAAGGGTGCTGGGCGTGATTCGTCCAACGGCCGAAGTCATTGGCAGTCTCACCAAGAATCGGCATGTAGGTCTGCTGGCTACCGAAGGAACGGTGAAGAGCGAGAGCTACCAACTCGAAATACAAAAGTTTTTTCCCGATATACAAGTTTCAGGAATCGCCTGCCCTTTCTGGGTTCCCTTGGTTGAATACAATGAGGCAGACAGTCCGGGTGCCGACTATTTTGTCAAGAAGCGACTGGATGCGTTGGCACAGAAAGATCCCCTGATCGATACGATTATCTTGGGCTGTACGCACTATCCGCTGCTCATGCCCAAGATAGAGAAGTACAAACGCCCTGGCGTTCGTATCGTTGCACAAGGCGAATATGTGGCCAACAGCTTGAAAGACTATCTGAAACGCCACCCCGAAATGAACGTAAAGTGTACAAAAACAGGCACTTGCCGATATTTTACTACTGAAAACCCCATGCGTTTTCAAGAGCAAGCCCAAGTATTTTTACATGAAAAAATCCAGGTAAATCATGTTGATTTAGCTTGATTTTTCCGGGGTTGTATGCATGAACCAACCCGATATGATGAACTGTTTGCTCGGTTCATCTGCTCCTATATGAAGGAAAATCAAATTCTTCACATCCATGGTTGTCACATCCTTTTTGGGATGTGGCGTTGTTTTTGCGCAGCATGTAGGAACATAGGCTCCTGCTGCTTCGTACGAGTAAGCCTTGCAAGTGGCTGGATGAGGAATAGTCAAAAATCCTTCTTTCTGTCCTGAAAAATGACAATAAAATGGCTTCCGAAAATTCCTAAAATAGAAAAGACGACGGGGCAAATGTTGCGTTTTTATGATTTTGAAAGTCAAGAAAAACAAGGTTTTGGACAAAAAATATGGCGATATCCTCGTTTTTTGCGCCCTTTTGGATGCCAATTCACATGGGTTTGAGGTGCAAAAGCATTGAGTTTGTACCGCAAACTCAATGCCTTTATACCTCTAAATGTCATCTTTAAAAGTTTAACGACGTCGATTTTCACGTAACACAATGTGTATATGAGAGTTATGAAACTTACTCATAATTCGCGTATTTGCGCCCAACAGGTTGGTTGGTTGTAAATAATGCAAGGAGAAACGGGTTGTTGTCAAAAGAAATGATAGTATGAGTTAGTCTGCGTTCGGCGTGTTCTATATAGGTATAAACGAGGTGTACGCTCGCTTCTTTCGCATGCGTTGATGTGCGATACGCCAAAGAATAGGTACCTATCTATAAAAGAAAAAATCCATAGACCCATGATAACAAGAAGTCATGGGTCTATGGAAATGGCCTGAAGACGCTATTTCCGGTCGGCTTTCAAGCGCTCTGCCATGGCCTTCCCCTGTTCTTCGCACTGGCGACGTACGTCTTTTGACATGGCTTGTTTCATTTCTACGGGCGTTCCCACAGGCTCAAATTTGAGCTTGGTGTCTACCCATTCGGCAATGGTAGGTACGGCCTTGCTGGCCCATCCATAGCTGCCAAACCATCCGATGTAATGGTTTTTGATGTCGTGGTTGGCTATTTCAGACAGCAGTTCTGACATCTCGTGGTACAATCCGTTGTTGTAAGTTGGCGCTCCCACAATCAATCCGCGGTAACGGAAGATGTCACGGAGGATGTAAGAGTGGTGCGTCTTCGAGATGTTGTACATGCAAATGTTCTTGATGCCGGCCTGACTGGCAGCCCTGGCGATGGTTTCCGCCATGCGTTCGGTGTTGCCATACATGGTTCCGTAGCAGATGACGATGCCCTCATCGGTTTCGTATTTGGACATTTTGTCATAGAGGTCTACTACTTTCGATGCCTTCTCGTGCCATACAGGACCATGGGTAGGGCAAATGAAATCAATTTGTTGATCTGCCAACTTCTTCAAGGCGTTCTGCACGGGTACGCCATATTTTCCTACGATGTTGCTGTAATAGCGCACCATCTCCAACCAAGCCCAGCTGGTGTCTATCTCTTCGTCCAGTATACCACCGTTCAATGCGCCGAAACATCCAAAGCCATCGCCCGAGAACAGCATGTGGTCAGTCTCGTCGAGCGTCATCATCGTTTCGGGCCAGTGTACCATGGGCGTCATGAAGAACTTCAACTTGTGATGACCAAGGTCTATCACTTCGCCATGTTTCACTTCAATCGTTTGGTCTTTGATGCCGTAGAATCCGGCCATCAGGTCAAACGTTTTCTTGTTACCGATGACTTTGATGTCGGGATAGTACTTCTTCAACAGTCCCAAAGAGCCGCTGTGGTCGGGTTCCATGTGGTTCACTACGAGATAATCGATGGGTCGGTCGCCCAGCACCTCATGCAGGTTTTCGATGAATTGCGTGAAGAAATCCACTTGAACAGCATCGATGAGGCACACTTTTTCGTCGTCTATCAGGTACGAATTGTATGATACGCCCGCTGGCAGAGGCCACAAGCCTTCGAACAAAGACTTGTTGCGGTCGTTCACACCTACATAATAGACTTTATTCTTGAGTTCTATCATATTTGAATTTATTATGTGATTAATGAGGTAATATCTGCTTATCCTTTTGCCAATTCGGCTTTCATCTGGTTGGCAAAGCTGGTGTCAACATAGTTGTGTATGCTCTTACAGCTCTCCGAGGCGAAACGTAAACCGTAGCTAATGATTTGGTCCCATTGCTTCTCCGACAGGCCTTGTTCCAGCATCTGGTGCGTAATGCCATGTTTGAGCAGCCCGAACAATACGCCAGCATTGAAGTTGTCGCCGGCTCCGATGGTACTCACCGGGGCTTCATCAGGCACGGGGTAGGCCTTGTGGAGATTGTTTTCTGCGAACAATTGTACGGCATCGGCTCCCTGTGTGTAAATAAACCGTTTGCAGTAGAATGATATTTCGGCCTGATATACTTTGGCTGCGTCGTCAAGTTTGTACAGCGTTTGAAAGTCTTCTCTGCTGCCTCTGACGATGTCGGCATACTCCAAATTCTCCAATAGATTAGGGGTGATGCGCATCACGTCATGCTGATGAGCCGGTCTGAAATTGACATCGTAGTAGATGATGGCGCCATGATTGCGGGCATAGTCGAGCAATCCGATCACTTGAGGTCTGATCACGGGGTTGACAGCATAGTAAGAACCGAAGATAACGATATCGTCTGGTTGGATATCTGGGAAGGCAAAATCGAGTTGGTCGTGAGGATGATCTTTGTAAAAAAGGTACTCCGCATCGTTCTTCTCGTTGAGAAAAGCCAGGGAGATGGGCGATTTGCTGTCGGGAAAGGTGTTTACATGACTGGCATCCACTCCGTTCTGTTCCAGGAAACGGTGAATCATGTTTCCCACACGGTCGTTGCCTGTCTCGCTGATGAAAGTGGTGTGAACCCCCGATCGCCCCAATGAAATAAGGCCATTGAATGTCGAACCACCGGGATAAGCCCCGATGGGCTGGTCGTTTTTGAAAATAATATCGAGCACAGTCTCGCCGATACCTATTACCTTACGCATAACATACTTGATTTTGCTCATGCAAATATACGGTAAATAGGTAGTAACTCAAAATAAAAAGAAGTATTAAATTTTAAATCTGTCTAAATTGATTATCTTTGCAAACCACTAACTTGGTTAGGCTTGCATTCGTAGAATGCAGGTTTGACGCTGAGCTGTGTAAGAATTAAATCATGCTGAATTATCATACTTTTGTGCTCGATAACGGTCTGCGAATCATTCATCGTCCTTCGCAATCGTCAGTAGTTTATTGCGGATATCAACTCAATGTGGGTTCAAGGGATGAGGAACCTGGTGAAGAGGGCATGGCTCATTTCTGCGAACATGCCACGTTCAAAGGGACGCAGCGGCGCCGTTCATGGCACATCATCAACAGTCTGGAGAGTGTGGGAGGCGACCTCAACGCCTTTACCAACAAGGAAGATACGGTATATCATGTGGCCATTTTGAAAGAACATGTCGCCCGAGCCATCGACATCCTGACGGATATTGTGTTTCACAGCACCTATCCACAGGCGGAACTGACAAGAGAAAAGGAGGTGATTTGTGATGAAATCGAGAGTTATAACGACTCTCCCGCCGATTTGATATACGATGATTTCGAGAACACCATCTTCCAAGGACATCCCCTTGGACACAATATTTTGGGCACAACCGATACGGTTCGTTCCTTCATGACGGCCGACACGCAGCGCTTTACTCACAAGTTTTACCGGCCGGAGAATGCTATTTTCTTCATTGATGGGGATGTCTCGTTCGACAAAATCGTCAAATTGCTCTCCAAAGCTACCGCAGACATGCCGAAAAAAACGCCTGTGATGTCATCAAGTCATGTGCATCAGTGGGTCAATAGCAATGACCCAACGGTCATTGTGCATAAGAAAGACACGCATCAGGCGCATGTTATGATGGGCAATCGGGCGTACGACATTCATCATCGCGAGCGGATTCCGCTGTATTTGCTGAACAATATCCTGGGTGGTCCTGGCATGAATGCCCGCCTCAACCTGTCTCTTCGCGAGCATCATGGGTTGGTTTATACCGTTGAAAGCTCGATGGTGAGCTACACAGACACGGGGTTGTGGTGCCTATACTTTGGCTGTGACCTACACGATGTGCCGAAATGCCAGCGACTGGTGCGTAAAGAATTGGATAGAGTGATAGAACAACCGTTGACTGATTACCAACTCAAGGCGGCAAAAAAACAAATAAAAGGGCAGATTGGCGTGGCTTGTGACAATCGTGAGAGTTTCGCTTTAGACTTTGGGAAGACCTTCTTACACTACGGATACGAGAAAGATATCAATTGGCTGTATGAGCAAATCGATGCTGTTTCCTCACAAGAAATCCAACAAGTGGCACAAGATATCATGGCAGCGGACAAGCTTACCACGTTGATTTTTCAATGAAAAGCCGATTAAATATAAACGGATGGGATAAACAAAACAGGCTGCTTTTGTAAGTAACATCATCTTGTTACCTGCAAAAGCAGCCTGTATTATATTCGTATGAACGTGCGTTTGCTTATTTCATGGCCCAATATGTGCCGTCATTTACAGCCATGTGTACCTGATAAACGCCTGCTTCAGTTAAAGCAACATCCATCTTTTTGCCATTTGGCAGGGTGGCCTTGATGGTTCCATCCTCGTTGAAACGGAACAACTCTGTTTGCTTTCCGTTGGCCACTTGTGACCAAGAGTCGGTAGACTTGTCGTATAAGAACTTCGTTACCTCACCAGTTGGTGCCGTAATCTCATAGCCGTCTTTCAGAGTTTTCACAGCATAGTACTTGCCATCTTGGCCCATCACTTGCTTTGTTTTGCCGTTATTGGCCATTGGATTGTCACCTGTCCAGAACTCAATGGTGTTGAGAACCACGACATCGGCAGTGCCACAGATGGCGTAGGCCGGCGAGAGAATCAGGAAGATGATTTCGTTCAGGAACTTACTGTCCGTGGCTGTTTTGTTCCAACTCAACAGCTTGTTGAACAAACCGAAGCTTCCGATGCAAGATGTTGTCAGCAAGGTTGCTGCCAGCAGAAGGGTGGAAACCCTAAGATTTTTCTTTTTCATCATTCAAAGTGTTTTGGTGTGTAATCAGTATTCCAAAGATAAACATTAATCATAGGCCAGCCATGGGGATAATGTTTTTTAACCTAAAATTTAATTTATATTATAGGTATGTATGCTGACTCCCTGTGCCGACGGCAGGAAATTGATGCCCCACCAGCACATCTGCAGCAGCGCGAAGTTGATGACGAGTATCCACAGCGCGGTCCTTGAGTTGCCTTTGCCGCCCAGTCGCAGGTGGATGTAGGCCAGATAGGCCAGCCATGTGGCCGCGGCCCACGTTTCCTTGGGATCCCATGCCCAGTAGTGTCCCCAGGCTTCTTTTGCCCACAGTGCGCCGAAGAGCATGCCGGTTGTCAGGAAGGCCCAGCCAGCGTAGGTCAGATTGTCGCAGATGTCCATTTCATTCAGGCTGGCCTTCTGTCGCTCGATGAACAGCAGGTAGGCCGACATGAGGAATGCGGCGCCCAGCAGGGCGTATGCAAACATGTATACGATGACGTGTGGGGCAAACCATGGGCTTTGCAGGGCGGGCATCAGCGTCTTGCTGTGTATCTCAGGTTTGAGGATGTTGATGCAGATGAAGACGAATGAGAGCAGGGTGGAGAGGGGAAGTATCCACTTGTATCTCCATCGGCTGTAGACGATGAGCCCTGCCAGTGGGAGGAAGAGCGAGTACCACAGACGGGTTTCCCCCATGGTTCGGAGCGGTGGGCGGTCAAGGGTTATCCACATCCAGAGGATGTACATGAAGAAAACGGCCAGGCCAAGACCCGTCAGAATGTATGCCCTGCGGGATTTGTCCTTCCATGATGCCCAGGCGCCCCCTGCCCATAGCAGTGCCGAGAGGATGGCGAAAGCCAGGAAATAGTGCCAGGTCATGGGTGTTCCTCCTTTCTTCTTTGTGCGGTGATGAAAACCATGACGGCTCCTGCCAGCAGCAGGCAGATGCCTGTGTAGACGGCGGGCAGCCAGGGGTCGGCAACCAGCTCGAATGTGCTTTCATCGCTCCAGCGCCCCATTCGTTTGTCGTAGTCCAGCAGGTAGATCTTCCATCCATCGACAGCGAATGGCTTGTTGACTTCTATTTCGGCTGTCTCGCACTTGCCGGTCTTGGTGAATATTTGCACGGTCGAGGCGTAGCGTAGTGGCTCGCGTAGTGGCATGAAGAGGCGGAGGCTGTCCGTCAGGGTCAGCGTTTGGCTGGGGAACAGGTAGCTTCCGTCGCTGATCCAGTCTTTCTTGCGGGTTTTCCCGTCGGGCGAGGTGGCTTCAACGAGTACCGCACTCACTGCGCCGGATGACATCCACGGCACGTATTGCATCGATGCGTCCATAATTTTGGGAGCAGCCTCGCTGATGTTCTGCTCTATTTTGATGCCCCATCCCAGTAGCTTTCCTTGTTTCAGGGATGGCTCGAGCAGCAGGCTCTGGGGGGTTCCTTCGGGCAATGCGTTGCCCCGTGCGTCAGCCATCAGCAGCCTGGGCGGGTATTGGTCGATGGTAAAGCTGTCCAACTGGATGGCAATGGGCAGCTCGTGCATTCGCATTTGGCCGTCTGTGGCCCGCCATTCGGGTTGTCCCTTGTAGCAAATCATCTTCAGGCGCCTCATGTCGGCACTGCCCAGTGTTGCTGTGACCAGCACAAGCAGCAGGCCAGCGTGGCACAGCAGCGAGGGAATGTTGCGCCGTTTCATTGACAACAGCTGATGTATGGCCGTCTCCCCCACCGTGATGGTGACCCAAAGGTATATCCATACAAATGGCCAGTACGACAACATGCGGGTAAGGCCGATGGCGTCTGTCGCCGGCATGGAGGCTGGAACCTGCCGGGTGAGTCCCATGATAACCGTCATCAATGCGGCAAAGCCAAGGGCAGTGGTGGCCGAATAGGTTGTGGTGAGATAGCGGAAAAGGTAGACGTGTGGGCGCAGGGCGTAGATTGTTGCCAGGATCAGTACGGTACATGCCAGTGTGATGGCGTTGGCCGGGAAGGCAAAAACGCTCCAGTCTATGGGGCCTGCTGTCAGCTGGAGCAATTGGCCGGTGATGACAAGTCCTGCGCCAATGGCTATTCCTTCTTTGTATTTCCAGGGTTTGTTCCACATACTGTTGTCGTGTCAGGATGTTTCTGCACAGGGGTAGCATAAGAAAGCCACTGCATGGAGCATGCGTGCAGTGACTCTTTCTGTTGTCCCCATGAAGTGGGTTTGCTCTACGTTGCCTACATGGGTTTCGTCACGAATCGGTGGTTCTTGCGGGCGTCGTCTATCCACTTGGGTACTACGTTGTTGACGAACCGTTGTTTTTGCTCTCTCAGCTTCTTCATGTCAAGTCCTATGTATGCTTGTGCCTTGGCCTTGGTCGACAGGTCGGGCATGGGTACGTTGCCCGTGAACCCGTGGCGTGCCAGCACCTTTGCAATCTGCAGACGTGCCTCTTGTGCGGCGATGAGGCCGTCGCTGAAGATGCGCATCACCTCTTGCGGGGCGTGGAAGCTGCCCCCGTGGCTGGCAAAGCCGTAGTCCCACCGCCACTGGCTCTTGCGGATGAGTGCCAGCACGGGTTTCATTTCCTTTTCGGTAGCACCCTTGTCCCAGGCAAACTTGGCCTCGATGTGTGCGGCAGCCAGTTCTTTTTCCAGTCTTGTACGCTTCTCGCTGGCCATGCGTTGCCTGTCGTAGACGTTCCGTCTCAGTTCTTCCTCGCTCTGGCGGTGGCACACCTGGCAGGTGCGGTCTATGTTGGCCAGCGGGCTGGTGATGTGGTGGTCGGTGTATTTCACGCCTCCCTCGCTCTTGTAGGGCATGTGGCAGTCGGCGCACGAGACCCCTCGTTGTGCATGGATGCCTTGCTTGAAAATTTCGTATCCGGGATGTTGGGCCTTCAAGATGGGTGTCTTGCTCAGCGGATGGATATAGTCGTAAAAGCCCGTCTTGTCGTAGTAGGCCTCGGCAGCCTCTACCGTAAGACCGCTGTCTTGTGGGAACGACAGGTAATTGGTTTGCTTGTCGAAGTAGTATTCGGTATGGCATTGTGCGCAGACCAGCGACCGCATTTCCTGGTGTGTTGCCTTCTTGACGTCTTCCCCTCTGCGGCTCCATGCCTCGTACAGGGCGGGTCGGGCAGGCTTGAGGTCCATGGTGCGAGCGTCATGGCAGTCGGAGCAGCCTATGCTGTTCATCATCTGGTTGCCCAGCTCGCTCCAGGTTGCCTTGTAGAAGTTGGCAGTGCCCATTTCCCGCATCATCCTTGGCACGTCGGGTCCTTTGCATGTCCAGCACGTACCCGGCTGCATGTCGCCGTCGCCGTCAATGCCTGGGTGCCCTGTCCGCAGGATGTTGCGCAGGTCCTCGATGGCATGACGGTGGCCGCGTGGTGTGTTGTATTCTTGCGAGAAGGCGTATCCGGCCCATAGGATGACCATTTCGGGGCGGTCGGCCAGTTCGTCGGTGGCTTTCGAGCCATTGAACTCACTTGTGAATGACGTGTCGGCCGTCATTGCCCAGCTCTCGTATTCGCGCGGGAAGTCGGCCTTGAACTTTTCGTTTTGGGCCACTATCGAGTCGGTCATGGGCGTACGGCGGTTGTTGAAGATACTCGCCACCTCGGCTTTCCGTTCCATTAGGGACGATGTGATGAGTCCCAGTACGAAGACGACGGCCATTGCACCGCCAAACAGTAGCCATCCTTGCCAGCGTTTTAGTTGTTTAGCCATATCTGTTGAATTTTATGATTCTTACTCTTCCTTGTCTAACAAGCCTTGTAGCCACGAGGGCACTGGCGATTCGGGCAGTGGCACTTGCGTCTCGGCGTGGGGCGTGCCCGACAGGCTGTTCATGCCCCCGTGTGGCACGTCCTTGTGGCATTCCCAGCAGGCAAGGCCCTCGCCGCGCTTGGCCATCATGTAGTCCATGCACCCCGTCTTTACGAATTCCTGGTTCAGCTGTGTGTGGCAGCGTATGCAGTTATCCATAATGACCCGTGCCGACGCATCTTCTGCCTTGATGGTTTGGGCCTCGCCGTTGGTCACGAAGTAGTAGACGTGCTTCATGCCGTCTTTTCCCTTGAAGTAATACTTCATGAAAAGGTTCTGGTGCGGAACATGGCAGTCGTTGCAAGTGGCGTCGCGTCCGTGCGACGAGTGCGACCAGGTGGCGTAATAGGGTGTCATGATGTGGCAATTGACGCACGCGGCTGGATCGTCGCCTATAATATAGGTGTGCATCCGGAGCAGGTAGGCAAACAGGCCGACAAGCCCCACGATGACCCCCAGAGCCATGAGTCCGGCAATTTTCTGTCGGTAGGTAAGCGCGTTTTTCCAGTTTGACAACTTGCGAAGGTTCATAGGCCATTCAGTGAATACTGTGGCAAATATAGGGATAATTTTTGGAAATTGGTGTCAAGAAACAAGAAAATATCCTCATTTATGAGGATAAAAATGCTTTTCTGAAGAAGGTTAAAGATAGAGAACGGCCTCGTTGCCCATGTTCATGAGCAAGTCGAGAATGCTCAAATTGGGTAAAAATCCGTGCTTCTGGGCGTACACTTGGTAATAGGGTTTGGGCGTGAAAGCGTTGTCTGGGAGCGGATGTTTGGGGCGAATGGCATCCCTGAGATCTATTGGTTGGGGCATCTGTAGCGGCAAGTCGTCGGTGTTCACATAGGTTGTGGTTTCCTGTATGTTCGGTTCGATGTCCAATAACTGGCACATCTTCATCGTGATTTCGAGGTTGAAGTCGTACAGAAAAGTCCATTTCTTCGTGAAAAAAGGGTGCAAGTCATCCGCATAATACTCGAAAAAAGGACTCTCACCGTAGGCCGACTGTAGTGCATTCCAGTGCAGATGACGCCAGTTGGCATGGTCGCTGATGCGAATATCGCGCATTGGACACTTGAGGGAGTCATACTTTTCCACCGGAATGCTCAGCGCCTGAACGCCGTTTGTCATGGCGATGTTGCAACGGTTGCGGTACGTTTGTTTGACGTAGTTGTCGTGACTTTCCAGATAACAAACGTCGTAACGATTGAGTTTCTGGTACCACTGCACGGGACCAAAGTAGGTGGAGGAAAGAAGAACGCTATTCATGATGCTTTTCAAGATGCGGCCAACGCTTCCATCTGAACAGCGAATAAGCCTTTCCGGCGATGTCACCGTGCTGAACCAGCGTCTGTTTTCGGCCAATTCCCAGCAACAAGTACTGGCAAGTTCCGCAGTGACAGTGTGCGTTGCAGTGGTTGGGAATGAGATATTTTTCGCCCTTGACGGTAATGGTGTCGCCGGGAAGCGCCATCACTTGCCCCAATGCCAGCTGTTGCTGTCCGAACAACACCATCTCACCGCGCTTAAAATCAGAGCGTGCCAGCCTGTTTACCAACACCCTGTCACCCTTTCGAAGCACTGGCTTGAGCCCCTCATCGGGTACGGTAAAGATGGTAAAGGCGTATGCACGGATAGCCAACATGACTATGGTGCAAACAGCGATGGATAACATCCATTGTAAGAGGTTTCGCAAAAGAGATGCTTTGTTTCTCACTGTCGGCTGGCCTGTTACGCCCAGTCGACGTTCATACTGCTATTTAATGTTGTCAACCATGTTGAACAATCGGTTCCAACGGATGCCACCCAGCCCCTTTCGATCAGGGTCGGAAGACCACCAAATGAAGATGGGTTTACCCACGATGTGGTCCTCTGGCACAAATCCCCAGTAGCGACTGTCTGCCGAATTGTGACGGTTGTCGCCCATCATCCAATAGTAATCCATTTTGAAGGTGTAGCTCTTGGCCAGTCGTCCGTTGATGTATATCTGGTTGTTCTTAATCTTCAGCTCGTTGTTCTCGTACACACGGATGGGACGTTCATACACAGCGATGTTGTTCATGTCCAGGTTGATGCTTTTCCCCTTGGCCGGAATCCATATCGGACCGTAGTTGTCGCGTGTCCAATTCGTCACGGCATTCAGCGGATAAAGGTCGCCCACGGTGGCATCGGTGTTGATGCGAATGCTCTCAACGATGTCCTTGCGTGCCGCAAGAGCCTTTGCCGTAGCCTTTGTCAGTGGCATGCAACCACGTTGGTTCAGGCTGCCAAGGTCCTCCATGGATATGCCCAGCTCTTTCATGAGGTCGTCTGGGATATGCTGTTTCAGCTTGATGTAATAGGTATATTGTACGTTGTCAGGCTCCTTGTTGGGCTTACCGTCCAAGTAAACGATACGGTTTTTGATTTGAAGTGTCTGTCCCGGCAGTCCAACACATCGTTTTACATAGTTCTCGCGACGGTCGGTAGGACGGCTGTCGATAGAGCCAAACTCCACAGGATTGCTGGCTACGTATTGTCTTCCAAGTGCATACACCTGCTCAAAGTAGTCGTGTTGTTGTTGCTTGTTCAGCGTGTTGAGGTCGATGGGGTCCCCGTTGTTCTGCTCGAATATCTGTTGTCCGAAGCCGTACACCATGCTGTAGTATTCGGTTTGATAGGGCAATTCGGTGCAAATGGTGTCCCCTGCCGGATAATTAAACACCACGATGTCGTTGAGTTTCACGTTACCCAATCCTTTCACCCGCCGATAATCCCAGTGTGGAAACTCGATATAGCTCTTTGTGTTGATGATGGGAAGCGTGTGTTGGGTAAGCGGCATGGTCAATGGCGTTTGCGGAATGCGCGGTCCGTAGCTCACCTTGCTCACGAAAAGATAATCTCCAGTGAGCAATGATTTCTCTAAAGAAGACGATGGAATGACGTAATTCTGAAACACAAACAAGTTGATGAAGTACACGGCCACCAGCGCAAACACCAGCGCGTCTACCCAACTCATCACGAAGCGCACGGGTGCTTCGGCGTCTTTCCACCACTGCCAGCGTATTTTCTTGGTGATGTACACGTCGAAGATGAAAGGAACTACCAGCAGTCCCCACCAACTTTTTACCCAATATAGAAACAAAAGATACAAGGCAAGAACCACGATAAACTTGGCCCATTGTACCTTCATATTTAGTTTTGCTTTCTGCTTATCAATCATAGTGATAACAAGATGTATGTTTAAATGTTCAAAAATAAGATTGCTTAGAACCTAAACAAGTCGCTCGTGGTGAGCAATCCTGTGTGTGTTGCGGTGTACTCGGCTGCCAACACTGCCCCCAAGGCAAAGCCCGTGCGATTGTGTGCATCGTGGGTGATGGTGATTTTATCGGCCTCGCAGTCGTAGGTTACGGTATGAATGCCCGGCACTTCGCCACGGCGTACGCTGTCTATGGGCAGCTGGTCTGCCGCCACGTCGTCCGAACCCGACGTACTTCCGTCAGCTGCCTGCTGCACTCCTTTCACCCAACTGCGTTTTCTGTCCATTTCATCGATGATTTCTTCGGCCAGCGTGATGGCTGTTCCGGAGGGCGCATCCAGTTTATGAACATGATGGGTTTCCTCTATTTTCACCTCATATTGTGGGAAATCATTCATGATTTTGGCCAGATAACGGTTCACAGCCGAGAAGATGGCCACGCCCAAGCTAAAGTTTGATGCCCAAAAGAGCGTCTGTCCGCCTTCGCTGCACAGTCGCTTCACGTCGTCACCATGCTCTTTCATCCATCCCGTAGACCCACTCACCACCTTCACATTGTGTGCGAATGCGCGCAGATAGTTGCCGTAAGCGGCCGTTGGCGTGGTGAACTCGATGGCCACGTCGGCACTTGCAAACGCTTCACTGTCAAAATATTCCTGATTTTGTACGTCGATGATACTCACGATTTCATGACCTCTGTCCTTGGCAATCTGTTCGATCATCTTTCCCATCTTGCCATATCCAATCAATGCTATTTTCATTTCGCTTGCTCTTAAATGATGACAAAGATACTTTAAATCGGCTGAAAATCAAAATATTGTACTTTGTTTTTTGCTTTTATTGACGCTTGCGTTCCCTGTTTTTCTTGCCTTTGCGTGCAAGGGGTGGCAGACCTGATTTGCCCCATCGTCAGCGATTGAAACTGCTCAGTGATGACCCTATGGGAGAAGTGTAGGTGACATTTTTCTTGACAACAACCCTCTCAAGATTCGCTTATTTGCAACCAACCATGTCCTTGGTCGCAAATACGGCAAATATGCGGCATTTTTTGTAATGTATTGATAGCTAATTTATTCCGTGTTTTATGCGCAAATTCCATGTCTTTTGCTATGCGCTTTGCGGTCAATAGCATTGCCTTTGATCGTCAATAGACATGCTTTTGCGCTTCAATCTCATGTAGATAACACGGTAAAGTGATGCCTTTTTCGCTCAATTGGATGGTGATGGGGCGGTAAAAGCTATGTTTTTGGAGGCGAAAGTGATATTTCAGCGACCGTTTTCTCTTTGCAAATGGATTTCTGATGCTGCGTGTTTTTCTATTTTATCATTTTTAATTGCACGTTTTATTGTCATTTTTTCTGACAGAACGGCTGAAAAATTGCTGGGAAAACCAACTGATAACGCCAGAATCATTCAATGAGTTTTCGGAAATACAAAGTAGTCACTAAAATTTTGAAAATACGAGAATTGTGTGTATTTTTGCATGAAAATGGTACATGAAGATTATTACACACACAAGTTAACCCATCGGGAAATCAAGCCAACGGCCTCCCGACTGCTCATTCTTCGCGAGATGATGCGTGGCAATGAGGCCGTATCGCTGCCCGATTTGGAACGCTATCTGCCCACTGTTGACAAGTCAACCATATCGCGCACCTTGTCTTTGTTTCTGCTTCATCGCCTGATTCATGCCATTGACGATGGCTCGGGGGCATTGAAGTACGCCGTTTGTGACGACGATTGCGATTGTTCGATTGATGAAGAGCACACGCATTTTTATTGCGAGCACTGCCATCGTACGTTCTGTCTCAAGCACATTGCCGTGCCGGTGGTTCCACTTCCGGAGGGATTCAGTCTGCATAGCATCAATTATGTGCTGAAAGGCTTGTGTCCGGAGTGTACCGAAAAACTGAAATAACACGATGGCCGACGGACGAACTACGCACATGCGAGAATCTGCTTTGACGTTGATGGCGGTTAATAAACGAGGAAGCGTCAAGATTGGAGGTTTGCCTTTTGATGGTGATAAACGCAAGAAAAGACAACCCTTGGCACAGGTGTTCGCTCCCATGTGCATCTGGTGTTATTGGTTCAAGGGGATTGTGTCAGCCGTGTTTGTTGGTGATGGTTTTACAATGGATGGTGGTATTGGTTAATTTAAACATCTTATGAGTATCATTAGATTTATCAAAAACTGGACGTTGCCCATATCGATGGTGATAGGAGTGACAGCCTATTCTGTGTTTGCTTTCATCCCCTCTTTGGATAAGGCTGCAAACTTGTTCGCGCCTTTCTTTGACGCCATTCTGCCTTTGTTCATGTTTTTAATCTTGTTTGTGACCTTTTGTAAGGTCAATTTCAGGCGTTTAATTCCAGTCAAGTGGCATCTTTGGGTGAGTTTTTTTCAAGTGTTATTCGTCTTTGTCATCATTGCCATCATCCTGTCTTTTCGCCTTAAGGGAAACAGTCTCATCCTGATGGAAGCACTTCTCACATGCATTATCGGCCCATGTGCGTCAGCTGCAGCGGTGGTTACGCAGAAATTGGGTGGCAATCTCGAAGAGATGACCACCTATACTTTCTTGTCTAACTTTATCACCGCTTTGCTCATTCCCATTTGTTTCCCGTTAATTGAGAAAACAAGTGACATTACTTTTATGGGCGCATTCTTGAAAATACTCAATCAAGTGTGTCTTGTATTGGTCGTTCCGATGGGGTTAGCTTATGTTGTTAAGCACTATTTTCATCGGTTTCATCGGTGGGTTGTGGGGATAAAAGACCTTTCTTATTATCTTTGGGGATGTTCTTTGATGATTGTGACGGGCACCACGATGAAGAATATTGTGCATGCTGAGACAACCGTTCCTTTTCTCTTGCTCATCGCTTTGCTGGGCTTGCTGCTCTGTGTGATACAATTTTCAGTCGGACGTTTCATCGGTCACTATTTCAATGCCACCGTTAATGCCGGTCAAGCACTGGGCCAAAAGAATACAGCTTTTGCCATCTGGATAGCCTACTCCTATCTCAATCCCATCTCATCCGTCGGCCCTGGTTGTTATATCCTTTGGCAGAATATCATCAATAGCGTTGAAATCTGGGTGTATCGGAAAAGGGGTTTGGAACGATCGGCATAGCTGAAATCGAGTTGCGAACTTGCTTTTTTACAGGAAGCTATGTGCGTTTTTACAGGAAGCTATGTGTGTTTTCACAGGAAGTTTCGTGTGTTTTCGCACCATCCTGGTTGCGTTGATAATAGAAAAGAATGCAAATTGGTCTGAAAGAAGAGTCAGATGAGGCTCTTCCTATTAACGTATGGTCAACAAACCAAATGGCCCTGACGTGGAAGCAACATAGCGAGTGAGGTAATTTTTCTCACCTCGTGAACCCTTAATGATATTCCCTCCCGTATTCATATTGTATTCACGGTGACAATTGTTACACGTTGCAATACCGCTGGATGATAGGGTTAAAGGGTAATTCTTGCGTGGTATCGTAAGCCAGTCGAAGCAGTTGGGACACTGGTTGTCGTAAGCATAGAAGATAGGGGGATAGTCTAAATTGCCAAAGCCAACGATTACACCATTGTTATAACCAAAGGTGAGAGCCGTTCTTTGGTCTCTTGAGTTGAAAATGGACATGCTTTGGCTGCCTCGGTTGTTTTTGAAAGCGAAATAAGTTGCACCGCCTTTCATGGTTTGTTGTACCAAACAAAACACACCAGGCGACGTGGCATTCATCGCACTGGCCAGCGTTGCGTCGTTGTGTTCTTGATTGTTGATTGCCACGAAGCACCGAACAGAGCTGTATTGGTTCTGATTTTCTCCGCACGACAACAACAATAAGGGCAGGAAAAGAAATAGGAATGTTCCTTTTCTATTCATCTTAAGGATGCGTTTCAGGCACCTTATCCCAGTTCTTTGCCTGCTTTTTACCTTATTCATACTGTATCATTTGCAAGGCATCAGCCACCTTTTCGATACCTTCTTGCAACGGTTTTTTCACCATAGCCTTGATGAAAGGGTTCACTTCGGCCTTCATCGTCAGCTTCATCTTGCTCGAATGGTCGGTTACAGGCAATATCTGTATCCATAGATTGACAGGGATTGGACTCTTTTTCGTCTCGAACTTGATACACTTCGGTTCGTCTCTTTCGATGATGTTGAGCTGTACATCACCCAATGGAGAATGGATAGAGATAGAATCTGCGTCGAAGGTTAGGTCTTTAATCTTGTCTTCTGGTATTTTGTCGCGTACCTTCTCGATGTTTGTTAGGTCGCTCAGCATGTTGTAAACAGACTGCTGTGCGTAAGGAATCTCGCGTACGGAACTTTCAAATTTGCTTGACATAATTTTATAGTCTGAATGATTTTTACTAAATAGGGGGTTACTTTCGCCAGTTGGATGGGTCCTTTCGCCACTCGTTGAGCAGCTCGATGTCACTTTCTTGGATATATCCCGTGGCCAGTGCCTCAGCCACTACATGGTCATAGTCGGTCAGGGTAACCAACTTGACGTTGGCATCTGTGAACGCTTTTGCAGCGACAGGGAACCCGTAAGTGTAGGAGGCAACCATGCCAACAACGTCACCTCCGGCTTTTCGAATGGCTTCTACCGCCTTCAAAGAGCTGCCCCCGGTAGAGATAAGGTCTTCGATGACTACCACCTTGGCACCCTCTTTCATCTCACCTTCGATTAGGTTTTCCAGTCCATGATCCTTTGGTTTGCTTCTCACATATATTAAAGGCATGTTCAAGACATCAGCGATGAGGGCGGCTTGTGGGATGCCTGCCGTTGCCACACCTGCGATGACGTCAGCCTCGGGGAAGTGTTTTAAGATGGCATGCACCATCCCTACCTTCACAAAGGTGCGTATGTCGGGGTAAGAAAGCGTTTTTCTGTTGTCGCAATAAAAAGGCGATTTCCAGCCTGAAGCCCACGTGAAAGGCTCGTTGGGCTGTAGCTTGATGGCTTTAATGCGTAATAATTTGGATGCAAAATCTCTTTTTAATGTGTTCTTTTCCATATCGTAAGTTATTGAGTATATATTGCAAAGTTAGTTGAAATCTCCTATATTTCAAAGGGATGAGCGGCTTTTTTGGCACCATTCGTGCTGTTCTATCCTTTTGCCCAACCCAAAGAGAGCACGCTGACGTGAACCCTTCCGTCCCGCTGCAGAGCCTTTCCGCAGGCGCAGATGGTGGCTCCAGTGGTCACGATGTCATCGATGAGCAGCACATGTTTGCCCACCAATCCCGCGTTTTCGGCCAGTTGAAAGGCGTCTTCCACATTCTCCGTGCGAGCCAACCGATTCTTATGCGTCTGGCTGTCCTGGAACTTCACGCGTTTCAGTGCATGCTTCATGATGGGCAACCCGCACACTTGGCTTACCCCTTTGGCGATTTCAAGGCTTTGGTTGTAACCCCTTTGACGTTCACGGCTTTTCGTCAGCGGGACGGGTACGATGCAATCGATGCCTTGGAAGAATCCTTTTGTCTGAAACTCCTCGGCAGTTAGGCATCCTAATTGTTCGCCAATCTCAGGATGATCGCCATATTTCAGGGCGTAAATCATGCGACTTGCCTCCGACCGAGCCTGATAGAAGAACAGTGCCGCCGCCCGTTCAATGGGGATGCGGGCCCAGAACAGTTGTGCCATCTCGTTGTCGTAGGCATCGTCTTCGTAGTGAGTACGAGGCAAATGTAGGTTGCACGAGGCGCACAACACCTGTTCGCCTTCGGTCAATCTCCGCCTGCATACCACACAGGTGCGGGGAGATACCAGGTCAAGGATTCTGCTTATAAAACTAATCATCCATCCAATCGTCAGCTTGGTCGATACATTGTTTAATCTGTTCAATGTCAAATCCCCTACCCATGGCAAAGCGTATGAGCTTCATGCTGCGCTCATAGTCATTACGACCCGTAACGGTTTTCCACTTACGCTGGATGAGTGGCCGCAGGATGGCGATGTAGTCTTCGTCCGGTACCTCATCAAGAACCCTGTTTGACACATCCTTCGACACCCCTTTCTGATACAAGGCCTGTTCTATCTTGCGGCGTCCCCATTGGTTGTAAGTCATCTTATCGTTGACAAACGCACGGGTGTAGCGTTCGTCATCAACGTATTTCCCGACAATCAGTCGATCCATGATGCGCTCTTGAACCGTACTGTCCAAGCCCCAAAGACTCATCTTCCGAATCATCTCTCCGCTGCAGTGTTCCGCTTTGGCACAAAGAGCCGACAGCTTGTTCCATGCCTCTTTTTCGGTTATTTCTTTCTTTTCGTTCATCATCAGCTATGTTTTCATGAGTTTTCGGCTTGACAAGGACGGGTCGCTCTGGCCATTCTGTCCTTGCCAAAAGCGTCTTTTCGGATTTCAATATCGATGAAACCTACGTTTTTGAGCATTTCTTCCAGTTGGTTAGTGTATAGTGGATTGATTTCAACATACAAGTTTCCACCGGGTTTGAGTGCTTCGATGGCATAGTTGGCGATGGCTTTGTAGAACAGCAGTGGGTCATTTTGGGGAACAAACAGAGCTGTGGAAGGCTCGTATTTCAGCACGTTTTGCGCCATTTCTTCTGCTTCTGAAGGACAAATGTAGGGTGGGTTTGATGCAATAATGTCCCATTTCATCGAGTCTTTTGGTGCCGCTAAGGCATCCTGAAGCGCAAAACTAACAGGTGCCTTCCATGCCTTTGCGTTTTCGCTCGCTATACGCATCGCATCCTGAGAGATGTCCCAAGCCGACACAGTCGCATTTTGAATGTCCAAACTAAGCGTCACTGCGAGGCATCCCGAGCCTGTTCCGATGTCCAAAATCGTGATGGACTGCCCGTCAGCTGGTGTTTGTTCGCTGACTATCCATGCGCAGAGTTCCTCCGTTTCGGGGCGTGGAATCAGCACACCCGGTGCCACTTTGAACCTGCGACTGGCAAACTCAGCTTCACCTAATACATATTGTACGGGTTCTGCTTGCCGCAACCGCTGCATGATTTTCTCCAAGGAATGGCCTTCTTCTGCTGATAAATCGTTAACTTTGCCACACAGAATATCGGTGAGTGTCAATCCAAAACGCACCTCCAATACCGTTCTGACCTCTGCTTTTGCTTCGGTTTCATCGTATAGGGGGGTGAGTTGTTCCCAAAGTTCCCGATAATTTTTCATGGCAACAAATATACTAAAAAAATAAGAACATGAACCAAGAAGAACTCGATAAAATGTACATGCGGCGCTGCCTTCAACTCGCCAAGCAGGGTAGGGCTTTGGCCAAGCCCAATCCCATGGTGGGTGCTGTGATTGTTTATCAAGGCCGCATACTGGGTGAAGGTTATCATGTGCGATGTGGACAGGCTCATGCAGAGGTCAACGCCTTTGCATCTGTCCGTCCAGCTGATGAGCTTTTGCTGTCGCAGAGCACGCTCTATGTCAGTTTGGAACCTTGTTGTCACACCGGCAAGACCCCTCCCTGCGCCGATTTGATCATCAGAAAGCAGGTGAAACGTGTGGTGTGTGGCTGCATTGACCCATTTGCCCAAGTGCACGGACGCGGTGTGCAGAAACTTCGTGATGCGGGCATTGACGTGACGGTTGGCGTGTTGGGCGACGAGTGCCGTGCGTTGAATCGGCAGTTTAACGTGTACAACACGCTTGAACGACCATACATCCTGCTGAAATGGGCCCAAACCATCAATGGCTTTTTGGATGCGAACGGCAAGGCTTTGGCATTGTCCACGCCATTCACCCAGATGCTGGTTCATCGGTTGCGGGCGCAGTATGACGCCATACTTGTTGGTCGTGTGACGGATGAGCGCGAGCATCCGCGCCTCACGGTGCGTGAGTGGTCGGGCCCTGATCCCTTGCGCTTGGTGCTGCGCGGCGGCATCACGCTACCTCGGTTGATGGCAGATTTGCATCAACAGCATGTGCAATCGTTGATGGTAGAGGGTGGAGCCAAGACATTGCAGAGCTTCATCGATGCGGGTTTGTGGGACGAAATACGCGTGGAGACCAGTCGTATGTTGGTCTCGGAGGGTACGAAAGCGCCCGTTTTACCGGAGGGTCTTATCTTGCGGAACCGCGAGGTGTACGATGGTAACGTGGTAGATACGTTCGGTCGAAGGGAAGCCTTGGACATCTGACCATCATGGTTGTCAAAGTCTGTTCAATGTGTTTGAAAACGATATGACAACTCGTTGAAAAACAAAGGATTATAGATGCAAAAACAAACTCATTGAGATTGGGTGCCAAACTCAATGAGTTTGCATGCCAATTGCATTGACTTTGAAGCCCAAAGTCAATGCAATTAAAATACTATCAGCAAGCACTTGCTTTGCTGTTCAACTTTTTTACTTACGTTTCTTCACCTTCTTCACTCCCTCCACAGTCATCTTGACGGGTTTGATGAAGCCGTTTTTATCGAAATACATACGGTCAATGCAGGTCTCACGATGGTTTCCGTCGGTTTCTGTCAACGGTCGTCTGTGGTACACAATGTACCACTCGTCTTTGCCATTGCCCTTAATGACGGAGTGATGGCCCGCTCCACGTGCGATTTTATCATCCTGTTCGAGAATCTTTCCCACGCGTTCGAAGGGGCCGAAAGGTGAATCAGAAATGGCGTAGGCCACGCAATAATCCGGGCCAGTCCATCCTCCTTCAGACCACATAAAGTAGTATTTTCCGTCTTTTTTCAACATGAACGGGCCTTCCACGTAGTTCTTAGGGGTTACTTCCTTGTACGTTACCCCATCGGGGAAAGGAACAATGCTTAGCAAGTCGGGAGCCAATTTCACCATGTTGCAGTGCCCCCAACCGCCATAGTACATGTAATACTGCCCATCATCGTCCTTAAAGACAAACTGATCAATAGGTTGTGCCCCATTAACGATTTCGTTAATGAGCGGTTTGCCCAGCGCATCTTTGTACGGACCTTCTGGCCTGTCGGCCACAGCAACGCCAATACCGCCCACTTCTCCTTGATGTACGTCGTTTCCACCGAAGAAGAGATAATACTTGTTGTTGGCATGTATCACCGCCGGAGCCCACATCGCACGCCGCACCCACTTCACGTTTGAGTTGTCAAGCACCCGTGGATGCTTCGTCCAGTTCACCAAGTCGGGCGATGAGAACGCATCCAGAAAGGTTTGTTCTTCAAAAGGTGCCGAGTAAGTGGGGAACACCCAATACTCACCATTGTATACCACAGCTTCTGGATCGGCATACCATCCTGGGAAAATGGGGTTGCCGCTCATTTTCTTTTTCTGTGCCATACTGGTTGTAGCGAGTGACAATGCAGCCACAGCCAGTACCAAACTTTTCTTGAAAAAATTTACTTTGCTTGACATTTTAGGTTGTTTTGGTTTCGTTTTTGTTGTTGTTTGATAATCTTTGTTGGATGTCATCCATCTTCTTGAGGCGTTCTATCGAGTAGGTCTTGCTGTAATGATCGAGGAAATCGAACAGCGCAAAAGACTTCTCCAGCAGCTGGTCGCCTTCGGGTTTCGACACCATGTCAGCCTCTGTCAGATAGAGTTCGGCCAGCATTTCCATCTTGTAAAATCGCTTTTCCTCATCCTCTTTGCCAAGGGCCTCGATGACTTTTTCCACCGGCGCCAGATGGTAGAATGTGTAAGGACCTACATATTGGTCGTACAGTTTTTTGAGTTCCTCGTGTTTGGCCGTCACTTCTTTCTTCTCTAACAGTCGGGCCAGGGCTGCCAGAAACTCGCGGATAAGCCGCATGATGTAGTCGCGTTCTAACATATTATATGGTGTTTAGGGATTTACAGCATGTTTACCAAAGTGAATCTTGTTGCAGACTCTGCGTATAGTCATACAGTTTTTTATAGAAAGGATGTCGCACCAGCGTGGGGACATGGCCCAGGATGATGAGCTTCATGCGTGCTCGGGTCATGGCAACATTCATCCGCCGCAGGTCACGAAGAAAGCCTATCTGTCCATCATCGTTTGCCCTGACCAGCGAAATGAGAATCACATCTCGTTCCTGTCCTTGAAAACCATCAACTGTGTTCACGCTGATGAGATGACGAAAGGGCTTGAAAAAGGGACGTTTTTTCACCAATCGGCGCAAGTACTGCACCTGTGCGCGATAGGGAGAGATGATGCCTACGTCGACAGCTTCGTCCAATAGGCGCTGTTTACCAATCTTATTGAAATACTGTTCCAGCGTGTTAAGGGTTAATTCAGCTTCATCTTCATTGATTCTGCCAAAGCTTTCACCCACAAAACGTTCCTGAAATTTAGGTGCATCCGATGCAGATTCTTCGATGAAATGGGCGTTTTCTGCCTGTTCAGCGGTGTCTATCCACTGGATGGGAACATCATAATCCAAGATTCCCCGATACTTAATAGCTGGCGCACTCTGCACTTTTCCGTGATAAAACCAGTCGCTCGAGAAGCGCATAATCTGATCATTCATGCGATATTGCATACCAAGCATCGTCACTACTTCTGGTTTATTCTCTACAATGCGTTGCATCAGCGTTTTGTCCAGACCACCCTTTAAGGCAGCAATGCTTTTGATTGTCGGCGGCAGCTGACAGTGGTCGCCCGCCAACACCACGCGGTGAACCTTCCGAATGGCTATCCAGCAGGCAGCTTCCAATGCTTGTGCGGCCTCATCAATGAACAATGTATGATACTTTTGACCCACCAGAAGGCGGTTGGCGGCACCTGTTAAGGTGGAAGCGATGACCCTTGCTTCTCCAAAAAGCTGTCCTTTGATGCGTATCTCCAATTCGGTTGCCCGTTCTTGAAGACGTTCCACCTTCTGATGGAAGCCAGAACCGGCAGCTTTACGATGCTGTTTGAGTTGCCGAAGAGCTTTGCGTATGGCCCACAATTGCGGATAATTGGGATGTGATTCGAACCTACGTTCGTAGGTAAACGACAGCATTTTGTCGTTCACTCGCGTGGGATTGCCGATGCGAAGCACGTTCACACCCCGGTCAACAAGTCGCTCACTGATCCAATCGACCGCCATATTGCTCTGCGCACAGACCAAAACTTGACTCTCACGCTTGAGGGTTTCGTAGATTGCCTCCACGAGTGTGGTGGTCTTTCCGGTGCCTGGAGGACCATGAACTACCATCACATCCTTGGCTTTCAACACCTTGTTTACGGCTTCTGCTTGCAGGTCATTGAGCCAAGGAAACCGAATGTCATCAAAAGAAAAGCACTCGGCAGTCTGCGAAGTCGAATAAAAAAGGTTGCGAAGATAGGCCAATCGGTTGTCTTTGGCATTCATCACGCGGTCTAAGGCATCGAACATCAAACGGTAAGAAGTCTCGTCAAAGAACAGTTGTACGCCCACCTGTTCGGCTGTTTGGATGGAGGTAACCATGCCATTGTCAGGCAACGTGACCACCATTCGGTCTTTATCGGCATAGCTCACCATGCCCGTGACGGGGAAATAAGAAAGTGATTTAGAAGCAACGGAAGCATTGTTTTTGCCCATTTCATCGTGTCTTCCTGCCTTCTGAACCATCTGAAAGAAGGCAACTGGGCGTCCGTATTCAAAATTGTGACTAATCTCTTCATCGACAGCACGAAACACTTCGACCGCCAACTGATTGAGCGAGTTGTAAAAACTCTTGCCCACACGGACGGGAAACCATGCATCACCGCGCTTTACCTTTCTGGCAATACCCATCATCTCCGTCTGCTTACGGAAAGCATCCTTCTCGGTTGCGTACTCCAATTGGAGTAACAACTTCTGACGTTTGAGTTCTAAAATAGCCGATTGTGATGACATAAGTACGGACAAAGATACGCTTTTTACAAAGAATTGACGAGCTACGAACGTTATATTTTGCGTAAATCGCTATCTTTGCAACAGACATGCAGACCATTCAATTATACAATTTGTCCATCGGATACGGCAAACACACGGTCGTATCGGATATCAACGCTACTCTGAACAGCGGTCGGTTGACCTGTTTGCTGGGGCGAAATGGTGTGGGTAAATCCACTCTTTTGCGCACTCTGGCGGGCTTTATACCGCCCATAGCGGGCGAAATATATATTCAAGGAACGCCCTTGGAACGGCTGTCTCACCAAGAAATGGCCGAAAAAATCAGTGTTGTTCTGACGGAAAGAATGGACATTCGGAATCTTACCGCAACCGAATTGGTGGGCTTGGGGCGCACACCCTACACGGGATTTTGGGGCGTTTTGTCGGACGAAGACCACAAAATTGTCTCGAAAGCCATGCAACTGGTGGGCATCAAGCGGTTGGCTGAAAGGAACATTTCGAGCCTAAGCGACGGTGAACGACAAAAGGTGATGATAGCAAAAGCCCTGGCACAGCAAACGCCCATCATCATCTTAGACGAACCAACGGCCTTTCTTGATTTCCAAAGTAAGGTGGACGCGCTGCGTCTGTTGGCCCATTTAGCACACGAATTGGATAAGACCGTGTTCTTATCCATCCATGACATCGAGCTGGCTTTACAGATAACAGACGAGATATGGCTGCTGGATGATCAACGAAAACTACACACCGGGACGACAAAACAGCTCATAGAAGACGGCACTTTGCGCCATTTCATCGAAAGTGAACATATCCGTTTTGATGCCGATGACCGCGTTGTAAAACTTCAAAAATGAAGATTTCATCGGCATTTTCTCATGAAGGAGTTATCTCGGGTCAGTCGTTTGTGCGGAATGGCACAGCTGGAAGACTGGCAAGAGTGTAGAATGGGTGTCACGGAATGTATCTACTGACAAATTTCCTGACAACCTCCGTGTATTCTTGTCGATGGTCCTGGTAGCTCTCAGCGTGTTTAGAACCCTTGGCTATCCATAGCTGTTTCGGTTGAGATTTGGCCTTGTAAAGCGGATAAACCATATCGGTTCGCACATAAGTATCGCGGTCGCCATGGATAAAGAGCATGGGTTTTTGACATTTGGCCACCTGTTTCAAGGGTGAAGCCTCCCTAAACGACCATCCGTACAGCAGCTTGTTTAGTGCGCTGGCCGTGTAGAGCAGGGGGAAGGGAGGTAGCCCAAACTGAGTTTTCAGTTCGTTTTTAAACTCGTCCCACACGCTGGTGTAACCACAATCCTCCACAAAGCACTTGACATAGTCGGGGGTGTCTTCACCCGCAACGCACATGGTGAGTGCGGCTCCCATGGAGATACCGTGTACCACTTGCTCGGAATGACCGGTTGAATCGCTGAAAAGTGAGTCGGCAATGGCCATCCAGCGCAGCACGTCGTGGCGTTCTTTCCATCCCATTTGTACCATTTCGCCTTCGCTCCAGCCATGCGCATGGTGGTCGGGCAGCAGCACATTGTACCCCATCCGGGCGTAGATGTGGGCTATCTGCATCATGCCCGTATGCGTGTCGTGGTACCCATGCAGCACAATAGCCGTCTTGCGGGTGGGTTGTGGCGCATAAACGAAAACGGCATGATGCTGCTCATCGTCTTGCATCGCTACCAGGGTGTCATGGATGAGGTTGCCTTGGGTTAGGCTGTCTATCCAGGGTTTAATCTCTGGGTTGTCATTGATGACGTGCGCAAAACGGTCTTTGTAGGACACGTTGATGGGGTAAGGTCGCCTCAGCGAGTATTCTATCATGTAAATACTGCCACCAACAAGTGCCAGTAGCACTACGATGGTGACAGTAATTAATGAGATTTTAAAGCTTTTTCTCATCGGAATTTTGATTATTTATAAAGTTTGTACAGCTCCAGATTAGCCTTTCTCACTCGATTTTCGTCGAGCTTGATCACTTTTCTGTCGTAGGTCATCAGTCCGTTCACTTCACCTTCAACGTCGGTTGTTTGTGTATATACAGCTGCAGAGAAGCCCTGACGAATCATGGGTTTGAGTTCTTCCAGCAACTCAACGTAGCGGTCTGTAACCTCTTTACTGTTCTTGAATTCTACGTAACCCCAGTTGCGGTCAGCCTGCCAGAGGTGTCCTTTCAGCGGCAGTCCCAGTCCACCAAACTCGCCGAGCACAGTCGTGCGGTTGAAGTCGTAGAGATACATCATCGGTCCAGGATAGTTGTGAAGGTCCAGAATGTCGCCCGTCTTGAAGTGGTTGCCACCGCTGGCCGAGTTGATGAGACGCGTAGGATCGAGCGCTTTCGTAAATGCGGTAATCTCTTCAGTTTTGAATTGTCCCCAAGCCTCATTGAAGGGTGTCCACACAACGATGGAAGGATAGGAGTAGAACTGGTCGATAATGGCTTTCCACTCATGCTTGAAGTTCTCTTCCGATTCGGCTGAACGACGGGCCAGGCGGCCTGTTTCCTGATAGTACTCATGGTTCTGCCAGTCGGGTCCGTGCTGAATGTCGCCCATAGGCATGTCCTGCCATACCAGAATACCCAGCTTGTCACAGGCCGTATACCAACGAGCCGGCTCCACTTTCATGTGCTTGCGAATCATGTTGAAGCCCATGTCCTTGGTCTTTTTGATGTCGTACACCATGGCTTCTTCTGTAGGAGCCGTGAAAAGACCGTCGGGCCAGTAACCTTGGTCGAGTGGGCCATATTGGAAAAGGTTCTTGTTGTTGAGTTGCATACGCCACACACCAGCACCATCACGCACCGATGAAATCTTGCGCATGGCACTGTAGCTCTTCACAACATCCACGGTTTTGCCACCCGAGAGGAGGGAGATTTCCAGGTCATACAAGAAAGGATTATCTGGAGTCCATAGCTTTTGGTTCTGTACAAACAGCTCTACTTCCTGTCCGGCGATGGCTTTTCCCTTTGCAACAACCTTGTTTCCGTCTTTCATCACAACGCTAATCACGTCGCCCTGCTGGGTTCCTTCCGTTTTTGTGCATACCGTCAGCTTGCTTTCATCAATGTTGGGCGTGTTGTAAACGGCTGCAATGTGCTTCTTGTTGACAGGCTCCAACCACACCGTTTGCCAGATGCCGGTGACGGGTGTATACCAGATTCCTTCTGGTTTAGTGCGTTGTTTTCCTACGGGTTGGTGTCCGTCAGTCGTCGGATCCCATACCCTCACGACCAATTTTTGCTGTCCGCTCTTCAAATAAGGCGTGATATCAAAGCTGAAAGCGGAGAAACCGCCCTTGTGAGAGCCTATCTTGATGTCGTTGAGGAACACGTCGGCTTTCCAATCAACCGCACCAAAATGCAGCAAAACGTTCTTGCCCGACCAGGCAGCAGGCACACTGAAGGTACGCTCGTACCACAGTTCTTTGTCCTTGCCCACGGTCTTCTGCACTCCTGAAAGGCTCGACTCGACGGCGAAAGGCACCAAAATCTTGCCGTCGTTGATATTCGTTCCGGCTGCTCCACGGTTGCGAATGGCATAGTTCCACAATCCATTGAGGTTTTGCCATTGGCTTCTTTCCATGATAGGACGGGGGTACTCGGGCAACACGTTGCTGGAGTTTACCTTGTTGGCCCAGTCGGTTTTAATCTTGTCGCCAGCAGGTTTCCATTGTGCCATGGCAGCTGTATAGACAAATAAGGCGAGTAAAAGTACGTTTAGTTTTTTCATTTTTCTAGTTAAAACAATGTTAAGAATAAATAATGATGTTTCAAAGTTACATATTTTAATCCGAATAATTGGTAGAAAGAAGAAGTTGTAGCATCTTTTTACAATTATTAGCAAAATGAGTCAAGAGGAATCGTTGCATTTATTTTGCTATGCTCTTGAATTCAAGTAACTTTGCACAGATTATGAGTACGCAAGACATTAAAAACGCAAGGAGCCATGATGCTGGCTTGACAGACGAGCAAGTGGCGGCTAACAGGATAAAATTTGGTCAAAACATACTGACGCCACCCCCCACAACCTCATTGTGGAAATTGTATTTGGACAAGTATCGTGACCCCATCATTCAAGTGCTTTTAGTGGCTGCCGCCGTCTCATTGGTGTTGGCTTTCGTTGAGCAGAACTTTATTGAAACCATTGGTATCTTTGTTGCCATCTTCTTTGCGACCAGCGTCGGCTTTTACTTTGAGCGAGATGCTGCCAAGAAATTCAACATTCTAAATGCGCTAAATGAAGAGTCGTTGGTGAAGGTTCGACGCAATGGGCATGTCGTTGAGATTCCTCGAAAGGATGTCGTAGTGGGCGATTTGATGATTATCGAGGTGGGTGACGAGATACCTGCCGACGGAAAGCTCGTCAAGGCCGTTGATTTGTTGATAGACGAATCGTCGTTAACGGGCGAACCGATCTGCTCAAAGGGTATTGACGTGGACGATGACGAGGAGGATGAAGCACATGAAAAAACCTACCCTCATGACATGGTCTTGCGCAGTACGATGGTCATGAATGGCCGTGGGGCCGCCGTTGTTACAGCAGTTGGCGACGCCACGGAGATAGGCAAGGTGGCCCGTAACTCGAGCGAAATAACCCATACCCAAACGCCTTTGGATACCCAATTAGCCAAATTGGCTAAACTTATCTCGGTGGTTGGGTCGGTAGTGGCTGTTGCTGCTTTCGTCATCTTCCTCATTCACGACATCCTTGTCAACGACGCTGTATGGCAAGGCACAGATTACTTCAGGATGGCCGAGGTGGTGTTGCAGTATTTCATGATGGCTGTAACGCTGATTGTGATGGCCGTACCCGAAGGACTTCCCATGGCCGTAACCTTGAGTTTGGCACTGAACATGCGCCGGATGTTGAAGAGCAACAACCTGGTTAGGAAGCTGCATGCGTGTGAAACGATGGGGGCGGTGACGGTAATCTGTACCGATAAAACGGGAACCTTGACGGAAAACAAGATGACAGTCATGGAGATGGCTGGCTCTTCTGTCGTTACGGAGGTTTCTGAACACGATGAGCTGGCTCAGTCTATCGCCCTCAATACAACGGCAGAGTTGGGAGAAGATGGCACTGGAATTGGTAATCCAACGGAGATAGCCCTACTGACATGGCTGCAAAAACATGGTGTTGACTATCAAACCATTCGTAACCAAGCCACAATGATTGCGCAGTTGCCATTCTCAACAGAAAACAAATACATGGCAACCGTTGCAGAGATGGGTGGCAGGAAGTATCTCTTTGTCAAGGGAGCACCAGAGATTGTGATGAACTTCTGCACCTTGTCTGAGGCTGAAAAACAATCCTATCAGTCTACTTTGTTGGGTTATCAGCACAAGGCCATGCGCACTTTGGCGTTTGCTTGCAAGCAACTTGAAGCGGATGCGCTATCCAATATCCAAATAAAGAATCACTTACAAAACCTCACTTTGCAGTGCGTCGCCGCGATTAGTGACCCTGTTCGCACAGATGTCCCAAGTGCTGTTAACCAATGTCAGCAAGCGGGTATCGAGGTGAAGGTTGTGACGGGAGACACGCAAGCCACTGCCATTGAGATAGCAAGGCAGATTGGTGTCTGGCACGATGATACGCCCAAGGAGGCAGCACTGACTGGTCCTGAGTGGAATGCACTGTCGGATGAAGAGGCATACGAGCGCGCTCATACCATCAAAGTGATGTCGCGTGCGCGTCCATCGGATAAACAACGACTTGTGGAAATGCTGCAAAAGCGCAAAGAAGTGGTGGCTGTAACGGGCGATGGAACCAATGATGCGCCTGCATTGCATTATGCTCATGTGGGTTTGTCATTAGGGTCGGGAACCAGTGTGGCTAAGGAAGCCAGTGACATGACGTTGCTCGACGACTCGTTTGGCTCTATTGCGCATGCCGTGATGTGGGGTCGTTCGTTGTATAAGAACATCCAACGTTTCCTGTTTTTCCAGCTTATTGTCAACATCACTG
>CABTXD010000027.1:0-34891 GCA_902488665.1 uncultured Prevotella sp. | reverse complement strand
GGTTGCAACTGGGTTTTACGACTGACCCGAAAAAAGGGGTCAGTCGTAAAACCCAGTTGCCCCCCTCCCTCTCATGCACATAATTTCATAACCTGAGTTCGGGATAAGAAAATGATGAAAAAAGTTGGTAATCTCGCTATATTTTTGTACCTTTATATATGAATATCAACAAGTTACAAATATTATAGCGATGATTACCAAAGACAAAATTACAGAGATTTTTTGTATTGCACATGACTTTTGCAAGGAATTTGATGTTGAAATAGCAAAACTGGCTCTGCAGGAGACTGACGGCATCAAGCATGGAAAGCGTAAATGGCGAATGAGCCGTGCGGAGATTATGACTATTCTCATCTGATTCCACTTCAATGACTTCCGCAATTTCAAGCATTACTATCTATTTTATGTCAGGGAGCACATGAGGGATTTGTTTCCCGAGCAACTCTCCTATAACCGTTCCATAGAACCGGAAGCAAGAGTTGCCGTTGAGATGATGCTGTTTCTGCAAGTGTGCTGTCTGGGACGTTGCACCGGAATAAGTTTCATAGACAGCACGTCCATACCAGTGTGCAACAACAAGCGTATCCGTCGCAATAGGGTGTTCAAGGAATACGCTTCAATAGGGAAAAGTACGATGGGATGGTACTTCGGCTTCAAACTTCACTTGACTTGCAACGAGCGTGGAGAGTTGGTCAACTTCATGTTCACCAAGGCGAATGTGGATGATAGGGATGAAAGAGTGTTCAACAGGCTCAGTGACAACCTCTTCGGCAAGTTGTTTGCTGATAAGGGGTATATATCCCAAGGGCTTTTCGAAAGATTATACAATGACGGCATTAACCTTGTCACGGGATTGAGGAGTAACATGAAGAACAAGCTGATACCCTTGTATGACAAAATATTACTCAGAAAGAGATCGGTCATAGAAACCATCAATGATGAGCTGAAAAACGTGGCACAGCTGGTACACTCCAGACATAGGAGCGTTTTTAATTTTGCCATAAATGCACTGTCGGCACTTGCAGCCTACTGTTTCTTTGAGAAGAAGCCGGCTATCAATGTAGATTTCTGTATAGACCGACAAGGACAGCAGCTTACACTGTTCTAAACCAGTCATATCAGAGCTCGATGGAAATTTATTGATAAGCTCTGTCTCAAGATAGAGGAGATATGTTTATGGTTCTTCCGAAATTTGTAGTGATGAACCATAAGTTCTTATATTCATATAGTTACGAAGTAATAGCCTCCACTAAAAGCCTATAAAAAGCCATTTTATAAAAACAAAAAATCATAATTCAAGCTTTTCTAAAGTCGGTGTTGCCGAACTGCTGTGCGACATCGTTAAATCCTTTTATATAAAGCTGTTATAATGGAGGTTTGTTATCTTCTACGACAACGTTGATTATATCTATCACTCCAAATTCCTGAAGAACCATTTTTTTTGCGACCCCATTGTCATGGCCTTCAAAGGGTGTCGTCACAATCCGCATCATTCCAAAGACTGACTCTAAAACCAAGCTTCCCTTTGTAAACTGAGTTGATGACTACATTCCCCCGTATCGTTGTTGATAGTTAGTTTACCAGATGAACCTCTCCTGAAAAAGCGATAGAAAACCCACCCTCTGACAATATTATTGCTGATTGACCAACTTAAATACAAGTTGCAATTTTTGTTGTGTTTATTGAACAATTATAGCCCCTAAAACGGCACCTACAAACTTTCAAAGTAGAGAAAAACGATAGGCTTGGAGGATGCAAACAAGAGATTTTGGAACGAGAAAAATCGAATTTTATCACAAAAAGATAGACTTTACGCGCAAAAAAGCATCACTTTGGCTACCAATCAACATGCTTTTGAGCAGCAAAAGCATGCATATTGAAGCCTAAAAGCATTGCTTTTGGCATGAAAAGTCTTATCAAGTTGAAACGAAATAGTATCATATATTTATAAATACGTGTGTATGAATGATATATAAAAATCGCTCATTTTGGGCGTATTTGCGACAAAAGGCAGGATTGTTTGTAAATTCGCCAAGCATGAAGAGGTTGGTTGTCAAGAAAATTCATCTGCACTTTTCTCCGAAATCTTATTCATGACGATACGGTGAGTGATAAAGTAGAGCTTTCAAAATGGTGTGACTTCTGTATTGGTTTCGGGGTGGTAGGCACTGACAGTCGCTGCTGGAAAGCTGTGTTCATGCTGCCAACGAGCGAGGTATGTATCGCAATTTACCGATTTATGAGCAAAAAAAAAGAGTACCGCCGTACTCTCAATCTTATTAACCTTAAATCTAATACTATGAAAAACACATTGCAAAGATACAAAATGATATCGTATTTGCAAGATTTGGCCATGAATTTGGACTTTTTATAACTATTTTTAATCGAGCTAAAGGTATTTTTGACAAAAAGACTCAATTTGCCCATAAATTGTTGACGAATGCAAACGACGTACTTTTTACACATCTATCTGCAATCCATCATAAGCCAATTGCATACCAGCGGGCAGCTGTTTGTTCACTTCTTCATGAAAACCCACGTCGTGGTTCATGTGTACAAAATAGGTTCGGTGGGCTCCAATGCGCTTGGCAAAGGCCACTGCCTCATCTACCGTCATGTGCGAATGGTGTTGCGGCTGATACCTCAGCGCATTCACAACGAGCGTGTCGACACCTTCAAGATAGGCATATTCAGCCTCATCGATGGTCTTCATGTCCGTGATATAGGCAAGGGTGCCAAACCGATAACCCAATATAGGCAGCTTGTCATGCATCACCTGGAAAGGCAACACCTCGACATCCCCAATGGTCAGGGGTTGATGTGGGACCACAGGGGTTAAGTCGAGCCGTGGCACACCGGGATAAAGTTTCTCCGTAAAACAATAAGGCATGGTCTGATGCAGCTGATCTACCGTTTGTTGGTCAGCAAAAACATGTACGGAACCGAACACGCAGAAGGGTCGCAAATCGTCGATGCCGGCCACATGGTCATAATGAACATGCGTGAGCAACACGCCATCTAATGGATCAAAGGCGAAGGGCATAAGCTGTTGACGGATGTCAGGGCCACAGTCAATGAGAATCCTCGTCGTTTGCGTTTCCAGCAAAGCAGCCGTACGCAAACGCTTATCATGTGGGTCAGTACTCTCACATACCGCACAATGACATCCCAAAGAAGGGACGCCACCCGACGTGCCAGTACCCAAGAATGTTAATCTCATAAGATGTTTACCTCCGGTTTGATGATGATGCCGAAGCGTTGGAAGACATCATGCCGTATGGCCTCACACAACTTTACAATATCGCTTCCGGTGGCTCCACCACGATTCACCAGCACAAGTGCTTGCTTGTCGTGCACGCCGGCGGGACCCATGGAACGGCCTTTCCACCCACATTGGTCAATCAACCAACCGGCTGGAATCTTCTCATGTTCATCATCTATGGTATAATGGGGCATCTGAGGATATTGCATAGCCAAGCGTTCATACACCTTTCGGTCAACAATGGGGTTCATAAAGAAGCTGCCAGCGTTGCCTTGCACCTGCGGATCGGGCAGTTTGGCCTGCCGAATGGCGATGATGGTTTGGCGCAATTGCTGTGGCGTGGGGTGTTCTATTCCTTGCTGCAGCAATGCTGATCGGATGTTACCATAATCTAAATGGGGACGGTAGGTGCAGTCAAAACGGAACTCAACATGGGTGATGACAAACCTATTTTTCCACTCATCCTTGAACTTGCTGTATCGGTAGGCGTATTGACAATCAGCGCGAGCGAAGGTTGCCTCATGTCCCGTGGCGATTTCTACAGCCGTTACGGAGTGGATAAAGTGGTTGACCTCGCTGCCGTAAGCGCCGATGTTCTGCACTGCCGCAGCGCCTACCGTGCCAGGAATTAAAGAGAGGTTTTCAAGACCGTAAGCTCCTTGCTCGACACAAGTGGCGACTAAATCGTCCCACACCACGCCACTGCCACTCGTGATAACGGCCTCATGGTTGTTAATCGCAATGTCAATCGAACGGATGTTCGAACACAAAACGGTGCCATCAAAATCTTTTGTCAACAACAGGTTGCTGCCTTTTCCCAATGGCATGATGGGATAATCGGCCTCGGTGAGCCTCGAAAGAGCCTCGAGAAGTTCGGCTTTCGTATCAAACTCGATGAAACGACGGCACGAAACATCGATGCCGAACGTATTGTGATGCAGCAAACTATGGTTGTGTATATCTCTCATCCCTACTCTATCAGCTATTAAATTTCATCAATTTCCATTCAGACTTCTGCCGACGGAACACCATGATATTCTCCAAATCGGTAGCGATGCCACGCACAACAAAGATTTTTTGATTCCCTCGCTTATGCTTCTGACCATAAACTATATTATAGATCGTTCCTTTGGGGATGATGGGTGGCTTGAACGCCGACCACTGTTCGGGAACAATAGAACCCGTGATGGTACCAAAATCGTCATCGGGATCGGGAGCTGTAAACTCAACTGTTTCGTTCATACTACGCACCTGAAAAGCACTGTCGACAGCAAATCGTTGGTAAAACTGCAAAAAAGAGCCGTTGACACTCTCGTGTATTGGCTGGTAAACAATTGAGGTTAGCATGAACTCACCATTGATTCGGTTGAAAACATACTGCTTGACAGTTTTGCTTTTGAATAATATCTTTTCAACAGTCACCTGGTTCACCGACGTGTCTTTCATCACTTCCATCTGTTTGAGATTATCAAAAATAAGCGTAAAATAGCCTTGTTTCATGAAAAAGTAGTCCATCTTCCACTGCTCTTTCTTGATTTCATCGGTCTGTTCTCCATGCTTCATCACAGGAAGTGGAAACTTCACACGCTTGAGCTGCAGCTTTCTGTTTGCGGCAAAATTAAAGATAAAGTCGTCAAACAGCTCGTCGGCCGACTTCGACATGGGCGATTCAGCAATCATGTTTGACAGCGTATCCTCGTCAACACTATCCTCTTCAATGGAATCAACCGCCAAGGTATCAACGGCTTGAGGCTTTTTATCAACACATCCCGTTGTGGAAAACAGGACCGATATCAGCATCATCACTGCCAAAACAAAGAAAGTAAATTTTCTCATACGAACGCTTTTACTTATAAAATCCTCTCACTTTTTTCTAACGTACCCCCTCTATTTTCAATGAATACACAACTATTCTGAGCGAAGGTGCAGCCTATTTTATGCAAAATTACGACTTAATTTCGATATAAGTCTTCTTTTTAACTTAAAAAATAGTACCTTTGCAGTAGGAAATTATTATAAAGTATGATACTTGATAAAATAGATGAGCTTCTGAAAGAAGTAAGCAACCTTTCAGCTAAAAACGCTGAAGAAGTTGAACGGTTGCGCCTGAAATACCTCAGTAAGAAAGGTGAAATCAATGCTTTGATGGCCGATTTCCGCAACGTGGCCGCTGATGAGAAGAAAACAGTAGGCATGAAAATCAATGAATTGAAGCAGATGGCGTTGGACAAAATCAATGCCTTGAAAGAGGAAGTACAGACTACCGCCGATGCTTCTGATGACATTGACTTGACTCGTACACCCTATCCTATCCGCTTGGGGACACGACATCCACTGACTATCGTGAAGAATCAAATCTGCGATATCTTCCAACGAATGGGCTTTGTGTTGGCTGATGGCCCAGAGATTGATGACGACTTGCACGTTTTTACCAAGCTTAATTTTGCGTCAGATCATCCTGCCCGCGACATGCAAGACACGTTCTTCGTGAGCAAACATCCCAATGATGTGACCAAAAACATATTGCTGCGCTCACATACATCAGGTGACCAGTCGCACTATATGGAGACCCATCAACCTCCTATCCGTATCATCTGTCCGGGAAGAGTGTACCGCAACGAGGCCATCTCGGCCCGCGCGCACTGTTTCTTCCATCAAGTAGAGGGTCTATATATTGACAAGAACGTGTCGTTTACCGACCTCAAGCAGGTATTGTTGACCTTTGCACGTGAGATGTTCGGCCCAGATACCGACATCAGACTGCGTCCCAGCTACTTCCCTTTCACCGAGCCAAGTGCCGAGATGGATATCTCTTGTTTCATTTGTGGTGGTGATGGTTGTGCCTTCTGCAAGCACACGGGTTGGGTAGAGATACTCGGTTGCGGCATGGTTGACCCCAACGTACTGGAATCTTGCGGCATTGATAGTAAGGTATATAGTGGCTATGCCTTCGGAATGGGCGTGGAACGCATCACCAATCTGAAGTATCGTGTGAGCGACTTGCGCATGTTCTCAGAGAATGACCTGCGATTCTTGAAGGAGTTCGAGGCCGCCTATTGATGAAAAAAGACACATACAGTAAGCTGATATCACCTGCCTGTGCCATCAAATAACTACAAAAAGACAGTCCATGCGGATTGTCTTTTTTGTGTTTGTACACGACACTTTGCTGTCGAAAGCGTGATGCCGAGTCGTCCATATCACACCTATTGTTCTATTTTCTCATAGTATCTCAATGCGCCTAAGGCCGTTGCTTCGGGATGTAACATGATGATGAGATCCCTTAATAATAAGTCAGGACGAAAAGGAGTCTCCTCAAAATAAGGTTTTACACTGCCATTACACTGATAAATCTGCCCCATCTTGAATGCTTTCAAGCCATCATATCCATGATATTCGGCCAACAAATCCTTCTTCGTCATGAGCCTTTCGCCGTTGAATTTGAATGCCCACACGTCACTATCTCCAGCCTTTTCCAACACTTCCTCAAACGATAAAGGCAGGCTACCGCTATGCTTGTCGTCCGAAAAGGCATATGTTCCGTTGGCATCGGCTATCATTTGCCCCATCGTACTCATCCCTCCGGGGCAGTACCACACGCTACCAGTCTTGCGTTCCGTTAAGATTGAACGCCCAGTGTGCCACGTTTGAGTCGTCGCCTTCAACCCTTGATAAAGACTGTCCACAACATTAAACAGCGAGTCGGCACGCTTTTCCTGACCGAACAACATGCCATAAAACTTCATCCACTCGGCTCTACCCAACGGAGAAGTTTCCATATAATCGGCCATCTCAATGATGGGCGTACCCAATTGCGCCAACTTTCCATAACCACCGCTGTTTTCAAAAGGTGACAAGAACAACGCCTGCGGCCTCAATTCGATGATTTTTTCTAACTGGGGTGCCATGCCTTCACCACAATCCACAATCTTTCCCGATTGTACCCGCTCATGAATGGAAGGTATTAGGATATACTTCAAGTCGGCAACACCAACGATTTGATTCAAGCAACCTAAATATTCGAGCAATTTGCAGTGAGCTGTCGTGAAGACAACGCTGCGCATTAGAGGCGTATAAACCAACGTTCCTTCGGGCAAATGATTCACCCGAGCCGAATCTTTCCTATCCACCAGCACATAAGTATGCAGCGTCTTGCCCTCCTGCCACGGGTCAACCAGTGTGACAACCGTATACAATTGGTGCTTCACCACCTTAATATGTTGGGCATACTTGAATGCCAATGGCTCCCCATCGCTCGAACTTTTCGACCCACTGCCATGTCGGCAACCCGCCAACAAGATGACCGTTAAGAGGACAAAAGCTCCAAACCAACGCAAAATAAATTTATTCTTCATGTCTTTTTGTTCTATACATGATGCAACATACTATGCCAAAACACGATACAAAAATACAAAATTATCGAACAAAAGCTACAATGAAGTGCCACGATTTTTCATCTTTCCATCACAATGTGCGCGTGTCATACAAAAAGTTAAAAAGATGTTTTTCTACTAATATTATGTCATAATTTTTGTTTATTCCAAAAAAATCATATCTTTGCCCAATATAACTATAACTAAACACTCAATTAACCATGGAAGAAGAAAAAGAAAACGTCATGAGCGGTCAGCTGGACTTCAAGAAGCTGTTTACCTTCTTAGGAATCATAGCCGTGACCGCTATCGTGTGGAACCTACCCATTGACACCTTTGGCATCGATGGATTGACCGTCATTCAACAGCGAATCATCGCCATTTTTGTATTCGCCACCCTGTCGTGGATCACCGAAGCCGTGCCTTCGTGGGCCACCTCCTTAGCCATCATCACCGTGATGTGCTTAACTGTTTCCAACAACAGTCTTTCCATGTTCAAGGGCGAAGAGAATGAAGTATTTGGCACCTTGCTCAAATCAAAGGAGATTATGGCCACCTTTGCCAACCCAGTCATCATCCTGTTCTTGGGCGGATTCATCCTCGCCATCGCAGCGACAAAATCGGGATTGGATGTCCTTTTGGCTCGTAACCTTATCAAACCATTCGGACGCAAGAGTGAAAATGTACTTTTAGGATTCCTCCTCATCACCGGTGTTTTCTCCATGTTTGTCAGCAATACCGCCACGGCAGCCATGATGCTCACCTTCCTCACCCCTGTATTCGCAGCCCTTCCACCCAACGGTAAGGGTCGCATCGCACTGACTATGAGCATCCCTGTAGCCGCAAACCTTGGTGGTATGGCCACGCCCATCGGCACACCACCGAACGCAATCGCACTACAAGCCCTCAACGACCCTGAAGGACTGAACATGGGTATCGGCTTTGGTAACTGGATGGCCTTCATGTTTCCATTAGTCATCGTCCTGCTGTTCATTTCGTGGCGCATCATCTTGAAATTCTTCCCCTTTACCCAGAAGACCATTGAGCTGGAAATCAAAGGGCGCATACAGAGTGGATGGCGCATGTGGGTGGTAAGCGGAACCTTCATCCTCACCATTCTTCTCTGGCTCATTCCGGGCAAGATTACCGGCATGGACTCTAACACCGTGGCTATGGTACCCATGGGTATTTTCGCCATTACGGGCGTCATTACTGGTAAAGATTTGCAAGAAATCAACTGGAGTGTCATCTGGATGGTGGCCGGCGGATTCGCCTTAGGTCTCGGCATGAATGGTTCGGGCTTGGCCGACCGTGCCATCGAGAGCATTCCTTTCAAGGAATTCAGTCCGGTAATCATACTGATTTTGTCGGGATTGATTTGTTATTTCTTGTCCAACTTCATCTCCAACACCGCAACAGCAGCCTTGTTGGTTCCTATTTTGAGCGTTGTCTGTGCAGGCATGGGCGATACCCTCAATTCCATTGGCGGCACATCTACGATACTCATCGGTATTGCCATCGCAGCTTCTTCAGCCATGTGCTTGCCTATCTCAACGCCACCAAACGCCATCGCCTATTCAACAGGATTGGTCAAGCAGAACGACATGCTCAAGGTGGGCTTAACTATGGGTATCATCAGCATGATATTGGGTTACGCACTCCTGTTCTTTATTGGCGAGACCCATTTGCTGTAGCATAGCAAATTGATCACCACGACCCGCTGTGAGCATCCTACTCCAGCGGTATCATGGGTGTGAATATTCTTGACAAGTAGCCGCTTCATATTTGGCTTATTTACAAACGACAATCGTTTCGTTGTAAATAAGCCAAATATGAAGCGGTTTTCAGATGTATCTATGAGCCAACATGTTACGGTCAATAATTACCATCAGTGGCTTATTTTTCATGCCTTTCTTCGTTAAAAGCATTGCTTTAAGGCTACAATCTACATGCTTTTATGGTGCAAGAGCATGTCAATTGAGCACCAAAGTGATGTTTTTAAGCAACCAAAAGGTATGCAATGAAAGCGAAAGTCGCATTTTCTGTCTCAATTATCCCCTTGTTTGCATCCTGTTTGCCTATTGTTTTTTTCTAGATTGAAAGATTTGAGGTGCCGTTTTTGGGGTATTATTTGGTAAAAAAAGTCAACGACATGCGCCATCTTTCACCCACAACTCTCTACTTAACCGAATAACGGCTGCGGATGAAAGTATGTCATCCATCTATTTCATTTCTCATGTATGCGAACGTCATCGGTCCCAGTTAAGCGATTCAACTTCGGCCGATTTTTTGGACATCCAAATGGATGATGTGACAAATGTTTACTGAATTTTCTTGTAACTGAACACCGACCACACATCGATGACGATGGCGAACAGAAGCAAAATGAGCAAGTCTTGAGCAATGGAAGCGAAGTTGCCCCCTCGAATAAACACCGTTCGCATGCCCTCAATGAAGTAGGTCACGGGGTTAACCAGCGTCAACTTTTGCGCCCAATCTGGCATACTGGACACGGGAGTGAACAGTCCGCTGAGCATCATGACAAACATAATGATGAAAAACATCACGAACATGGCTTCCTGCATGGCATCACTATAGTTGGAAATGATGAGGCCGATGCCACTGAATATCAAGGCCAGGAGCATGGACAACAGGAATATCAACACGATGTTGCCTGCCGGAAAGATGCCATACACGAGCCAAGCCAGGAAAATACACTCTATGATGACAACAGCGGATATGAGCCAATAGGGAATCATTTTGGAGAGAATGAACTGGAGTTTGCTCACAGACGTCACGTTCATCTGCTCAATCGTGCCGGCTTCTTTTTCGCTGACAATATTCAAGGCCAAGAGAAAACCACACAGCATGATGATCACCAACGACATCAGAGCAGGAATCATAAACAGCTTATAGCTCTTATGAGGATTGAACAGTGCCACGGTTGAGAACGGCGACTCCATCGGTTTGACTTGTCCGTCCTGCAAATTTTGATTCACAATCTGGGCCAAATATGCCGATCCCATGCCACCCTTGGTACCATCCACGGCATTGGCTGAGATGAGTACCTGTGGCTGCTGTCCGTTCACCTGGTCGCGCTCGTAGTAGTGAGGGATGGTGAGTACCACGTCGGCATCATTCCTTTCGATGGCCTGCATGGCCTCTTCGTTGGTCTGAGCCATTCCCGCGAACTTGAAATAGGGCGATGATTGAATGCGCTGCACCAAGCGTTGCGACAGCGTACTGTGATCGTTATCAACCACGGTGATATAGATGTTTTTCACCTCCATACTGGTAATCCACGGAAACACCAGCATGATGGCGATTGGAAAAAACAGTATCAGCTTGGGTATGAACGGATTGTGCCGAATCTGGATGAATTCTTTCTCGATGAGATAGGACAGTGTCATGACAGTCTGATTTTAAATTTCTTCAACGCAACGGCTAACAATACCACGGCCATGGCAGTGAGTACAGCCAGTTCTTGGTACACCATCTGCACATCAACGCCCATAATCATCAACTTCTTCATGGCCGACACATACCATCTGGCTGGGATGATAGCCGAGAGATAACGCAGAATGGCCGGCATGCTCTCAATGGGATAAATCATTCCAGAGAGCATCGTGCTTGGCATCATGAGCAACATACCCGACATTAGTAAGGCCACTACTTGCGTGTTGGCAACCACACTGATGAGCAATCCCAAAGCCAACGACAGCAAGATGTACAGCAACGAAACACCAAAGATGAGTGCCACGTTGCCCGCAATGGGCACGGCCAGGACAAACTTCGAGATGAGTAGGATGCTGATGAGTATCATAATGGACAGCACAAAGTAAGGCACAGCCTTGGCTATCATGATGTACAGCGGCTTGACGGGCGATACCAGGAGCACCTCCATCGTACCTCTTTCTTTCTCACGGACAATGCTCACCGAGGTCATCATGGCGCAAATAAGCATCATGAGCATACCCATGGTGCCAGGAACAAAGTTGTATGCACTCTTCATTTGTGGATTATACAGCAGTTGGGTGTTGACGGCAGGCCTGCTTTCTCCATGCATTTCCCTCGTCAGTTCGTCCATCACGATTTGTTGGGCATACGACACCTGCTGTTCAGCGATGTTCGGATCCGTGTAATCAGCGATAAATTGAACGCCAGCCTGACTGCTATACCGATTGTTTCCGAAATCGGGAGAGAAGGCAATAGCCATGTTCACCTTGTTGTCTGACAGCAGTTGTTTGGCCTCTTTCGTCGTTCCAACCGTATGAGTGACGATGAAATTGCCTGATGCATCCAAGCTGTTTACCACCTGTTGCGTACGACTATCCATCGAAGAAGTGACAATAGCCACCTTCACATCCTTGATGTCGGTGGTGATGGCGAAGCCAAAAACGAGCATCATCACCACCGGCATGCCAAAGAGAATCAGCATAGTGCGCCGGTCTCTCATGATGTGTTTCGTTTCTTTGATGACAAATGAGTTAAACTGATTCATTCTTTTTATCGCTAAACATTATTCTCCACGGGTGGCTTGGCGTGCCAACAGCGTAAACACCTCATCCATGTCATGGCATCGGTACGTGCGTTTCAGCTCGTCAGGTGTACCCATGGCACGAATTTTTCCATCCACCATGATGGAGATTCGGTCACAATATTCGGCCTCATCCATATAGTGCGTGGTGACAAACACAGTGATACCGCGCGCCGAAGCGGCATAAATGAGTTCCCAAAACTGTCGTCTTGTGGCCGGATCCACACCCCCAGTAGGTTCATCAAGGAACACCACTTCGGGTTCGTGGAAGATACTTACCGAGAAGGCGAGCTTCTGTTTCCACCCCAATGGTAACGACTTGACCAGCGAATCACGATGCTCTTCAAAATGCAACTGCTTGAGCATGTCGTCCATCTTGGTGACAATGGCTTGCTTACTCATGCCATAGATGCCGCCAAAAAGCTTGATGTTCTGGGCCACAGTCATGTCTTCATACAGAGAAAAGCGTTGACTCATGTAGCCAATGTGCTTCTTAATCTGCTCCGAATGCTTGCGTATGTCAAATCCAGCTACCTTCCCTTTGCCGCTTGTGGGCTTGTTCAATCCCGTGAGCATGTGCATGGCAGTGGTCTTTCCAGCACCGTTTGCGCCCAGAAAGCCAAAGATTTCGCCGCGATGAACACTGAAAGAAATGTCGTCAACGGCATGGAACGTCCCGAAAGCCTTGACCAGATGTTCAACCTGAATCACGTCTTCCGCCTTCTCTTGCAGCCCCTCTTCCGCCATTCCTTGCTGCACCTGGGCAGACTTATCCTCATGTTTCAGTCCTTCAGGATTGAAGATTTCGGCAAACTGCGTTAAGATTTCATCGGGACCATCGATGGCTCTCACCCGTCCATTGTCCAGAAAAGCCACCCGCTCACAGCAGCGTATCTCGTCCAAATAGGGCGTTGCAGCCACGATGGTGATATTCCTTTCCTTCAGCATTCCCAGCATCTGCCACAATTCTTTGCGCGAAACAGGATCGACACCCGTGGTGGGTTCATCCAAAAACAGCACGCTTGGTTGATGGACAAGCGCACAAGAAAGAGCCAATTTCTGTTTCATACCACCCGACAGCGCACCCGCCTTGCGGTTTTTGAAAGGCTCTATCTGCGAGTAAATGGCTTTGATTCCATCGTATCCGGCAGCGATGGTGGTGCCAAAAAGATCAGCAAAAAACTGGAGATTCTCCTCTACTGTCAAATCTTGATACAACGAAAACTTGCCCGGCATGTAGCCCACACGCTGGCGAATTTCTTTATATTGGCTCACCACGTTATAGCCTTCGACACTTACAGTGCCGGCATCGGCCAGCAAAAGTGATGCCATAATGCGAAACAGAGATGTCTTGCCGGCACCATCGGGGCCTATAAGTCCGAACACTTCTCCTTGTTTCACGCTGAAAGAAACATCATCCAGCGCCTGGACATCATCGTAACTTTTGGTGATATGACTTACTTCTATCGCGTTCATTCCTATCTTACAACTTCATCCCACCATACATACCAATCTTGATGTGACCGTCATTCTGTACGGCAATCTTCACGGCATACACCTGATCGGCACGTTCGTCATCGGTCAAGATGGTCTTGGGGGTGAACTCTGAGCGTGGTGATATCCAAACCACCTTTCCCTTATACTCCTTGCTGGTGTCATCTCCGTAATCGCTAAAGACTGTCACTTGCTGCCCAATCTTCACCTTTTCCAACTGCCGACTGGTGAGATAGGCGCGCAAAAAGAGGTTCTTGGTATCAGCAACTTTGAACAATGGCTTACCGATGGAGGCGAACTCGCCTTCTTCGGCATATTTCTCAAGCACGGTACCCGTGAGCGGTGAGGTGACATGACACTTCTTCAACTGGTCAAGTACCTGATATTTTTGGATGTCGTTCGCACTGATTTGTGAATTCAGTGCACGCGTACTATTGTTCAAAGAAGATTGCTGTGCAGCCAATTGACGTTTCAACACCCGAACGGCCGATGTGGCATCGTCCAGTTGTTTGCGGTTGGCAGCCCCATCATTCACCAGTCCTTCAAATCGTTGACGCTCTTGTTCGGCCTGCTTTAGCTGCTGTCTGAGCACGGCTATCTGCGCGTTTACATCCGGTTTCTGACTGGCAATGGACTTGGAGTTGGCCCCTACCTGGCGGGCTTTCAAGGTCAATTGAACCGTATCTATCAAGCCTACCTGCTGTCCTTCACTCACTTCAGCACCTTCGGTAACCCCCTGTTGCAACAGTTTTCCATTTTGTTCGGCCGACACAACGACTTCCGTCGCTTCAAAAAGACCGGTTGCATCGTATTTATTCTCGTGTGACGAACATGCTGACAAGATGCCAACAAGCCCGACCATCACTATCTTCATCGTTTTCATATCAGTTGTTATTGATGTTTTTGAGTTGATAAATTGCTTGCAAGAGCTGTATTTCATGAATGGTTTTCTGCTGCCGTGCCTCGCTCACCGCATTGACGTCGCGCAGCATTTCGTTGACGCTCTCAATGCCATTCTGCACCTTTTTCACCGACGTGTCATGGATGCGTTCACGCAATGTGATGATGCGCGTGTCTTGTTCCAGCTTCTTGCGCAGGTCATCCACTACCCCTGCCGACTGTTGGTTTTGCAAACGTGTGTTGAAAAGAAAGGTTTCACGCTCGCTTTCAATCTGCCTTTTCTTGGTTTCCAGATTCCTCAAATCGTTCTTACGCGTATAAAAAGGTGCCACGTTCCATGACAACGTAATGCCACCCGCAATCATTCCCGGACGCATGATGTCCATCACTTTGTTATGATACATGCCCATGGCGAAAGCACTTATCGTGGGATTGAGCTGACTGTTCAATGCCTTGCGCTGCGTATCGATCAATTTTGACTGCGCTGAGAAATACGACAATTCGGGGCGATGCGACGTGCTGTCCGGCAAAACTTCCGGCATGGCAGGCTTCAACAGTTGAGTTTTCTCATCTACCTCCTGTCCGATGAACAATCCCAGCATCCGCGCATACGAGTTTCTTGAGGCACGAAGACTGCTCTCTTGCTGCTCGGCACGAACCTGTTCTACGGCCACTGCATCCAAATCTGACTGGTTAGCAACGCCACCTTTCAACATGGCTTCAACGGTATTGCGGCTCAACTGCAAGTCGTTTTGTAAGAGTTTTACCTGTTTGAGCTGTTCATCCAGCATCAGAATGCCAAAATATAACTGGTCTACACGCTGGTTGATGTCGTACAAACGCACGTTCAACTGGTTTTCGTCAACTTCGGCTTGCGCCTTTGCCAGCTGCTTACGGGCTGCGATGCCACCACCATCATAAATCACCTGGTTAACCTGTACGCTGCCATTGAGCAGGTAGTTCTTCATATCTGTCATGCCCGTAGCCTTGATTTGTTCAGGAAAATCGATCGGATCGGTGAACCCATTGGCTCCCAAACTAACCTTCACTTGTGGCAAATAGACCTTTGAAGCGTTGGAAACCGTGTAGTTCTTGCTCTGCCTGACCAACTCGTATTGCTTGATGACGGGATACTGTGTGCGCGCCAACTCATGGCAACGCTCCAACGTAAGCTGGGCAAAGCCTTGCACGGCAACGACAGACAACAGCAGCATTATGATTCGTTGTTTCATATACTTTGTGTTAGTTATGTTTGCAAAAATACAATATTTTACGGTAACTGTTCTTACCCTTTATACTTTAAATATGTCCTTTTTGTACGATTGTATCAGATAAAAAGGATAAAACGAGCATTAATCGTAATTATGATGTTGCCTTTCGCAATGCCATTGAATGTCGAACACAGCGTTTTATGCACTGAACCAGATGAAGCGGGTCAGCACTTTGTCACAACGCAAGATGTTAAGTTTTTTGTCTAATAAACACCCCTAAAACGGCTCTTCAAATCTTTCAATCTAGAAAAAATCAATAGGCAGGAAGGTTGCAAACAAGGAGTAATTTGGATAGAAATATCGAGTTTTTCCGCAAAAACAATGATTTTTCACCACAAAATGCAGCACTTTGGCGACCAATTCACATGCTTTTGCGCTGCAAAGTCATGTGAATTGGGCACCAAGAGCTATGCCTCTAGCTAAAAAATGGGTAAAAGGAGATGGGGGAAGGGTTACATTTAGATGTAATTCTTTCTATATCAACGACATACAAAAGTCACTCATATTTGGCGTATTTGCGCCCAGGGTTTGCTTTGTTTGCAAATACGCCCAAAATAAGCAGGCATGTTGTTAAGAAAAATTACATCCATGAACAAGCCTGATTCCCTATCCGACAGCGTGTAAGACCGATGGTTTATTTCCGTTTTTTATCGATAAAACACAGTGCAGCACCAATGGCTGTGCAGAATTCACTGTACTTGGGGATGATGAAATTCACGCCATACAATTTCTCCATGCCACCGAATATGGACTTACACTGAGGCAGAAGCGTGAGGTTGCCGATGAGAACATAGTCCTTGATGCCCGTGCCCAACGAGGCCAGGATGGTGCTGCTTCCGATGGTTTGCAACACCATGGTGATGATGCCCAGTGCTATGTCCTCGCGCGAGGCGTTACTCTTGGCGTTGCCAAAGAGTGAGGCTGTGGCAGTTTTGGGTAGGTTGGGCAGCGGATTGGGACTGATGTCGCCGATGCGTACGTCGATATTCGAACCTTCACCTTGCATGGCCAGCATGGAAATCTGCTTGATATCGTCGGTCTTGAGCATGATTCGCGACAGTCCGATGAGCGTTCCGCCTCCCAATCCCATGCCCCCAATGTGGCGAATGTCATCGCCCAAACATTGGATAAGACTGGTTCCAGTACCCATACTCACAACGATCATGTCGTCCAACTCGGTCTCAAACTGCGCCCCAAGCCCATTGCAGATAAACTCTTCTGCCTTGGCTGTGGGCAATCCATACACGGGGTCGTCGACGTAAGCCGCACCAACACCGGTGAGCATCACCTGCTCTACCTCGTCAAGAGCAATCTTGTTGTCGTGCAAATACTTGCCAAACGCACCATAAAGAGAGGTCACCGGGTCGGTAGCCTTGATGCGAATGGGGGCCACCACGGTGCCATCTTCATTAATTCCCACGATTTTTGTCGTACTGATTCCTACGTCAATTCCTATTACAATAGCCATAATTATCGTTTTATAGTTTGCAAAAATAGTGCAAACCGAAAACAGAGAAAGTTTACTTTCTATGTTAAGGTGCAGCCTATTTTCTGCAAAAATTGTGCAAACCGAAAACAGAGAAAGTTCACTTTCTATGTTGAGGTGCAGCCTATTTTCTGCAAATTTACAACATTATCAATAATTATTTGTACATTTGAAGCAAAATAAAAACCAAGCAATCATGGAAGAAAAGACATATCATGTGGTAGCTGCCATCATCAAAGACGGCGACAAATACTTGTGCATGCAGCGGGGACGCTCGCATTATGCGTACATTTCAGAACACTGGGAGTTTCCTGGTGGAAAGGTTGAAGAGGGAGAATCTGACCACGAAGCACTGGTAAGAGAAATCAAAGAAGAGATGGATTGGGATGTATTTGTGGGCAAAAAAGTGGGCACAGTGGAATTCCACTATCCCGATTTCAACATGCATCTCACGGCTTACCTTTGTAAAGGCGGCGACGGAGAGTTCAAGATGTTGGAACACTTGGACTATAAATGGCTCACCATCAATGAGTTGAATGACCTGAAATGGACGGAGGCAGACAGGAAACTGATAGAAATACTCAAGACAAAAACAATCTGATGACAAACGACTTACGGCAAAAGATGCAGCAGTTGGTGGACGAGCTCAACCGTGCATCAGACAATTATTATAGCGGACGCACAGAGTCGATGACCGACTTTGAATGGGATGCCAAGTTCGATGAGCTGAAACGATTGGAACAAGAGTGTGGATTGGTGCTGCCAGACAGTCCCACCACGAATGTTTCTGACGGCACAATCACCGGACAGAAAGAGGCGCACGAGTTTCCAATGCTGTCACTGGCGAAGACCAAGAAGCCCGAAGAACTGGTAAAATGGGCTGAAGGACGACCGATATGGCTGTCGTGGAAGCTGGACGGTTTGACCCTCGTGGTGACTTATGACGATGGAAAACTCACCAAAGTAGTTACGCGCGGCAACGGACACATCGGCACCAACATCACCCATCTGGCTCCTGCCATCCAGGGAATTCCAGCCACCATCAAGGTCACAGGGCATCTTGTGATTCGCGGAGAGGCTGTGATTTCGTACGCAGACTTTGAAGTATTCAACATGGAAGCGGATGAAGCATACGCCAACCCACGCAACCTCGCATCGGGATCGCTTACGCTGAAGGATGTCGAAGAGGTGAAACGGCGAAAAATACAGTGGATTCCGTTCACGCTGGTATACACCGAAGAGCCGATAAACGCTTGGGGAAAACGGCTGGATTGGCTTAGAGAAGCGGGCTTCAACGTAGTGAAACACGAACGCATCAGTGATCCTTCCATCCTCAACGTGAACCAAGCCATTGAACAATGGACCAACCTGGTGACCCACAACCAATGTCCCTTCCCCGTCGATGGCTTGGTAATCACGTTCGACGACACGGCTTTTGCCGCCACAGGCTCCATCACTGGACATCATGCCACACGCGCCGGACTGGCCTTTAAGTGGCAGGATGAAGCGGCTACCACCGAACTTGAGTACATTGAATGGTCGTGTGCAGCGTCTACCATTTCACCCGTTGCGGTGTTCAAGCCGGTAGAATTGGAAGGAACAACCGTGAAAAAGGCATCGCTGTGCAACATCAGCGAGTGCGAAAGGTTGGGCATCGGCGGACCTGGCAGTGTGCTGTCAGTGATCAAGGCCAACAAAATTATCCCGAAAGTAATCAAGGTTGTGCAAACAGTTGGAGCGTTGGAAATACCGCACGAATGCCCTGTGTGCCATCATCAAACACGCATCGACATCAGTAAGGCAAGCGGTACACGCACCCTTCACTGCACCAACGAGGCCTGTCCAGCCAAACAATTGAAGAAATTCAATCGCTTTGTGTCGAAAAACGGCATGGATATTGATGGCATTTCTGAGCAAACGTTGTCCAAATTCATCAACTTGGGATGGCTCAACACCTACGCTGACATCTACCGTTTGCCCAATTATGCCCAACAAATCGCGTCATTGGAAGGATTTGGAAACAAGTCAGCGGGCAACATGATGCGCTCCATTGAGAAATCAAGGACTGTGGAAGCACGCAAATTCCTCTACGCCTTGACCATTCCCATGTGTGGTGTTGATGCTTGCAAGCGTCTGTTGGACGCTTATTCTTTGCACGAACTCATCAGCAAAGCCATTGAGGCTGCCACGCCAGAGGCATTTGCCAACATCCCGGGAATTGGTCCGGAGACATCGGCTTCGGTCGTAAATTGGTTCCAAGTAGAAGAAAACAGAAACGTGGTTGATGACCTGTTGAAGATGTTAAACATTGAGCAACCGTCCACACAGCCTACCGGTGCGAGGTGTGAAGGCCTCACTTTCGTCATCACAGGCGATGTACATCACTACAAAAACCGCGCTGAACTCAAGGCTTATATTGAGAATCAGGGTGGACATGTGACGGGAAGTGTGAGTAAATCGACCAACTACCTTATTAATAATGATGTGAACTCTACCTCCGGAAAGAATAAAAAAGCAAAAGAATTGGGGATAGAGATTATATCAGAAGATCAATTCAGGGAACAATTCACCTGAGTTTATTCCATTTCATCCCGCAACATTCGTCGCGTTGACCACTAAGCTCATCACGTTAAACACTTTGATGAAGCAGCACAAACAGGACGCATGTTGCGGGATGATGGATGTTAGTTAGAACGTCCACTTTGCAGCTAAAGTTGGAATGGCATAGAACTTATTGTTCTTTCCATGGTCGTTCCAAACGAAATTATTGCTGAGTTCCACCTCTGAACCGATGCTCAGGTTAACCCCTTCCCAGCCCTTGATGGCATTAAGGTTGACCCACAACTGAGGTTCAGACAAAAAGATGAAATTGCCGTTTACATTCGGATTGTACCAAAGGTCACAAAAACCACTGAACGACATCAGGTTGTTGGCGAAGTTAATGCCCCACACCTCAGTGAGTTGCACACTGCTGAAAGCCTTCGCACCCATGTGCTTGCTCCGGAAAAACTGCTTATACAGCAATTGAACCGAGAAGGTTTTTGAGAAATTGTCGTTGTGCCAGTTCCACGCACCACCCAGCAATGCAGCATGCTGAAAGCGGGTTGCGTTCCAAGTTTTCTCATGAGAAGACAGTCCACCATTATACTCAACGTGTGCGGCCCATTGCTTGTTGGGCGTTAGATTGAACTCACGGGATATCTCCCAATAAGCACCTGCCACGCCATCACGCTGGTAATCGAGGTCAGTAAACATGTAAGTACTTCCCCACTTGTCTGCCTTGAACATTTCCACGGTTGTTGTTACCGACGGACGACCACTCAACTCGCTGTAGATGTTGTGGCCTAAATCGTAATGAAACTGTACGTTTTGCGCTACTGCCGACAGGCTTAAACCCGCCAAAAGCATGGTGATGATTTTTGTTTTCATATCGATAAAATCGTGTTTTGTGAAATATTGTCGGCCGCAAAGTTACGAAAACAGATGGAGTTTCATGCCCTATTTTTTCACAAATCATAGCATTTGTTTACCAATACACCTGCAATTAACCACCTCTGTGCACCATTCCACCCCATCAACCAAGGACTCTTCGCACACATAGGACACAGGAAGAAAAAGCGTTTCTTACATCTTTTCAATCTATCTATTATTCTCTTATTTCACATAATTTAATGATTGAGTTCCATATTCATTAACGCTTTTTTCTTACTTTTGTCACAATATGCGAATCGACATCATTACAGTTTTGCCCGAAATGCTCGAGGGATTCGTCAACGAATCCATTCTATTGCGAGCACAGAAGAAGGGATTGGCCGAGATACACCTACACCATTTGCGCGATTACACCACCGACAAGTGGCGACGCGTGGACGACTATCCGTACGGAGGCTTTGCCGGTATGGTGATGCAGTGCGAGCCTATTGACCGCTGTATCACCGCCTTGAAAGCCGAAAGAGAATACGATGAAGTGATTTTCACATCGCCCGATGGTGAACAGTTCAATCAACAGGTGGCCAACGACCTATCCATGAAGGGCAACATCATCATTCTTTGCGGCCACTACAAAGGCATAGACCAGCGCATTCGCGACCATCTAATCACTCGCGAGATCAGCATTGGCGACTACGTCTTAACGGGTGGCGAGCTGGCTGCGGCTGTGATGGCCGATGCCATCATACGCCTTGTCCCTGGAGTAATCAGTGATGAGCAGAGCGCACTGAGCGACTCGTTCCAAGACAACATGCTCTCCGCCCCCATTTACACGCGCCCGGCCGACTACAAAGGATGGAAGGTTCCCGAGATATTGCTCAGTGGCAACGAGGCAAAAATCAAGAACTGGGAAATGGAACAGGCCATGGAACGCACCCGCAGGCTGCGCCCCGACCTTTTGGAAGACACGCCCCACAATCCTCAAGAACGTGATTGACAAACTATTAAAACTATATTATCTTTAAAACCTATGACTAAACTTATTGAGAAACAACAACCCTCATTTCCGGAAGCAGTAAGAAAAGGATGCAACAAACTTTTCGATTTCCATGGCCGCACACGTCGTTCAGACTTCTGGTGGTTCATGTTAGCCTACATGGTATGCTATTTCATCTTAACCAATATCTGGAAAGCTTTCCTACCACTACTGGCAGGTGCCATCTGTGACCTTGCTGTCTTATCGCTTGCCCTTGCCATCACTGTGCGCCGATTGCAAGACCGTGGTGCCAGCAAATGGTGGGTTTTAGTAAACTATATATCAACAGCTGTTTACACATTGTATATTTATGGAACAGGCATTGGCGAAGAATTGATGAGTGTCAATGCCAGTCCAGAAGCCAGCATGAGCATGCTCACCGACCCCATCTTCATCATCTCGCTGATTGTTGTCATGGTCACCGGTCTGGTAACGTTCGTACTTTGCCTGCTGGACGGAAAGCCCCAGCCCAACAAGTACGGTACCTCACCTAAATATATCATCAAAGAAGAAACGACACAGGAGCAGCATCTTGAAGCAACAGCATAAGATATTGTTTATCAACAAGATGCGACATCCCCTTCAAAAGCATTGACTTTGGGTGCCAAACTCAATGCTTTTGAAGGGCAATATCAATGAGATTGGACACCAAACTCAATGCGTTTGCGTTACGATGCCACGCAGAATCAAATCAATCTGCCGAGGCCACCATCGTTCTCAATCGACAAACGGTATGGAAAAGCACTATGATAAGGTTTCGCAGAAGGCATTGCCCAGCATAAAACCCTCTTGATACAGCCGTTCCAGTTTATCTGTATCTTTCTCCATTCGTCCCACCTCCATGGGGCTTTGGGGCCTGATACACACAACCTTCCCCAACTCCTCGAGCCGCTCCACCAGTTCCAGTTGCTCGTTGTAAGCGGCAACTCGGCGACTCAGGGCCACGCGCAGGCGGGGATAATTCTTATAGATAAAATGAGGAATCTTGCGGTCACGCTCCTTGCTACGATAGCCCTTGTTGCGCGTCAAGACCACCACGTTCTGCGGATGCCCCGTCTCCATGGCCCGCATCACAGGAATAGAGTCAACGATGCCGCCATCAAGCATGGGGATGCCGTCTACCTTTACTATCTTGCTCACATACGGCAAACTGCTCGAAGCGCGCACGATATCCAGCGAACGTTGTCGGTCTTTCGACTCCGTGAGGTATTCCGCTTGCCCCGTCAAACAGTTGGTAGTCACCATTTCGAAGGTCGCTGACCACTGAAAAAACGTATCGAAATCGAATGGCAGGTATTCGTTTGGAAATTTATCGTACAACAATTCTTGATCAAAGATGCAACCCTGTCTCAGCAAATGTCGCCAACCAATGTAGCCATATTGAGTCAAAAAGTCGATGTTAGACAAGCGCGCCCTGCGCGGTTGCCTGCTGATGTACGACATGCCGTTACACGCACCGGCCGACACAGCAACCACATAACGGAAATATACACCATGCTTCATGAATGCATCCAGAACACCACTGGTAAACACGCCACGCATGCCTCCGCCTTCCAACACAAGCCCTGTATTCCTCTCAATATGCATAAAAACAAGTTATTTATTGCAACAAAGTTACAATTTTTCCATCACTTTTTAGTATCTTTGCCCAGGTTAAGGTTGTCGCAATCAACAAATCATTGTTTTGTAACATCCATGACAAGCCACAATAGATTACTACACTAACAAAAATTATTATCATGTTCGACCAACAAACTTACATAAAACGCCGTGCCCAACTGAAAAAAGAAGTGGGCCAAGGTCTCATCATCCTGTTTGGCAACAACGAATCGCCTGCCAACGGCCCTTTTAATGGTTATCATCCCTTCCGTCAAGACTCTTCGTTTCTGTATTATTTTGGACAGAACAGAGACGGACTGGTGGGTGTCATCGACATTGACAACGACACCGAAACCTTGATTGGCGACGACATCGACATAGAAGACATCGTTTGGTTTGGCTCTGTAGACAGCGTTAAGGACATGGCCGAACAAGTTGGAGTGAAGCACTCGGCCCCGATGAAGCAGCTCAAGACCCTCTGCAACGCAGCCATCGGCAGCAAGCGCAAGATACATTTTCTGCCGCCTTACCGCCACGACATCAAGTTGCAGATATACGATTTGCTGGGCATTCATCCCAGTCAGCAGAAAGAAAGCGCCTCACTCGATCTCATCAAGGCCGTCGTTAAGATGCGTTCCACCAAGGAACCGCAGGAGATTGAAGAACTGGAACGCGCGGCGAAGATTGGTTATCTGATGCACACCACCGCCATGCGCCTGACCAAACCCGGCGTAACCGAGAAGTTTGTAGGCGGGCAGGTCGACGGCATCGCCAACTCTTATGGCGCCATGGTGAGCTTCCCAACCATCTTCTCGCAGCACGGTGAAATCATGCACGGCAATCCCTCACTGGCCAAGCTCGAAGCTGGAAGGCTGGCACTGTGTGATGCTGGAGCTGAAACGGTGAACAATTATTGTTCTGACAACACCCGAACATATCCCGTTAGTGGCAAATTTACCCAACGACAGCTGGAGATTTACAGCATCGTAGAGGCCTGCCACGACCACGCACTCGAAGTTGCAAAACCAGGAGTGAAGTACATGGACGTGCATTTTGCCATCTGTAGGCTGATGACAGACCGTCTGAAAGAGCTGGGACTGATGAAAGGTGACACCGAAGAGGCTGTCAAGGCTGGTGCTCATGCCATGTTCTTGCCGCACGGACTGGGTCACATGATGGGCATGGACGTGCACGACATGGAGGCCTTGGGACAAATCTACGTGGGATTTGACGATGAAACTCGTCCCAATCTCGAACAGTTCGGCACCAACGCCCTGCGCATGGGACGCCGCTTGGAAGAAGGATTTGTGGTAACAGACGAGCCAGGCATCTATTTTATACCTGCCCTCATTGATGAGTGGAGAGCATCTGGACACTGTAAAGAGTTCTTGAATTTTGAACTTTTGGACACCTACAAAGACTTTGGAGGCATTCGCATTGAAGACGATATCCTCATCACCAAGGACGGATGTCGGTTCATCGGTGAGCAGCGCATACCTTATCATCCAAAAGATGTAGAAGCATTTATGGCTAACAATTCAACTAAATAATTTATTAAAACTATTCAAAAAACATGAAGAAAATTTTGATGTTCGCCCTTTTGGCAATTATGGCAACGGGCGCACAGGCAGGTAAGAAAAAGACTGCCGCTAAAAGCAACAAACCAGTATTTACTGTTGTAAAGCAGAACAAGATTACCAGTATCAAGGATCAGAACCGCAGCGGTACGTGCTGGGCTTACTCTACCTTGAGCTTCCTGGAAAGCGAAATCTTGAAAAAAACAGGGAAAACGTACGACCTGTGCGAGATGTTCGTAGCACACAAGACATACCAAGACCGCGCTGAAAAAGCTGTACGCATGCACGGTGATGTTAGTTTTGCACAAGGAGGTAGTGCATACGACCCTATCTATTGTTGGCAACACTATGGCATGGTTCCCGAAACAGCAATGCCATTGCCTGGTACAATGACAGGTGACTCGTTGGCTAACTTTGGCGAGTTCTTTGAACTATTGATACCATACGTTGAAACGATCGCAAAAAGTAAGCAAAAGAAAATTTCTTCTGCATGGAAAAAAGGAATGGTAGGAATTCTGGATGCTTACCTTGGCAAAACTCCTGAAACATTTACTTACGAAGGAAAAACTTATACCCCTCAATCATTTGCAGCAAGTCTTGGACTGGACATGAACGACTATGTACACTTCACCAGCTACACACATCATCCTTTCTGGACACAATTTGCTGTTGAGGTACAGGACAACTGGCGCTGGCCTTTGAGCTGGAACATCCCCATTGACGACATTTGCAGGATTATCGACCATGCGATTGACAACGGTTATACCGTAGCATGGGGTGGTGACGTTTCAGAAGACGGATTCACACGCAATGGTTTAGGTATTGCTTACGACCTGAAGAAAGCCCGCGACCTATCTGGAACAGACGCTGACCGCTGGGTAAAAATGTCCAACTCCTCAAAGAAAGCCAAAGCAGATTCATTGGGTATCAATGCACCTGAAGTAGTTCCTACACAAGAGATGCGCCAAGAAGCATTCGATAATTGGGAAACAACCGATGACCACGGCATGCACATCTTCGGCATTGCAAAAGACCAGAATGGTAAAGAATACTACATGGTGAAGAACTCTTGGGGCGAAAGTGGCAAGTACAAAGGTATTTGGTACATGACCAAGGCTTTCGTTGCTTACAAGACCATGGACTTCATGGTAAACAAGAATGCTGTTCCACAAGACATCCGCAAGAAGATTAACTTATAAAGGATTGGGGCCGAAAGCCGCCACCTTACAAACATATACAGACCGCTTACCCGATAAGGATAAGCGGTCTTTTTGTTCAGGACACTCTAAAAGCACACGATAAGTTGAAATCTGGGTATCAAACAGTTTTGAATTTGAATGCATCGTGATAAAAAAATATTTGAGAAAAAAGCAATGGAATATGACAAATATTTTGTATCTTTACACGCAAAATAGCTTATAAATCCCATGAAATTCACACCCGCATCCATTCTATGCGGACACGGTAAGACAAAATAAAAAAAACAATATAAATGCATTTCAAATGGAATTATGTACCACCTACATCAGAAGAAACAAAGGCAGCCAATGAGTTAGGAGAGAAACTGAACATCAGCCCCCTTCTCGCTCAATTGCTCATCCGTCGTGGCATCACTACGGAGTCTGCCGCCAAGCGATTCTTTCGCCCACAACTGGCAGACCTCATCAATCCATTTCTTATGAAAGACATGGACTTAGCCGTAGACAGATTGAACGACGCCATGGGGCGCAAAGAGCGCATTATGGTGTATGGTGATTACGATGTGGATGGCTGTACAGCCGTCGCATTGGTGTATAAGTTCCTGCAGCAGTTCTATTCCAACATCGATTATTACATCCCCGATCGCTACGATGAGGGCTACGGTGTGAGCAAAAAGGGAATAGACCATGCACAGGAAACGGGTGTTAAACTGATTATTATTCTGGATTGCGGCATCAAGGCAATTGACGAAATCGCTTACGCCAAAAGCCTTGGAATTGATTTCATCATCTGTGACCATCACGTCCCTGACGAAGTGATGCCTCCCGCCGTGGCTATCTTGAATCCAAAGCGCCCAGACGACAGCTATCCTTTCAAGCATCTGTCGGGATGTGGAGTGGGCTTTAAGTTCATGCAAGCCTTTGCCAAGAACAACAGTATTCCTTTTTCACGGCTCATCCCACTGCTCGACTTCTGCGCAGTGAGCATCTCTGCCGACATCGTACCCGTGACAGACGAGAACAGGATACTGGCGTTTCATGGTCTGAAACAACTGAACCAGAACCCAAGTGTGGGTTTGAAGGCCATCATAGACATTTGCAACCTTAATGGAAGGGACATCTCCATGAGTGACATCGTGTTCAAAATTGGGCCACGCATCAATGCGTCGGGACGCATGGAGAATGGCAAGGAGAGTGTGGACCTCTTGGTTGAGAAAGACTTTGCCAGTGCACTGAGACAGGCAAAACACATCGACGAATACAACGAACAGCGCAAAGACATTGACAAACAGATGACTGAAGAGGCCAACCTGATAGTCGCCAAACTGGAAAGCCAAAAGCATCATTCGTCCATCGTGCTGTATGATGAGAACTGGAAGAAAGGTGTCATCGGCATCGTGGCCTCGCGGTTGACCGAGATTTACTTTCGTCCAACGGTCGTGTTGACACGCGACGGCGAGTTTGCCACAGGTTCTGCACGCAGCGTGACGGGCTTTGACGTATATTCGGCTATCAAGAGTTGCCGAGATCTGCTCGTCAATTTCGGCGGACACACCTACGCCGCTGGCTTGACCTTGCGATGGGATGACATCAAGAAATTCAGAGAACGGTTTCAGAAATACGTGGATCTACACATCGAACCCGAACAAACTGAGCCTATCTTAGACATCGATGCCATCATCGATTTCAAGGACATCACCAAGCGATTGCATGCTGATTTGAAAAAATTCTCACCCTTTGGGCCGGGTAATTCTAAACCTCTTTTCGGCACACTCGGCGTGTTCGACTATGGCACCAGTAAGGTAGTAGGGCGCGAACAAGAGCACATCAAGCTTGAGTTGGTTGATTCAAAGTCGAGCAACATCGTCAACGGCATTGCGTTCGGACAGAGTGCGTCGGCCCGATACATCAAGTCAAAGCGCGGTTTTGACATTGCCTACACGCTTGAGGACAATGTGTTCAAGCGCAATGCCATGCAATTGCAAATAGAAGACATACGTCCTACCGAAGAAGAGGAACAGGATTTCTAACGACATGCAGGCCGAAGATAAATACCTGAACATACTGCACCAATACTGGGGGTATGCCGATTTTCGTGGCATACAACGTGACATCATCGAAAGTATCGGGCAGCAAAAAGACACACTGGGGCTGATGCCAACCGGAGGAGGCAAGTCTATTACCTTCCAAGTGCCGGCTTTGGCACAAGAAGGCGTGTGCATCGTGGTGACTCCGCTCATCGCCTTGATGAAAGACCAAGTGCAACATCTTCGGGAGAAAGGCATACAGGCCACTGCCATCTATTCAGGAATGAGCCAACGGGAGATTACCACGGCGCTCGATAATTGCATCTTCGGGGGTGTGAAGTTGTTGTATATCTCGCCCGAACGCATCGGTTCTGAACTGTTTTTGATGAAGTTGCGCCGCATGAACGTTAGCTTCATCACCATTGATGAGGCCCACTGCATCAGTCAGTGGGGCTATGATTTCCGACCAGCATACCTCCAAATAGCGAACATCCGCAAGGAAAAGCCCGACGCTCCCCTACTGGCTTTGACTGCAACAGCTACGCCTAAGGTCATTGTTGACATCCAAGAAAAGCTGGAGTTCAAAGAGAAGAATGCTTTCCACATGAGCTTTGAGCGCAAGAACCTAACGTATGTGGTACGCAATGCGCAGGACAAGAATGAAGAACTCGTTCACATTCTCAACTCAGTGCTTGGCTGTGCCATCGTTTATGTGCGAAGCAGGAAGCGTACCAAGGAGATTGCAGAGATGCTGAACGCGAATAACATTACTGCAACTTTTTATCATGCGGGGCTTGAACCCGCCGTGAAAGACGAACGACAGACAGCTTGGCAAAGCGATGTGGTGCGTGTCATCGTAGCCACGAACGCCTTCGGAATGGGCATCGACAAGCCCGACGTGCGCATCGTAGTGCACATGGACTGCCCCGACTCGCTGGAAGCTTATTTCCAAGAGGCGGGTCGTGCAGGGCGTGATGGCAACCGTTCCTACGCAGTTTTGTTGTACAATGGCGGCGATGAGCGCAAGTTGGACAAGCGAATTGTAGACAACTTCCCTGAAAAGGAGTATATCAAGAATGTCTATCAGAGTCTGGCTTTCTACTATGAGATAGGCATCCACAGTGGCAAAGGACACACATTTACCTTTGATATCGGAAAATTTTGCATGATATACAAGTACTTTCCCGTGCCTGTCAATTCGGCCTTACATCTGTTGGCACGTGCAGGTTATCTTGTTTATGAGACCGATCCCGACTCCAGTGCGCGTCTGATGTTCCTCATTGGGCGCAATGAGCTGTACAAATTGGAAAATCTCACACCTTATGAAGAGAAGCTCCTCACGGCTCTTTTGCGCAACTACGGCGGATTGTTCACTGATTATGTTTACATCGATGAGGGGCTTTTAGCCCAGCAAACCGAACTGACGAGAGAGCAAGTGTATCTGCTGTTGCGCGGAATGACGCAGCGACGTATCGTGCATTTCATTCCACAACGCAAGATGCCGTTCATCACTTACACCCGCGACCGCGAGGAGATTGACCGGCTTATCATTCCCGCTGAGGTGTACGAGCAAAGAAAAGAAGAATACACCAAGCGCGTTAGGTCGGTCATCAACTATGCCAAAAACGATGAAGTGTGTAGAAGTAGGCAGCTTTTACGCTATTTCGGAGAGACCGATGTGCAGGACTGCATGCGCTGTGACGCATGCCTGGAACATTATACGGACCAGACTTCAGAAGAAAAAATAAAGCCAGCACAAGAACAAATCAAGCTTTTTTTGAACGACGGGGAGAAGCATCACCTGACTGAACTCAATCAGCTGTCCATTGCAAGACGCCAACTGGACGAAGCGTTGGAAATGCTCATCGCTGAAGAAGAGGTAACGATTGAAGGGAGTTACATCTTCTTACAACCGTAAATAATCCTCACCTAAACCTGTAATAAACAAGAATCTACCTTTATTAAAAAGGCATATTAGATTTTCAATAAATCGTGAAAATCAGATAATATATAGGTGGGAAGCGTTTCATCATACTGCTTATCCGTCCATCCTTCACCTTTCAACCAAGCAGTTTGGCAGCCTATTGCAGAGGCGGGCTCTATATCTTTATAGAAACTGTCACCAACTGCAAGAACGTTAGCGGCTGGCATTTGCAAAACTTCAAGCGCCATTTTGAACAGTCGGGCATCCGGTTTTCGGATGTTAACCACAGCTGATTCGATGACATCTTCAAACAAATTGTCAAGCTGAAACTCCTTCAAAACCTGCCTCATGTTACCATAAAAGTTGGTAACCATAACAAGCGGATATTGTTGGTGTAGCTTCTCAAGAACAATTCTGTTACGGTAAATGATGGTTGAGATATGCTCATATACACGATTTGCCAGCTGTTGGTGCATCCGTTTCAGTTCGTTCTCATCCGCATCCCATACACCAAGGATGCACAACTGTTCCAACTCGAGCCGTAACTTGACATCGATCGTCTTCTTGAGAGAATAATCTGCCCGAATCAACGGATTCTTCTCGAGCGTGCGTTCACCATGAACATAAGCCTCACGAAAAGCATCTTCCGACACTGGCATCCCCTCTTGTTGGTAAGAATTCCACAACATCTTGCCCCAATGTTGCCCATTTGTATCGATGGTTCCACCAAAATCAAGTATCAATCCCTTGATGTCTGATGTATTTTTTGCCATAATCTTCTCCATGGTTAAATGTGTTTTGGAAGTTTTTCGAGGTCGCTCAAAAGCTGTTTACACAAGGTTTCATGGCGATTGTGCATGTAAATGTAAAGCGTATGGAGAACCACTATCTCGAAAACAAAGTACACCCATGGACAGTTGATCAGACAAGTAACGTACAAACAGATAGCGCGTGTGTTGAACGTCAGAATGTTGGCATAGGGCATGAGCGGTCGGCTTCCTGCCACGAATCGTTGCTTCACATCCTCTTGTGGATGTTCAAGATAGGCTTGGAAGAATCGCTGAAACGCGGGTGTGCGCCGTTCTTGTCCTCGACAATAGTTGGCATAGTTGACGTAAAACAGTCTTTTCAGCCATTCATTCTTTGCCAACGATTTATAAATGTTGTATTGTTGATTCGATTGATCCAATTCACTCCCCTCTTTACCCTTCAAAAAATAAAGATGAATCTGCCGATAATAATCGCCCAAAGAACTTTGCTGTGAATGACACAAGATGCCTGCAACGGCTGCCAAAGCCCAACTTCCCATACCCCAATGGATATCGGTGAACGGCATTGGTTGATGTTGCAGGCGCATGGCAATGGCTACATAGATGCCTAAAAACCACAACTGACTGGCAAAACCATCAAGCATGCGCCCGATAAATGTATGCTGGTGAGTGAGACGAGCCAACTGACCGTCGGTGCTATCACAAAGATTGGCCAAGACCAACAACATCACACCACACAGATTGTGACACAGGTCAGTAAAATAAAAGCAATAAGCTGCTCCTGCTCCAAGAAAGATAGAGAGGATGGTGACGGCGTTGGGATGCACACCAAGTTGTTTCCACATCAAGGCAAACACCAAACCCACAGGTCGTGTGAAGTGAACATCAAGCCACTCTTCCGTATCCTTCGACTTCATGGAAGCCTTCAAAAGTTCTTGAAACCTACTCATACTTCCCTTAAATGTTGTGCAATGGCCTGCGCTGCTTCCTCCCTACAAGGAGAGAAACTGGGCCAATCGTTAAAATCAATGATGCAGAAATGACCATCTTCACTCACGATACAATCACCGCCAAAGACATCAATACCGATGATATCAGCCAATCTACGGGCATGGCGGTGAAGCTCTTTCGCATCAAAAGCGTACCCCTGTTCGGAGGCATGTAGGCGATACCATCTGAAGAAGTCATGCCCAACGCAATAGAATTTCACCAAGTCACCTTCAACATTCGCACTCTCCACACAAGTTAGAATACCGCGTTTCTCCCATTCATCCTTCCGCTTTCTCAACTCATCCTCGTCTTGACAAAACACCACGTCGTTGTCTCTTTGTGCCAAGGCGTCACCCCGTTTGAGCCAATAACCGTGCTCGCCTTTCTCAGGAGGCATGGGAATATGGTGCGTTCGCATCAACTTCACGATATTCTTCCGTTCACATGCTTCCACAGCCTTGGGCGTATTCATCACCAAAGCGCCCGCTGCGGCTCGTTTACGCAATAACTTTAACGTTGCTGGCAAGCGTCCCATCGACAAATAAACATCGGCCTTATGCTCATCTGTGAGTAGAGCTTCGTCAATCATAGGAATGTCACCGCCCAGACATTGGATGACAGAAGCAAGAACCTCGCGGTCCTTTTGTTCTGCGTCCAGTGAATATCTCACGTCACGACGGATAGCAATGATTTTATTTTTCATATCGTTGGATGAAGGCACTGCGGGCCTTCAATGATTCTGTTTTAATGAGTTTGGCTCAACTTCGACGCTGGATTTCGTAGGAACTCCTCTGTCTTTGCGATGTCCGTGGCATGATCGATGTCCATCACCCGCCCCATGTCATAGGCCATTACCTTCAATTGTTCGGCAATCAATGCTCGTTGAAAGTTGCGCATGCGATGCTCGCCACGCTCAATACAGTGTGACAAAGTGTCCAACACACGAGGGTGAAGACCATAAATACCACCAGAGATGAAGGTGCGATGACCAGGGTTTTGATCATGAAAGCCCAAAATATTGAGCGCAGAATCAGTTTCCACATAGAGCGGTTTCTCATCATCCACATACTTAGTCACCCCCATCAACGCATCAACACCATGATTGACAGAATGTTTAAAAGTACGAATGTAATCGGTGAATGCTTGTTCCAAGAAAACCGTGTCTACCGTTGTAAGACAGAAAGGTGAATCCTTGAGCCATGTGCTCATGGCATACAGACTGTGCATTGAGCTGGGTGTACGCTTCATCAGTAGGTGTAAGGGAACACGAACGCCTTGCAAACCATCTGCCTTGAGGTCGCACAAATGAGCATAAACATCAGGCATGGCTTCGTTGCAGATAACGATAATCTCTTCTGCTTCATGCTCCATGAAGATTCGTATCAAGCGGTCTATCAACGCTTCGCCATGCACTTTTACGAGCGGCTTAGGGACATTAATCCCCTCTTTGCTCAAACGTGAACCCTCACCCGCTGCTATCACAGCATATTTCATTCGTATCTGTTTTATCTATTTGTTGACAAAGGCCGGTCAATATCTTGCCGCACATTGGCACAATGACCCCTTAAAAGCCTTAATAGATACAAAGATAAAACATATTTTTGAAATAAGGAAGTGGCGTTTCAAATATTCCTTTCAATGTCGTGAAGCCGCAATGCATTCGACAGCAACAGCCTCACAACACTAAAAAGATTGACATCACCCCAAGACACTCGCTTTTCTTCCAGGTCTAATGATGGGAAAGAATCTGCAAATCGTCTGTGTTGATAGAGCCTGTTCCCCTCACCTTGTGTCTGAAATGCCTAACCGTTCCCGACAGTTCGATGTCGCCAACCCCTTCGAGTTCACATTGCGCCCAGTCACATTTTGCCAGATGAGCCTTGACATCTCCTACCCCTTTGAGTTTAAACGAGGCTTTAGACGCAATCACTTGCTCGAGTTCGATATCGCCGGCCCCTTTCATTTCCACATTCACTTCATCGCAAATCAGGTCCTTTATCTCAACATCACCAGCCCCTTCCAATCGAATTGTCAAGGTATCTGTATCCAGATGTCGATCGATATTGAAATCACCGGCACCCCGCATCAACACCGAAATAAGGTCAGGGGAAGTGAGATAGATATCCACGTTATCGGAAGAACGGAGATTTTTCCATCCATTATTTCGTGTATGTTGGATGGTCAATTCCGTTCCATCACTGGTAGTCTTGATGTGCTTGATTACATTTTCAGGCCCAACTATCTTGACACTCACAGAATCGGCTTGCACAAAATGCACTTCACAAGCTGTTTGTAAGTTGATGCGTTTGAACGGTTGCACCTTCACGTTTTTTGTTATTTTCTTCCCGCCACCCTTCTTTTTAACGATGTTCACGCACGATGCGAGTGTCACTACGCAGACCACAGCACATGCCAACCAAAGTATTTTCTTCATACCATTTACTATTTAGAGGATTACATGGCCTACCAAAAGAAGCCATTTACTAACTGTTTATAGGACGATGGCACAGCCGTAAAAGTTGCATCGGGCATAACTTTTATCCATCATCAACTGCATTTATCTGGTCATGTCATATCCTCTTCATCGAAAAAGTTCATCATGACCATGCACGATGAACTCTTTTCAACCCGTTTTTTTAATCAACCGCTATCTCGTCTACGAACAAAAAACCAGCATTGCCCTTGCCGTAGTGCCATTGAGGTATTTGATGTTCTGACAACATCTTCACTTGCAGATACCTTCCTTTCACGTTCTGCAGCGTTATTGTCTGTTGATGAACAGCCGCCGTCTTGCCTTCAGGCATCGGTTCCTTACGGTCTTTGAACACTTCCCGGAAATGAATGCCGTCATCTGATACGCACAAACTCACACCTCGGTCGGGGAATATCCAGTTGCCATCATCAACCAATGTCCGCAAAGTCACTTGACGAATAGCTTGCTTGCGTTGCAAGTCAATGACAACATCCATATCATTTCCAGTATATCCTACCCATCGACCCGAGTGGAAAAAGGTGTT
>CABTXD010000026.1:0-37081 GCA_902488665.1 uncultured Prevotella sp. | reverse complement strand
GTTCAGTCGTGTAGCTCGCTACACTCCTTCACTCTCTTGCATTTTGACCTCAAAAATAAGCTCAAAATCTAACAAAGCTAATTTATAGAACCAGCCTATTTTGTCATCACTCTGTAGCTTGATTGATTCCATTGTTTTTCTTTAGAAAACCAATCTCCATGACTTTGACTGCCAATGTCATTGACCTTAACTGCCAAACTCTATGACTTTGATAGTCAAACTCAATGAGATTACACGGCAATGGGAAAAACCTGTAAATAACAGCGTTTTGAGGTTGAATAAAAGAGCTGTTCAATTGGCCGGCAACCCTTGTGCTTACAGCCCGGCACACCTGACCGCCCTGATGCCAATTTGTGAGCGTTGCCCACTCATGTACGTCTTGAGCGTCATCGGTTCTTCCACCACTTTCCCGTGAATGGAGGAGGCATTGAGCAGATGCAGGCCATCGTCGTGCCAGATGGCGATGCCGACGTGACTGGTATCCAGCCCTTTTCGGCTGGTGAGCATGGCCAGGATGTCACCGTCTTTGATGCACCGCCTGAGGAGGGGCGTATTGCGAATGCTGTCCTTGGGAATGTACAGATATTCGTTGCCACTTAGCTCAATCTCCATTTCTCGAATGGCTGCGATGACCTCCGGCTTGCCCTTCATCATCGGATAATATTGCGGATGGGTTGTCATGTAATGCAGGTCAAGCACCTGTGTAGCCGAGAAAGGCGGGTCAAGCTCTTCAACATGCTGGATGTAGCCCATGCGCACGTTGTCTTCTATCCAGGATGAGAAGTAGTGAAGACGGTTGGGATAAGCTACTTTTCCATTGCGATATCTGACGAGTCGCAGAAATTGACAAAAGTCTTGAAAACGCTTTTGATGGTTCTTGTGGCATAAGAAAAGTGCCAAAACATTTTCCACATACGTTGTACAGTCAAGTTCGCGCAAGTTGATAACCAGGTTCTCCCGGTCGTTGTTTTCCAAGGTCTTGGCGATATAGGGCGTTCCAATCAACTGACGAGCAAAAAATATCACCATGTTTGTGCCTTTGTCTTGCTGACGGGCAGAAGCGAGAAGTTGTTCAACCTTGACACTGTCAGCTTTTTCATATTGCAGGGTTTGCCCGAAGACCTGTAGGCTGAAGGTGGATAATAGTAAAAATAGCAGTCGCATATATAAAAATATTTTTGTTTTATTTTTCCAAAATTAAATCCTACATAGATGTTGAAGTTACCGAAAATGGTACTTGTAGAAAACTGACCTTTCTGATAGTTGTATACGTGGAATATGGTACTTGTGCCTACATAATAGCGCGTATTGTTCCACACAACGCCAAGCCGGCCTACTGCATCGACGTTGAATTTTTTCAGATTGTAATCATGGGTGGTCGTTTGTTCTTTCAAAACGTCACCCACGCTGTGCTTGTACGCCAGCCCTAAGCATAGGGACGAGGCGAACAGCCAGTTGTGGGCAAACACCCAGTTGTAAGCATATCCGCCAGAAATTGAAATGTCGGAGTAGTGATAATTACCAAATGTCAGACGTGTGTCTTCTTTCGTTTTTCCCTCTTCCCCTGGTTTTAACACCGATGTGACCAGATGATTGAGTTCAGACAGGTCGATGCTCATCTTGTGCTTGGTATAGCCAATGCCCACCATAGGCGACCCATAACTTCTTCGTTGCACCGTAGATTGGCTGAAAGCGGCTGGGTAAGAGAATTTGCGGTGATTGAAAATGTAGTAGAGATTGAAGCCCTTGATGCTCGACTTGAAGCCATTGAACGGTTGTTTCTCAAGAGGTTTGGTGTCGATTTTATCATCAATATACAGGCTTCTGATATTATATAAGTTGCCCGTTTTACGATAAAATAAGTCTACGGTGAGGCGTGAAGAATAGAGGCTCAGGTCTATTTCTTGGCGATCCTTATTCTTGTCGTAGTGTTTGAGGTCGAAGGTATAGCCCAGAAAAAACCACCTATAGCCAACGAAAGGGCCTATCTTGATGCTCGGTTGAGGTGCCAAAGTGACGGATTGGCCTTCGTGGTTGCGCAGGCGATAGCCCTCATAGGTGTTCGTGTTTTGCAGCATCACGGTGTAGTAGTAATGCTGTGGTTCGACATAATTGGTGTCTACGTCCGAGAAACTCTCCACGAACCTGACCGCCCCCTGGGTTAGTATCTTGAAGAAACCTTTTCTCTCAGGGATGGTATCAGCCAGCATGTGGGTCGAAAATACGACCAACAGCAGTAGTGTGTATCGTGTGTAGTGTAGCATCAAAATAGGTATGCAGTTAAAATTTACCCAATATTCTGTCCATCACCCAATTTACTGGCGTGGCACTGACGCTCGTGCAGGTGCAGACACCAATACCTTGCAGGTCTTCGGTAACCGCTTTGATGATGGGTAACTGAACGTACGACGGGTTAGGAACCGTGATGTTTCGGATGCCGTCAGAAGTGATTAATTGAATGGGGTGATAGTTGTAAACCGAGAACGACAGTGAGCCTTGCTCGCCAACCACGTCGATGCTGTCTTCCTTCGCACTCTGATGACCCACGAAGCACCATGACCCGCTTCCCGGAAGGCCATTCTCAAAAAGAAAACAGGCACTGATGGTGTCCTCGGCAGAGTATAGGTGTGCGCGGTTGGCACAATAGCCATGCGCCTGGGTAATCACACCAAAGAATTCTTGCAGCAAGTCAAGTTGATGGGGTGCCAAGTCATAAAAGTAGCCTCCGCCGGCGATGTCGGGTTGCAGTCGCCATGGAAGATGGCGGCTGCCGCTGTAATCCAGATCCCGGGGAGGAACAGAAAAACGCACCTGAACGTTGGTCACCGTGCCGATGGTTCCGCTATCCAGGATGCTTTTCACCTTCTGAAAATAGGGTAGGTATCTTCTGTAATAGGCTACAAAGCAGGGAACTCCCGTTTGCTGGCTTACTCTGTTGATGCGCGCGCAATCTTCATAACTGGCCGCAAGAGGCTTCTCTATGTACACCGGCTTGCCAGCCTTCATGGCCATGATGGCGTAGGTGGCATGGCTGGAGGGTGGGGTAGCGATGTAAATGGCGTTCACCTCGGGGTCATCGATGAGCTGCTGCGCATCGGTATACCATTTCTTGATGTGGTGACGCTCGGCGTACGATAGCACTTTATCCTTGCTCCTACTGTACACAGCTTCTACATGCGACCCTTCAACCTCATTGAAGGCGGGCCCCGATTTCAATTCGGTGACCTCGCCACATCCTATGAATCCCCAACTGATGTGTTTCATATTAATTGAAAACGAAGTTAATGATGAACAGAATGGCCAACGTTACGAGTGTGATGTTGAGTTGTTTCCAACGGCCAACACACAACTTCAAAATCACGTAGCTCAAGATGCCAAGGCAGATACCGTCGGCAATGGAATAGCAAAGTACCATGGTAATCATGGTAATGAAGGCAGGGAATGACTCGCTTACATCACTCAAATCGAGCTTTTTCACCGAGTCGAGCATCAGCACACCTACCAACACCAATGCGCCACTGGTAGCAGCACCAGGGATGAGGAGAAAGATGGGCGATACCAAAAGGGAAAGGAGGAAGAGAATACCCACAAATGCTGATGTCACACCGCTTCGGCCACCTTCCGCAATACCCGATGCACTTTCAATATAGGTGGTGATGGTGGAGGATCCGAGCATGGCTCCACAGGTGGTACCAATGGCATCGCTCATCATAGCTTCTTTCACTCTTGGAATGGAACCGTCGGGTTGTACAATGCCCGTTTTCTCTGCCAAACCGACCAAGGTGCCGATGGTATCGAAGATGTTGACGATGAGCAGCGAGAAAACCACCAATAGGGTCTTGATGTTGAGGAACCCGTTGAAGTCGAAATGACAGAAGATGGGAGAGATGTCTTGGGGTGCGGAAACCGGCAGCCAGCCATCAGGTATCATGGTGACGCCCATAGGTATGCCAATGAGCGTGGCGGCAATGATGCCATAGAACAGCGACCCTTTGACATTGCGGGCCATCAGGATGCCACTCAGCAGAATGGCGATGATGCCCAATGTCGACTCGGGGGTGAAGGCACCCAGGCCCACAAACGTGCCTTCTTTGGCCACGATGATGCCCGCATTCTTAAGTCCGATAAACGCGATGAACATGCCAATGCCCGCAGAGATGGCGTACCGCAGGTTCTTGGGTATGCTGTCGAGAATCAATTCGCGTACATTGAAAAAGGTAATGAGAAGAAACACGAGCCCCTCAATGAGCATGATGGCCAGGGCTTGTTCCCATGAATAGCCCATAGCTTGACAGAGCGTGTAAGCAAAAAAGGCGTTCAGTCCCATGCTGGGAGCCTGTGCAAAGGGCAGTTTGGCCATGAAGGCCAGCAGCAAGGTGGCTATAGCAGCTGACAAAGCTGTAGCCGTGAAGAGCGCACCCTTATCCATTCCCGTGCTCGAGAGAATGGCTGGATTGACGGCGAGGATATAACTCATTGTTAAGAATGTGGTTGCTCCGGCAATCAATTCTGTTTTCATTTTCATGTTCTTGGTATCGAAGCCAAGAAGTTTTGTGAATGGTTTCATGAGATATGTTTTGAAGATTCTTACAGTTAGATTATTCTTCGCCTTTCTCCAGCCAGGCATCTATGAGCATTCTGGCAATAGAAAGCTTCTCTGGAATGGTGGGGAGATTGTTCTTAGAGAACCAGCCACCCTTGCTTAATTCTGATCGCTGCAACCTTAACTCACCGCTCACATAGTCGGCGTTAAAGCCAACCATCAAGCCAGAGGGGTAGGGCCATGGCTGCGAACTGAAGTAGGTTACATTCTTGATCTTGATGCCCGTTTCCTCCATGACTTCGCGATGAACGGCTTCCTCCAGCGTCTCGCCAGTTTCAACGAATCCCGCCACCAGTCCATAAAAGTCGGTTTTGAAGTTTTTTGCATGAACCAAAAGTACCTCATCTCCGCGGTGTATCAGCACGATGACGGCTGTCGCTAACTGTGGCCACACTTCTTTTCCGCATTGGGTGCAGCGTTTTGAAATGGCGGTGTGCATCTGCATCGGACCACCGCATACGCCGCAAAACTTGGTATTAAAGTCCCAATAGAGCAGCTCGTGGCACTTTCCGGCCATTAAATATAAGTCGTGGGGCAGCTTGTAGAATGAAGCGCGCAGTCCACACATCTCATATTGTGGGTTGTTGGTGATGGGTTCATCTATTCGAAATGCCCGAACAGGAGTGCCGTCTGCCAGGTTTTCCACATCCATGATGTGTGTCCAAGGCTTAGTGGGTATCGGTGGTTCATCGGCAAGCGGTATGGTATATAGTCCGTTTGTTTGTTTTTCGAGCACGATGTCTGTTTTACAAAATATAAAAAACAGGGTTTTCATTTCTCATCTTCCTCTCTTTGTGGTTGTCCAAAGATAAGCATTTTATCTCGTTTCAATGCAGGTATGGTCCACGTTGCGGGTACAAACTTCCAATTGTTGTTGGGTTTGGGATTTATTTCTCCACATTTTTCAATCCATTGCATGAGGTAATAACGCTGATCATGCTTGCTTTCGAACACGATACGTTGTTTCAATTCGATCATGGAGATGCCCGCGCCACGTGTCAAGAGTTCACCACCGCCGTTGCCTCTGTAACTGTTCATGGCAACCTTATACGTCTTCTTGAGGCTGAATGGCGTACCATCACTCATTTTCAAGATGTTAACTTTGTTTCCTTTTGGCTTGGTGACATCAACTTCATAATCGATGCCGGCAGCACTATCGAAATTGAATGTGAAGTTTTTGAAGCCATAACGTTGTTGGTCATCCTTGGTTTTGTTGTCGATGAGGAGAATGTGGTCGTCAGGAGAGGTCATAGTGTTGACCCACAAATCGTAGCTCATTTCTAAGTAATTGCGAATTTCTTCGCCTGTCATCTTGAGCACATAGATATTGTTTTCGTATTTGTAGAGGTTGAATAGGTCACTTACAAACACGTCGCCTGCCTTGATTTGGGCATCAAAAGCAAGGGGTGCGTTGAAGGAGATGTCGGCTCCGGTGACCGTCAACTGTAAGTTGTGAATCAAATCAGTAAAGGCTGAACTGCCAAAATAGCAATCACGACTGTAAATAGTGTGTTGAAATGAGCCAATCTTCCTATTGACAAAGGCGTTGACGGCATTGATGTCGTCTTGAAAATGCGCCATGAATTTTTGATCAATTTGCTCATTTCGAATGTCTACCACACGTCCGTTGACCTGCTTGCGCAATACGACATGCGTTTTCTTTCCTTTTTGTATCTGCTCATTCAGTGTAATTCTAATTTCGCTATCGGTTACGTTGATAGCATTACAACCAGGATTGAGACAAACAACAGGTTGGCCTTTGCTGTTGAGAATGGTGCTGCTGTGAGGGGTATGATCGTGTCCAAAGAGTATCAAATCAAAGCCCGGAACCTCTTTTGCCACGCGCAAGGAGGCATTTTCTTCGTAGGTTGGGGTGGTAATGCCACCCTGTTTGCCCGAATGAAACAAACCAATGACGATGTCGGGGTGTTCGGTTGTTTGCAATACATTCATCCAGTAGCGTGCCGATTGCACCATGTTTTCAAACCGAAGTTCACTCCATAGCTTTTCTTGAAGCCAGTTGGGAATAGCCGGAGTGAGCATGCCAAGGACGGCAATCTTAACGCCATCTCGCTCAAGAATAGTGTATGGATGAACGTATGGTTGTTGAGTTTGGGTATTGACAATGTTGGCTCCGAGGGTAGGACACGACACTTCTCGAATCCACTTGTCGTAAACGGCATGCCCGGTTTCGATGTCATGGTTACCTATGGTCTGAGCGTCATACTGCATGTAGTTGATAACAGATGCTGCGATGTTGGGACCTTGCATGTTGACATAGTTGCTGTAATAGCAGATTGGCTGCCCTTGTAATATGTCGCCGTTGTCCAGTAGAATGAGATTCTTCCCATATTTTTCCCTCAGAGAGTCAACATAGGTCGTCACTCGGGCAAGACTACCTGCCTTTGGTCTGCGATTGATGAAGTCGTAAGGGAAGAAACTACCGTGGACATCACTGGTTTGGATGATGCGTAGATCAATTGTTTTGCTCTTGGCCATGATGCTTGTACTGCAACAAAGTGCAATGAGGCACCCCGTAATATATCTTTTCATGTTTATCACTCATTTGTGCAAAGTTAGTAGAAAAAAATGACTAACCGAAACGAATGATAAGGTTATTTAGTTAATTCGTTGACGGGATAATCGGTAGCACAATTCACCATTTCCACCAACGCTTTTTGGGTTTGGGCTCTTCGGCAGTTTGTCCTCGTAAGTATGCTTCACGAATCAAGTCTTTGGTTGTTTTATGATCGTGTATCATGTGGTATATTTGTCCCCAGTCGGGCAATCCGCCAATGTTGCGATCATCGATAAAAAGGTCGGCCTTAATCTTTCTAGAGAAGTGGTTGTTGTTGGAGGTACCTTCCTCTTCTGGATAGTCTTTGTTGACCGTCCAAAACTCTACCCCGCGTTCTTTGCACCAATCTACAGCTTCTTGCAGGAGTGTTCCTTCTCGTACGCTCCATAAGATGAGTCTGTGATGCTCTTTAATCAGCATTTTGAGTGTTTCTGTAGCGAAAGGAATCTCTTGTCCTATCGCGGGGTATTTATGTTCTACGATGGTTCCGTCAAAATCAACAGCTATTGTCATCTATTTGAAATCAGTTTAAATGGTGGCAAATATAAAAATGAGGTTGGCACGCCATCAAGCGCATTAACGCTTGATGGACGTGTCGTTCTTGTCTCCATAGTGGCTGTTTGCATAGTTGCCGTATGTACCGTAATTGCCATAGTGACCGTACGATCCGTATTTTCCATATTTTCCACCGTATCGTCCATACCTTCCATACTTTCCGTATCTGCCATACCCATAATAATATCCATGCTTCTTCTTGGACATGTCGATACCATTGATGACGATGGATATGTTAGGAAGTTTCTTCTCTTTTGCCAAGCTGTTGATGAGTCCGAAGCTTTCTTTGGGCGTGTAATCGGCACGGCACATGTAAACTGTGGCGTCTGCCACACGTCCTATTTGCAACGTGTCGGTGACAAGACCAACCGGAGCAGTGTCGATGAGAATGTAATCGTACTTTTCCTTTAAGTGATTGATAATGATGTCGAGCGATGGGCGCGCAATTAATTCGGCGGGATTTGGAGGAATGGGTCCTGACAATAGAAGATCCAGATTATTGTTTACTCCCGAAGGCAAAATTTGGCTCTTGATTTCTTCCCAACTAGGCTGCTCCTTGGTCAACAACATGGTAATGCCATGATGATGGTCATTTATTTCAAAGAGTTCGGCCAAGCGTGGCTTGCGGATATCCAGTCCAACAAGAATTACTTTTTTACCAAGTAGTGCGAAGCTGACTGCCAAGTTGGAGGCGTTGAACGTTTTACCTTCGCCAGAGGTACTCGACGTGAAGAGGATGACCTTCTGGTTTTCTTTCAACATGAACTGCAGATTGGTTCGCATGCTTCGGAAGATTTCTTCCATCTGGTTGTTCTGGTTCTCGTGAACCACGATGTCGGCTTTTGTCTTGGCTGTGTCACTTGCAACAGCGACGTCGGCCAAGAAGGGAAGCTTGGTAAGCTTGGCAACATCGTCGTGTCCTTCTATCCTATAGCGGAAGAAGTTGATTAAGAATAAGATGAGTGCAGGAATGCCAAGTCCCAAGAGCAAGGCGATGAGGAAGATGAGTTGTCTGTTTGGACTTACTTGTCCACCATTGGCGGGTTCATCTATCAGAATGCCTTTGTCGGCAGTTGCGGCAAGCGAGATAGAGTTTTCTTCTCGCTTCTGTAATAACATCAAGTAGAGTCCTGATTTAACATCTTGCTGTCGGCCAATCTGAGTAAGCATTCTTTCTTGCTCTGGACTGGCAGTGAGTTGTCCTTGGTACTTGCCGTATTGCGAAGCAACATTGTTGCGCTGAATTTGAAGTCCTTTCTTAGCTTGGGCCATGGCACGGTGGATGCTGTTGTTCAAATCATCCAATTGAGAAGTGAGGGGTGTTACCGTCGGTGAGGTCTCAGAAGCACTGCGAAGGAGTTTTTTTCTCTCCAATGCGATTTCGTTGTACTTATTGATCAAGCCGTTCACCGTAGGGTCTGAGATGCCCACGTTAGCTGGTAGCGTCTGATATTGGTTACTGGGTTGCGACATGCTTTCTTGTACACTGTTGAGCAGGGCCACTTGTGTGTTGGCTTCTGCCAGCTTCTGGTCGTACTCGTTTGCATTTTGCATGGCTTGACCGGCATTCATCGCTTGGTCTACCATTCTGTTGCGTTTCTTGTAGCTTTCCAGCTGTCCTTCAGTAGCTCCCAATTCTTCACTGATCTTTTCCAGACGACTGTTGATGAAGGCCTCTGTATTGCGTGCTACCTCATTCTTGTCCATGTTGGCCTGTCGGTTGTAACAGATGACCAATTGCTTTAAGTAATCGCTGGCGCGAGATGGTACTTCGTCCTTGACTCCCAGAAGAGCAATGGATGTTGTTTTATTGTTCTGCGCTACAGAGAAAGCACCTCTGTATCCTGCTGCTACACTTTTGGGTGGAAGAATAGAAACCTTGAACGATTGTCCGTCTTTCATGGATCCTGCATTTTCGTTCATGAACGATAGAATACCAACTTTGGTTACTATTGTGGATGGCAGTTGACTAATCTTCTTGTCAATGTTCGTGGTTTGCCATCCTCTGCCTTCAACGGGGCTAGTGTAACTTCCTGTCACATTATATGTGTTGCCTACTCTCTGGATAACCATAGAAATGGGTGAGCGCAGTTTATCGAGATGGGCAGGATCGAGGTCCACGCTGATGGGCTGACTCTTATAGATGACCATGTCTCTCACTCTTCCTTCAGAGGTATATTTAACGTAGAGCTTCAAGTCTTTCACCGTCTGTTCTGCCAGGTTCAGGGAAGATAAGATTTCCATCTCATTATCAATACCCGTTGAGTTTGACATCATGCCCAAGTTTGATGAATAGAGTAGTGAGTTTCTGCCTCTTCTGTTATCTTCATCTTTAATCAGCATTTTGGCGAATGATTGGTAGATGCGTGGTGTGTAACGCAAATAAATAGCAGCCGCTCCCAGACAAATAATTACAGACAGTACAAACCATTTCCAGTTGAGGATGAGTGTCTGTATAATCGTTTGTATATTGAAGAATGAATTCTCCTCTTGTCCTTCGACGTTCTCCAATTCCTGATTCTTTATCTCTTCTTCCATTTTTTAGCTAAAATATAAATTCATGTTTCCTGTTTGTTCCTTCCCAGCCATCCCGTTAAATGGTCCTGTTAGCGATGTCTAATAGGTATTTTCCATAATTGTTTTTCAACATGGGTTCTGCTAGTTTCTTAAGTTGTTCGGCATCAATCCATCCTTGCTTGAAAGCAATTTCTTCCAAGCAGGCGACTTTCAATCCCTGTCTTTTTTCAATCACCTCGATAAATGTGCTTGCTTCCGAAAGACTGTCGTGAGTTCCAGTGTCCAACCACGCGAATCCACGTTGCAGAGTTTTTACCTGAAGTTGCTGTCGTTCAAGAAATGTTTGGTTGACAGTCGTGATTTCCAGTTCTCCTCGTTCGCTTGGTTTGATTTTCTTGGCAATGTCAATTACAGAGTTTGGATAGAAGTACAGTCCCACTACAGCATAATTGCTTTTAGGGTGTGCTGGTTTTTCTTCTATGCTCAGGCATTTCCCTTGACCGTCAAATTCTACCACGCCATACCGTTCTGGGTCGTTCACATAGTAGCCGAAAACGGTTGCCTTATCTTTTTGTTCGGCGTCTTCTAAGCTTTGTTTCAGCAGAGCGGTGAATCCCGAACCATAAAAAATATTATCACCCAGCACCAGGCATGCGGAGTCGTCACCAATAAAGTCTTCACCCAGGATGAACGCTTGTGCCAAACCGTCAGGGCTTGGCTGTTCAACGTATGAAAACTCCACGCCAAGGTCATGACCATCACCAAGAAGCCTCTTGAACCCTGGTAGGTCATAGGGAGTCGAAATGATGAGAATTTCTTTAATTCCTGCCAGCATCAAGACTGATACTGGATAATAAATCATGGGTTTGTCAAAAATGGGAATGAGCTGTTTGCTTATTCCTTTGGTGATGGGATAAAGGCGTGTTCCGGAGCCACCGGCTAAAACGATTCCTTTCATTCTTCGAATCTAATTGGTTATTAATCTGATAATCGCAACAGAATTATACTTGCTATGGCTATCACTTGAACAATCAACTTGCATGATTAGATGGAGCCTTTTGTTACCAACAAGGCTCAAACATCATACTTGTTGTACTTTTTCAAAAGTTGTGTACAAAGGTATAAATAATTATTGAAAGCGGAAAGTGCTACAGCTAAAATTGTTTCTTTTGTTTTGTATATTTATGGTTTTATCATACCTTTGTAGAGATTTAGGAAAAAACTCTTAGTTACGAAATGAATTTAATTTTACAATATAATGGCAAATTTATTATCAAAACTGTTTGGAAAGAAAGATCGAAATGACACTACTGGTGGGATGGAAGACTACATGACACTCATCAGGGTTTACTTTCAATCGGCTATAGCAGCTCAGTTGGGTATCAACAACTTAAAGATGCTGCCCGACCTCAGGACGTTCAAGATTACTTTGCACGTTCCCACTGTCAACAACAAGCTGGGAGTAGGCGAGAAAGCACGGTGCAAGAACATGTTGAAAGAAATGTATCATACAGATGATCTTTTTTTCAACGAAATCGATCAGAGTATACGAAAGAATTGTCGTAGGTTGGAAGATGTGCAACCTTACTTGCTACAGTTTCAGGGGTTTACTCAAGAACTGATGATGCTTGTCGGAAACTTGATGAAGTTTAAGTTGCGCATGCCGTCCATATTCAAGAGTGCGTTGTACACTATGACAGAAAAGACCGTGAACGACATCTTTACTAAAAATGACTATAAGGATGCTGGTGTCATCAAAGCTGTGGTCGCTGTTCGGCAGTATAACAAACGACTGGGATTCTCCCAAAAGTGGACTACCGATTTCATTCATCAGGTAGTAATGCTGGCTAAAAAAGAACCGAAGCCAGGAAATGAGAACCAAAAATAACCATCAATCACACAAAACATTACGACAACTTGGCGTTGCTCGCGCAATCGGCTAAGATTAAAGTGATGGACAAAAAAACAACCGATAATTTGTGATTGTCAATTTATTACGCTAAATTTGTGACCAAATTGTATGTCGATGGATGCTAATGAGAAAACTCTAACGCTCTTTACCACTCGCATGAGGCAGATGATTCTCCAGTACAAGGAAACAAAACAGGAGAACAACAGCTTGTATGCCATGGTTGACGAGCGTGATGCCAAGATAAAACAGCTCGAGGCGAAGTTGAATCAAGCACAAAATGACTACAACAGTCTCAAACTGGCCAAGATGATAGAAATTTCTACAACTGACCTTGAAGCGGCCAAGAAACGATTGTCAAAGCTGGTAAGAGACGTCAACAAATGTATCACGCTACTGAATGAAAAGTAATCGGAGCGATGGCAGGAGACAATAGAGATAAACTACAGATAAGATTGCATGTGTACGATACCGACATGAGCGTAACGGTCATGCGGCAGGATGAGGAGTATTATCGTAAGGCAGCCAAACTTATTACTGATACTGTAAACACTTACGCTTCTGTTTTCAAGGCAAAGAGAAGCGAGAAGGATATACTCTATATGGCTTTGATAGACATAGCATTGCGTTACGAAAAGGAGTTTGCACGCAATGATGTCACCCCGTATAGTAAAATCATATCTCAATTAACTTCTGAAATTGAAGAGGCACTGAAGGATTAAGCCAACCTTCCATAAGGTGCTTTCTTGTACCAGGAAGTTATTTATCTTTCTTAGCCGTTCTGATTTTAAGCGGAAATGTATGGTGCAACGTGCGGATTGCCGCGCTAACGCATGATTCTTCCGACCTCTTTCATTTATGTAGTTATTATAAATGAAATTTAAATTTAAAAATAATGAGTATAGTAATTGTTGCCATCGTAGCGCTGATTCTTGGCGGACTGGGTGGTTATGCGATTTTCCGTTACATTGTTAAAGGAAAATATAATGAAATGGTAGCAGCCGCTAATAAAGAGGCTGATGTGATTAAGGAAAAGAAATTGTTGGAGGTCAAGGAGAAATTCCTGAACAAGAAATCTGAGTTGGAGAAAGAAGTTCAACTTCGCAACCAGAAAATCCAACAGACCGAGAACAAACTCAAGCAAAGAGAAATTGGATTGAGTCAGCGTCAGGAAGAACTCGGACGCAGAAAACAGGAGGTAGACCATCAGCAACAACGCATCGACAATGAAAAGAAATTGTTGCAAATTAAGCAGGCTGAACTCGAAAAAATGCAACTGCAAGAGCGCGAAATGCTGGAAGAACTTTCCGGACTGAGTGCCGAAGAGGCAAAAAGCAGATTGATAGAAAGCCTGAAAGACGAGGCCCGTACAGATGCAGCCGGCTACATCAATGAAATCATAGACGAGGCCAAGCTCAATGCCAACCAAGAGGCTAAGAAGATTGTTATACAGACCATCCAGCGCGTTGCCACTGAGACGGCTATTGAAAATTCTGTCAGCGTCTTCCACATTGACAATGATGAGGTGAAAGGCCGCATCATTGGACGCGAGGGACGCAACATCCGTGCCTTGGAAGCTGCAACGGGGGTAGAAATTGTTGTCGATGACACGCCCGAAGCCATCGTTATTTCTGCGTTCGATCCTGTGCGTCGAGAGGTTTGCCGTTTGGCGCTTCACCAGCTCGTTGCCGATGGACGTATCCACCCCGCACGTATAGAAGAGGTTGTGGCAAAAGTGAAGAAGCAACTTGACAACGAAATCATCGAAACGGGAAAACGTACCGTGATCGACCTGGGTATTCATGGCCTGCACCCCGAATTGGTGCGCATCGTGGGCAAAATGAAATATCGCTCAAGCTATGGGCAGAACCTCCTTCAGCATGCGCGTGAAACCGCTAATCTCTGTGCGGTGATGGCGTCAGAGCTGGGGCTCAATCCTAAGAAGGCAAAGCGAGCTGGACTTTTGCACGATATCGGTAAGGTACCTGATGAGGAAAGTGAACTGCCCCACGCACTGTATGGTGGTAAGCTGGCCGAAAAATACAAGGAGAAGCCAGATATCTGCAACGCCATCGCAGCCCACCATGATGAGGTAGAGATGCAAACCCTGCTGGCTCCCATTGTCCAGGTGTGTGATGCCATCTCGGGTGCGCGCCCTGGTGCACGTCGCGAAATCGTGGAAGCATACATCAAACGACTGAATGACCTCGAGGCCATCGCCATGAGTTATCCCGGCGTTACCAAGACCTATGCCATTCAGGCTGGTCGTGAACTTCGCGTTATCGTTGGAGCCGATCAGATGGATGACGCCGAATCACTGAAGTTGTCAGATGATATTGCAACCAAGATTCAAAACGAGATGACCTATCCTGGACAGGTAAAAATCACCGTCATTCGCGAAACACGCAGTGTAGCCTATGCTAAATAAGAAACGCAAAGATTAAATATATATAATGTAAGCGTGATTAAAAAGGTGTATCAAGATGTTGATGCACCTTTTTTTTGCGGCGTCACTACAAAAAATATACCGCTATACGCTTATCGAGAAGGTGCTGAATGGCAAAACTATCGATCGCATGTGCGGGCGACCATACCGTGAAAGATGTTTGTAGCATCTTATGGGTATGCGCTAAGCGGTGGCGTTTCGTACAGCAAATCGTTTGGTCAGTCACCGACTACTTCACATTTAGCGGATTCAATCCCATTGAGTTTGTCGTCCAATCTCTATGACTTTAGATGCCAAACTCATAGACTTTGGACACTAAACCCATAGACTTTGGAAACCAACCCCATTGACTTTGAAAATCGATTGATAAATGGATGCAAGTTAAAGCAAAAGTTTTACTCGATACTTTCTACTGTAACTCCCTCAAAATGAGAAATTAAAGACAAAATGTGATTATTAGCTTTGGCTCGCTTGATGGTTATTTCCATTTCGACGTTGTAGCTTGTTCCTGCGCCAGATTTTTCAGGGTGAATTTCGTATGAGTTGATAGTTGTCTTTTCTTTGTCAAGATGATTCAGGATTTCTTGAATGTGTTGCTTGTCAGATGCAATAAATGTTAGATTAATGTTTCGGTTGCCAAAACGCTTCATCGTATAATTCAACGTTTCCAGGCAGGCAAGCACCATGACCGTAGAAGCCACTGCAATGACGTACATGCTAGCCCCACAGGCCAGACCGATGGCGGCCGTTGCCCATAAACCGGCGGCTGTTGTAAGTCCGCGGATGACCTGTTTTTGGAAAATAATGGTGCCGGCACCGATGAAACCAATGCCCGATACAACTTGTGACGCAATACGCGAAGGATCCAAAGATACATTTGGCTGTGTGGCAAGAATGTGCTCAAAACCGTACTGAGATACCACCATGAAGAGCGCACTGCCCAGGCCTACGAGGAAGTGCGTGCGAAAACCTGCTTCTTTGGCTCTGTATTCGCGTTCTAAACCGATGAGACCGCCTAAAAGGGCAGCTGTCATTATGCGAAGAATCAAATTGATGTCCATATTATACCTTTATTCGTGCGAAGATAAATAAAAATTCATGGAATAGCAAACTAGCATTAGAAAAAATAGCTACCTTTGTACCAGATTGTATTTCGAAGTTATCAAGACATCGATTTGAGTCGATCAAAAACAAACGTGAAGTTATGAAATCGTTGAAAGAATTGTATAAAATAGGTAGGGGACCCTCCAGCAGTCATACCATGGGACCTCAATTGGCTTCAAAGATATTCTTGGAGAAATATCCTCATGCCCATAGTTACGAAGTGACGCTCTATGGCAGTTTGGCCGCAACGGGCAAAGGGCACATGACCGACGTGGCTATCATTGACGTATTGGGAGTGAAACATAAGTTGGAAATAGTGTGGAAGCCCAAGATATTTCTTCCATTCCATCCCAACGGAATGGAGTTCAAAGCTTTTGGTGACCACCAGGAACTGTTGGGCAGCTGGGTGGTTTATAGTGTTGGCGGCGGTGCCTTGTCGGAAGGAAAAGGGGATGATGATCTGTTCAATACCCAGGATGTGTACGATCTGAACACCATGAAGGACATTATGAAATGGTGTGAAACCAATGGTCGAAGCTACTGGGAATATGTCGCCATGTGTGAAGGTGATGACATCTGGGACTATCTCATGGAATGTTGGAACGTGATGAAAGCGGCTGTGGAACGAGGCATCAATCATGAAGGAGTGCTGCCCGGTCCCCTGAATCTTCGTCGAAAAGCGCCCAGCTACTATGTGAAGGCGACGGGGTACAAGAGGTCTTTGCAAACACGTGGACTTGTATATGCATACGCACTGGGGGTGAGTGAGGAGAATGCTTCCGGTGGAACTATTGTCACAGCCCCCACCTGTGGTGCATCTGGTGTGATGCCAGCGGTGTTGTATCATTTGGCCAAGGGACACGAATTCAGTGATACGCGCATCCTACACGCTATGGCCACGGCCGGACTGTTTGGCAACATCGTGAAGCACAATGCGTCTATCTCTGGCGCTGACGTAGGATGTCAGGGCGAGGTGGGCGTGGCTTGCGCTATGGTTGCTGCGGCAGCGTGCCAGTTGTTTGGTGGCAGTACCATGCAAATAGAGTATGCGGCCGAGATGGGGCTTGAACACCATTTGGGCATGACTTGCGATCCGGTATGTGGTTTGGTTCAGATTCCGTGTATCGAGCGCAACGCTTTTGCCGCAACCCGAGCATTGGATGCGAACTTATACTCCTCGTTTTCAGACGGCAAACATCGTGTGTCGTTTGATAAGGTGGTGAGAGTGATGAAGAGAACAGGACACGACTTACCTTCGCTTTATAAAGAAACCAGCGAAGGAGGATTGGCCGCAGAGAAGTTTTAGGCTAGTTCTTCAATTTGTGTGTCGGTGTTATCGTGAGCTTTGAAAGCCTTCCAGCAGTTGGTATTTCTTGCGCATCATCCTGTTGTAAATGTTGCGTAGCCAAAACTTACTGGTGGCGATGAAAGCTACGCCTACGACCAACATGAAGGCATAGACCTGTTGTTCGCTCATGAAACCGCTCAACGTGGTAATGAGAATGCTGGGTACAAAGAGACATCCCATGGTGACAACCAGCTGTCTGTAGTTGTTTTCCATTCCGGCCTTACTTATGTATTTGGTGTTGAGCGGTAAGGTTTGCTTGTTGTAGACGGCCATTTGGAAAAGTATGAAATATTGAAAACCTGCCGTAAATACAGCATAAGCCAGAAGCATGAGTAAAGACCATTTGCCGACAACGACTGTTGGAATCATCAACAGGAATGGTACTAACAACATAACGCAGTAGAATATATATTTCGCTTTGAGTAGTGATAGAATGTTTTCCTGGTGCACCATGAGGCAATCTATGTAGTTGCCTTCATTGCACATGATGCGTGTCAGCATCACCGCACCAAAGACAACAAAGTTGTAACAGCCTAAGAATGAGACCATGGCGCCGCTGTCGTAGATGTCTGTAAAGGAGAGCAATGCAGAGAATAGCAACACCACACTAACGGAGGTAATGAAGCTTTTACGGGGATTTTTGTTGCGCAATAGGGTTTTTACCTCAAGTTGTAGGTAAAGACCTGTTTGTCCAAATCGCTCAAAGAACGAAAGCTTATTGACACGGTGCAGGTTCGTTTTTTCTAAATGCATCAATTCTGACAGGATGTGTGCATACTGGATGCGTCGGTTGAGGAAGAAAAGAAGAACCAATAAGGCTACAAGGACGAGGTAGGGGAGAAGGCTACCATCTGTGATGAAATGTCCTATGCCAGTATAAAAGTCAAACAGGTGATCTATTCTGGCATGCTTGCCTAAATACCAAGGCATGGCCATGATGGCATAAACCACGCCCACCAATATCCACCAAAGTGCGCTGTCATTGGTTAAGGTTCGTGCAATATAATACCATTGTGTATTGATCAGCATGAGTAGCCAAAAGAAGAATAACACGCCGAGTGATACCCATACACCAGAACTGAAGACGACCGACATCAGTACATAGGGAACATAAAAGGAGAACCAGGTGAAGTTGTATCCAGAAAGAAGTGATGTTCCGATGAAATTGTCAATGCAAGCATACTTGGAAATGGGCAACAGAACGTAGGGCTTGATGAGCTGTGCGGGGATTTCTTGGAAGGCAAATCTGAAGAAAAAATCAAGCGCGAGGATGAAAGGTACTGTTCCACAGACGAATTCAACTGGGGTGTAGGAGCGGCTGTCATTGGCTGCCAATGAAAAAAGAATGGCGATGAAGCAAAAATAAACGAACCCAAAAATGGTCATTCCCCACATGACGTACTTGGCAGCCTTGTTTTGTTCAAAACTTAAATTGCGTTTCTCGGCAAGTTTCCGATGACGCCAAATCATCTTGAACAAGTCAAATCGTTGTTTGAAACCTGCTAGCAGCTGTGATCGTTCCATTGACTTCATGTGGTAAAATATTGATAGGTGATTTCTTGTTCGCTAGCTTAATGCAGGCTATCTCAAATCAATGACCTCGGCAGACGGCAAGTCTTTCGATCGGAATACGAAAGTGCTGTTGGGAAGGTTCTTGGCTTTAAAGTTGCTGATGTTGATGCTGGTCCAGCTACCCCCTTGTTTGATTTTCACTTGCGACGGACTGTAGGTTCGCTTGTTGATGGAGATGTACATTTCAGGTATGCCATTGTTCTTGTTTTGGGCGACCATGTGTACTTCGTAATTGTTTCCCTTTACTCGGTGACTCAATCGATATCCCGCCTTATACATATTGATGAAGGTGTAGGGATTCATGGAGACTTGCTGCGAACGCGAAGGGTTAGAGATGTTCACCTCGTTGGTGCTCTTCATGTAGCTCCACTGCGTTTTGCCGTCAAACCACACCATGGCTTGGGGCGTTCGTGCATGAAACTTGTTGCCCTTGATGACAATAGTACCAGAAGTTTTTCCCATTTTCGCACTTGAAATCGTGAAGTTGGCACTCGCACCACCTGCTCTTCCAACCACTTGGGCTGTCCTGTCCAGTATTTTCCGGGTCTGTGAACTACTTTGACTGTTTGCATTCGTATAAATAGTGACTGCAAATAGGAATACAATTACTCTCTGTATGTTTAAAAATAGATATCTTTTCATTTTATATTTTCTTTTATGTTGAATGGATGGCAGCAATAATTGAATTCAGTGAAGCTTCGTCTTGCACCAGCACATCCCTTGGTTTGCTTCCTTGAGCGGGACCAACAACGCCCGCCGCTTCAAGCTGATCCATGAGCCTTCCCGCACGGTTGTACCCGATGGAGAACCGCCTTTGTATCATGCTGGTTGAGCCTATCTGACTTGTGACGATGGCATGAGCTGCTTCTTCGAAGAAGGGATCGAGACTTTGTATGTCGCCACCTCCAGCACCACCGTTACCTGTTTTTCCGTCAACAGCAGGCTCGGGCAACTCCAAAGGTGACACTGGACCGGGCTGACCGGCTATGAATTGATTGATTCTCTCAATCTCTGGCGTGTCAACAAATGCACACTGAACGCGAACAGGCTCGTTTCCATTGAGGAAAAGCAGGTCACCTCGTCCCACCAACTGGTTGGCACCAGGACGGTCAAGGATGGTTCTCGAGTCAATCATGGCACTTACTTTGAAGGCCATTCTGCCGGGGAAGTTGGCCTTGATGTTACCGGTAATGATGTTGGCGGTGGGGCGTTGAGTGGCGATGACCATGTGTATGCCCACGGCACGGGCCAACTGTGCGATACGAGTGATGGGGGCTTCAACCTCTCTTCCAGCAGTCATAATCAAATCGCCATACTCATCAATTACGACAACGATGTAGGGCATGTATTCATGTCCTTTGGTTAAGTTTAGCTGGTGATTGATGAATTTCTTGTTATACTCCTTGATATTTCTCGCTCCGGCTATCTTCAGCATGTCGTAGCGATGATCCATCAAGGTGCAAAGTGAATTAAGCGTCCTAACAACTTTCGTCACGTCGGTGATGATAGGCTCATCATCATTGTCTGGAGCTGATGCCATAAAGTGGTCTGTAATAGGAGAGTAAACACTGAATTCCACCTTTTTGGGGTCGATTAAGACAATCTTCAACTCATTGGGGTGCTTCTTGTAGAGCAGCGAAGTGATGATAGCATTCAGCCCGACAGACTTTCCTTGTCCCGTTGCACCAGCAACTAAAAGATGGGGAATCTTTGCCAAATCCACCATAAAAACCTCGTTGGTGATGGTCTTTCCTATGGCTAAAGGCAACTCCATGGTTGACTCTTGGAACTTTTTAGAGTTCAAGATGCTTTCCATGGATACGATGGTGGGCTTCTTGTTGGGCACTTCGATACCAATAGTGCCCTTTCCTGGGATGGGAGCAATGATGCGTATTCCCAATGCTGCAAGGCTTAAAGCGATGTCATCCTCCAGGTTTCTGATTTTAGAGATGCGTACTCCTTCAGCCGGCGTAATCTCATAGAGGGTGATAGTTGGGCCTACCGTGGCCTTAATCTCACGGATTGAAACGCCAAAGCTGTTGAGTACTTCTACGATACGAGCATTGTTAGCCTTGATTTCGTCCATGTCTACCAATGGCTTGTTGTCGCTCTCGTATTTCTTTAACAAGTCAAGTCCGGGATATTTATACTTCAAGAAAGGCTCTTTGGGGTTGATAGGTGTCTTCAAAACCTCTTCTGCTGTCAATGTCTTGCCAGATGCTTTCTCATCTTCAGCAGCCACTTCGACGGTCAGATGCGACGCCTCGTCTTCACTTGAAGGCTGCGTGGAAGCAGTCTTTCCGTTGGATTTTTTCGTTGAGGTGTTTGTAAATTTAGATACATCTGTTAAGTCTACCACTGTTGGCTTTGAGTCATCAGCATCAGCAGATGATATATTGTTAATGGTTTGAGCCTCATCTTCCTCCTCTTTCTTAACCGCAGAAGCAGTGTTATCATGACGGGTGAGATTCGTTACTGTAAATGGAATCTTACGAGTTAAGTACTTCACGGGGTTCAATGCCTTTCGAATCACTTCTATTGTCTCGGCACTTAAATAAGTTAAAAACGCCAGTGCCACCAACAACAAGATGGCGGTTAATCCAGGAGGACCTACCAAATTCTCTAATTGTTGTACGCAGAACATGCCATGTCGGCCACCAGGATTGAACACAAGTTCACCCATCAGCGGTGTTGCAAACTTGGCAAGCGTGACAGAACTCCATATCATGACGAGCGTCATGCCAAGAAACCATTTCCATAGGTTAATCTTGTAGACTTTCATCAAGCTAAGTCCAAGCAAAATAATGAAGATAGGTATCAGAAATGCGGGAATGCCAAAGTTGACTGTAATCAGCGTGTAAGCGATGATAGCACCGATACTTCCGCAATAATTTGAGAAGGTACGATCAGCATTCATCCATTCTCTTGGCCTCAAATCCTCCAGGATACTTTGGTCTGCCTGTCCCGTATAAAAATAATTAACCATTGCAACGATGACGTACAGTGCAATGACCAATAGGATAGCACCTAAGAGAAAATCTGTTTTTTCGTTGCTGAAGATATTTTGAAAGCCTACAGCTTCACCCACATTCTTAGGTTTTCGCTCAGGCTTTTTCCTTTTTATTCCCATATCAAGTCTATGTGATTTGAATGCAAAAATAGCGTAAATATGTCAGAATCCTTCACGTTTTGATAACTTTTTTCTATTTTTGCAATTCATAAGAATACGGGTTATGAAGAGAACTATCTATAGCAAATTCAACAAGGAAGCCATCCACACACTCCCACAAGTTTTATTTTCAGGTCGAATCATTGTCGTGACCACTGAAAAAATGGCAGAAAAAGCGGTGAAATTCTTGTTGACTCAAGACATTTTAGGTGTAGATACCGAAACGCGCCCCGTATTCAGAAAAGGACAATCTTACCAAGTTTCTTTGCTTCAGGTTGCTACCAAGGAGGTTTGTTTCTTGTTCCGTCTTAATATGTTAGGCATCACTCCAGCCATCAAACTTTTGCTGGAGAACACGAAAACCAAGATGATTGGATTGTCGTGGCATGACGACTTGTTGATGTTGCATAAAAGATGTGATTTTAAGAAAGGGTATTTCATTGATTTACAAGATATTGTTGGGGAACTCAGAATCAAAGATTTAAGTCTTCAGAAGTTGTATGCAAACATCTTTCATCAAAAGATTAGCAAGCGTCAACGCCTCACCAATTGGGATCAGGAGAACCTCACAGATAAACAAAAGCTATACGCAGCCACTGACGCATGGGCCTGTATTATGTTGTATGAAGAAATTCTTAGGCTGAAAGAAACTGGCGATTATACGCTCATACCTGACGAAGAAGAAAATAACACTAAACAAGTAAAAGATGACAACCAAAACCATACAGCTCAAAAAGGGTAAGGAAGAGTCGCTCAAACGTTTCCATCCCTGGATTTTTTCTGGTGCAATCCTTCGGATGGACGATGGGATTGAAGAAGGCGAACTTGTCAAAGTAGTGACCTTTAACCGAGAGTTCATTGCGATAGGGCATTACCAAATCGGCTCTATCGCTGTGCGAGTATTGTCGTTTAGGGACATCACCATTGATCAAGAGTTTTGGATGTCAAGGCTAAAGGCAGCCTTAAATATGCGCATTGCCATTGGCATTGCTGACAATCCAACAAACAACACCTACCGATTGGTGCATGGTGAGGGCGACATGTTGCCAGGCTTAATCATTGATTGTTATGGGAAAACGGCCGTCATGCAAGCGCATAGCGTCGGCATGCACGTGGAAAGACTGCCTATATGCGAGGCTCTTAGGAGCGTGATGGGCAGCCGTATCGAACATGTTTTCTATAAAAGCGAAACCACCTTGCCCTTCAAGGCCGAATTGGGACAACAAGATGGATTCCTCTATGGTGGCAGCGATGATAACATGGCCATCGAGAACGGACTGAAATTTCATGTGGATTGGTTGAAAGGACAAAAGACCGGCTTTTTCGTAGACCAGCGTGAAAACCGCACTTTGCTGGAAAAATATGCCAAAAACCGTTCGGTACTCAACATGTTTTGCTACACTGGAGGCTTCTCAGTGTATGCCATGCGCGGTGGGGCCAAGCTCGTTCATTCGGTTGACAGCAGCGCTAAAGCCGTAGAGTTGACCAATGCGAACATCAAGTTGAACTTCCCGTCGGATGCCAGGCATGCGGCTTTCTGTGACGATGCTTTCAAGTATCTCGACGCTCACGATGCACAATACGACCTGGTGGTGCTGGATCCTCCTGCTTTTGCCAAGCATCGGGCGGCGCTACGCAATGCTTTGAAGGGCTATACCCGACTGAACGTGAAGGGATTCGAGCGCATTAAGCCCGGAGGAATACTGTTTACGTTCAGTTGTTCACAGGTGGTGACGAAAGAAAACTTTAGGAATGCTGTGTTCACGGCGGCCGCCCAGGCCAAGCGCAAGGTTCGCATTCTGCACCAATTGCACCAGCCAGCCGACCATCCCATCAATATTTACCATCCCGAAGGAGAATATCTGAAGGGCCTCGTCTTATACGTTGAATAAGTTTGAGCATCATATTCAGAACTATATCTCATCTTTGTCATTGCTTCACAAAGATGAGTTGTATCTGGTAGCCCTTTCAGGCGGAGCCGACAGCGTGTGCCTGCTTCGCTGTCTGAAGGCACTGGGTTACCACATAGAAGCCATCCATTGTAATTTTCGTTTACGCGGTGAAGAGTCGGATAGGGATGAGCTTTTTTGCCAAGAGTTGTGCCAAAAACTTGACATCCCCCTGCATTTGGCGCATTTTGATACACGCTCTTATGCCCAGTTGCACCATGTGAGCATTGAAATGGCGGCCCGCGAGCTGAGATACGCCCATTTCAAAAACCTTTGTAAGGACATGGATGCCGGTGGCGTGTGTGTGGGTCATCATCAGGAAGACAGCGTAGAAACCATTTTAATCAATCTGGTTCGCTCAACAGGCATTCATGGGTTGACGGGCATTGCGCCTAAAAACGATTATGTATACAGACCTCTACTTTGTGTAAGTCGCAAAGAAATAACGGATTACCTGCAAAGCATTCAACAGAATTATATCACCGACAGCACCAATTTAGTGCCAGATGTTCAGCGTAATAAAATGCGGTTGGAAGTGATTCCGCTTTTGGAAAGCATCAATCCAGCGGCACAGCAAAACATCTTGCAAACGGCCCTGCGCCTGGCCGATGCCGTGAGAATCCTTGACGGGTGGATGGAACGAGTGGCCCAATGGAAACCCTGTGGACCTTATTGGTATTTCCCCCTGAAGGAGGTTACGCACGAATACATATTGTGGTATTTGCTGAAGAACCATCAATTCACCTCCAAGCAGATTGACAACATTTATGAAAACAGAAACAATGGCAGCGGAAGAGTGTGGACCTCCAAGACACACGAGTTGCTGATTGACCGCGACCAACTGGTGTTGGCGCTGCGCAACGTTGAACCACAGAAGCCACTCACCATTCCCGAACCAGGTGTTTACCGCTACGATGCTAAGTTGAAAGTACGGCTTTCCATCACCGATGCCCCTATATCGGCTCAAACCGTCAAGGATAAACGCTGTGCCTACATGGATTTTGACCAAGTAAGTTTTCCATTAGTACTCAGACCCGTCCAGCCGGCCGACCGCTTCCAGCCTTTCGGTATGAAAGGAACCAAATTGTTGAGCGACTACATGACCGACCGCAAACTGTCGCTGTTTGAGAAACGGCAGCAACTGGTTTTGACCGACCATCAAGGTCATATACTTTGGGTAGTGGAGGAGAGGTTGGCCGATCCCTGTAAGATGACAAAAGCCACGCAAACGGTTTTGAAAGTTGAAGTGCTTCGCAACTGAACACCATCTTATCAGATGTTGGTGGTGTTCATAACTAATTGTAAACCATGATGATACACATGTTATTCAATTGAATTGAGTTTGGCGCTCAAACTCTATGCAATTGAACCCCAAACTCAATGACTTTGCCGTCCAAAGTCTATGCTATTAAATATCCATCATGATGACATTGTTATCTCACCTGCTGAAAGTGGCCTAAAAAGCGTTCGGCTCGCTCCAAATCTTCGGGTGTGTCTATTCCAACAGTTTCAATGTCAGTGAGGCCAACCTTGATGCGGTAACCATTTTGCAACCACCTTAACTGCTCCAAACTTTCGGCCAATTCCAGCGAAGATTGTGGCAACTGGGTGATTTCCTTGAGAACATCCCTGCGGTAAGCATAAATGCCCAGATGTTTTAAGAAAGGATATTGGCTCATCCACTCGTCACCTTTTTTGTTCCTGATGAATGGGATGACCGACCTTGAGAAATACAGCGCATACCCATCTTTATCCACCACAATCTTAGGTGAGTTAGGGTTTTCCAACGCCTCTTGGCTTTCAAACCGTTTTCCCAGCGTCGCTATTTGCGTCTTGCAATCGTCGAAGCAATGGCACAACGTTTCTATTTGCTGCCGCTGAATGAAAGGTTCGTCGCCCTGAATGTTGAGCACCACGTCACACGTCAGCCCCAATTGCTCTACAGCTTCCTCAATTCTGTCCGTTCCACTTTGATGGTTAGCACTGGTCATCACCGCTTTTCCTCCAAAAGCTGTGACAGCATCAAAGATGCGCTGGTCGTCCGTTGCGACGAAAGCATCTTCCAAAACCTGTGAAACCTGCTCGTATACCCGTTGGATAACGGTCTTGCCACCCAGCATGGCCAACGGTTTTCCGGGGAAACGGGACGACCCGTAGCGCGCCGGTATGATACCTGTAAACTTCATAAAAAATCTAATTTAAGACGCACAAAGATACTAAATAATACTAATAGTCTTTGCTGTCTCACTAAAAATAAGTACTTTTGGACGGTACAATAAAACCCATTATCACGTGAAGAAAGAACTGTTATCTATCATATTGTTACTATTTCCATTCTATGTTTTTGCCCAAAAACTCACCTTGGGCTCTTGTACGATATCCGAAGGAGAGGGTAAAACTCGCATCACTGGACAATACAAAGGCGAAATGTCTGGTGGCAAGCCTCAGGGAAAGGGCAACGTGCTTTACAGCAATGGCAACACTTACGAGGGCGAGTTTGTAAAAGGCAGACGGCAGGGGTATGGCATCTATACGTTTGCGGATGGAGAAAAATATGAAGGTCAGTGGTTTCAAAACCAGCAGCATGGCCGGGGAACCTATTATTTCGCAAACAATAACAAGTATGTAGGACTGTGGTTTCGCGACTATCAGCAAGGTCACGGTGTGATGTATTATTATAATGGTGACCGCTATGAGGGCAATTGGTATCAAGACAAACGCCAAGGCAAAGGAACTTACACCTTTTCTACTGGCGCCTATTACAAAGGGCAGTGGAAAGATGACGAGAAAAGTGGCAAAGGATACTTTGACTGGGGCGATGGTTCCAGCTATGACGGTCAGTGGCTGAACAATGTGCGTGAAGGAAAAGGACTTTACAAATACCCTGACGGCGACGTCTATTCAGGCGACTGGCGGGGCGACATCCAGAACGGTAAGGGTATCTATAAATTCCAAAACGGTGATTTGTACGAAGGCGAATACGTTGAGGGCGAACGAACGGGAGAAGGCATCTTTCGTTTGGCCAACGGTGACAAATATACCGGAACGTTCAAAGATGGCGAGAAAAATGGTGTAGGAACGATGACATGGGCCAATGGCGACCGATACACCGGGTTGTGGAAAAACGACTTGCAAAACGGAAAAGGAAAGCTGGTCAAGAAGAACGGCGATGTTTTTGAAGGTGATTTTAAGGCCGGAAAAGTACATGGTGAAGTGATTATTCACTATGCCGACGGCAGCAAATACAAGGGAACATTCAAGAATGGTAAGCGCAACGGCCCTGCCATAGAAGAAACTAAAGACGGCAAGAGATTTGAAGGGTCGTATGTAGACGATGCCAGAGATGGCAAATTTGTAGAGAAAGATCGCAATGGAAAGATTCTTCAGCGCGGGCATTACGAACGTGGTCGTCGTTATGTAGATTAGACATTTCATATATATCATCATCCCATATTAAGTCAGGTCTATCATGAAAAATAAAACGTCACACCACCCAAAAGGTGCAGAAACAAAACATAAGGAAGAGGTAGCGAGTGAGTTGGGCATCATCAAGAATGATCCTTATCTGGAACCTTACGCCAATGCCATCCGTGGCAGGCATGAGCATGCGATGGCGACTCAAAGACGTTTGACACAAAACGGAAAGTTTACTTTAAGTGAATTTGCTTCTGGACACCATTATTTCGGGTTGCATCAAACCGCAGAAGGGTGGGTGTTCAGAGAGTGGGCACCCCATGCTACGGCCATTTATCTGGTTGGCGACTTCAACAACTGGGAAGAACGGCCTGAATATGCCGCCAAACGTATTGGGGGAACAGGCAACTGGGAACTGATGATGGACAAGACTTCCATTCACCATGGCGATCATTATAAGATGCATGTATATTGGGAAGGTGGTCAGGGTGAGCGCATTCCCGCTTGGGTGAACCGCGTGGTTCAAGACAATCACACTAAGATTTTCTCGGCTCAGGTGTGGTGTCCGGAGGAGCCTTATGCGTGGAAGACAAGCAACTTCAAGGCAGCCAAAGATTCGTTGTTCATCTACGAATGTCATATAGGCATGGCCCAGGATGCCGAGAAGGTGGGTACATACACCGAATTCAAGGATTATGTGCTGCCGCGTATCGTGAAAGCGGGTTACAACTGCATACAGATTATGGCCATACAGGAGCATCCTTATTATGGCTCTTTTGGCTATCATGTCAGCTCGTTCTTTGCTGCATCCTCGAGATTTGGTACACCGGAAGAACTGAAAGAGTTGATAGATGCAGCCCATCAACAGGGCGTGGCCGTCATCATGGACATCGTTCATAGTCATGCCGTCAAGAATGAGTTGGAAGGACTGGGTAATCTTGCGGGCGATCCTAATCAGTATTTCTGCCCTGGTGACAGACGCGAACATCCTGCATGGGATAGTTTGTGTTTTGATTATGGCAAGGATGAGGTGATGCACTTCCTGCTGTCCAACTGTAAATATTGGTTGGAGGAATTTCATTTTGATGGGTTCCGTTTCGATGGAGTCACCTCGATGCTCTATTATAGCCATGGGTTGGGAGAGGCGTTTACCAACTATTCCGATTATTATAATGGTCATCAGGACGGTGATGCCATTTGTTATCTGACATTGGCAAACCAGGTTATCCATGAAGTGAATCCGGATGCGATAACTATTGCCGAAGAGGTTAGCGGCATGCCGGGCTTGGCTGCCAAGGTGGAAGATGGCGGCTTGGGCTTTGATTACCGCATGTCTATGAACATACCCGATTTTTGGATCAAGACCATCAAGGAGCTGAAAGATGAAGACTGGAAACCCAGCTCCATCTTTTGGGAAATCAAGAACCGGCGTTCTGACGAGCAGACCATCTCTTATTGCGAAAGTCATGACCAGGCCTTGGTAGGTGATAAAACCATCATCTTCAGGCTGATTGACGCTGACATGTATTGGCACTTCAAGAAAGGAGATGAAAATGCCTTGGTTCATCGTGGTATAGCACTTCACAAGATGATTAGGTTAGTCACTGCATCCACGATGAATGGAGGTTACCTTAACTTCATGGGTAACGAGTTCGGGCATCCTGAATGGATTGATTTTCCAAGAGAAGGAAATGGATGGAGCCATAAATATGCTCGAAGACAGTGGAACCTGGTGGACAATCAGGAGCTGGATTATCATTATTTGGGCGACTTCGACCGCGCGATGGTCAACCTATTGAAATCACAGAAGGGATTCAACAAGACGGCTGTTCAGGAAATTTGGCATCATGATGGCGATCAAATACTGTGCTACATGCGGGGAGATTTGGTGTTTGTGTTTAACTTCTCGCCCTCCCAATCGTTTGTTGATTACGGCTTTCTCGCTCCGGCAGGAAGCTATCAGGTGGTGTTGAATACGGATGATCCTAAGTTTGGAGGTCATGGTTTGACTGACGACAGCGTGGAGCATTTGACCAACTTCGACCCTCTGTACAAAGAAGCAAACAAGGGCTGGCTTAAATTATATATCCCGGCACGTAGTGCCATGGTCTTGAAAAAAAAGTAAATATCTCCTCTTGATCACACAGCCTATAGCTCGTTCGAATGATACGTTGTTGATACGTATGGTGTGCAGCATTTTGTTTTGTTGCTTTTCATTCGTGTATCTGTATGTGTACCAGGCTGATGTTTTGGCCGTGGCGCAACATATACTGTCGGGAGGAAGAACCTCTTACCATGCCGGTGTCGGTGCGGTATTGATTACCTTGACGCTCTATTTGATGCATCTTGGCGTGTCTTATGTTTGTCGTCCTTCAGGAATAGGGCACTCGCTTACCTTTTTCCCCTCTTTACTACTGCTGACGATTCTGACAGATATCAGTGATAACATTGACCGCAACTTCTTGTTGGGAGGGTGGTGGATAGCGGCACCCCTGCTTTTGTTGGCTTATGGAGGTTTGATGTGGGCTATGAAGAAGAATGCCCATGAAACGGTAAAAGACAAACCGCATGTAAACCTTACACAGGCATTGTGGCAAAATGTGATGACGCTGGGCGTGATGTTTGTGCTGGTAGGTTTGTTCAGCAAACATGATGTGGTTTTTCATGAGCGAGCTAAAATAGAACGAGCAATCGTCAAACAACAGTACAAAGATGCGCTGGAGGTGGGGAAAAACAATTTGAAGACCGATTCAAACTTGGTGATGTTGCGTGCTTATTGCTTGTCAAAGACGCATAAAATGGGGGAGAGCCTGTTTGAATATCCTTTGATAGGAGAGTCTCAATCGCTGCTGCCCAATGGTAGTTCGGTAAGAATGCTGATGACACCGGATAATGATGTATACCGTTACATCGGTGTCGTACCTAAGCGACAGATGCCTGTCATGCGCTATTTGGAACTCATCACGGCGAGCAGAAAGGCGAAGAACCCAGCCAAAGATTATTTATTATGTGGCTATTTGTTAGATAAAAATTTGGATAAGTTTGTGGTTCATCTTCCTCATTACTATCATGTTGACAGCTTGTTGCCTAAACATTATCGTGAGGCATTAGTGCTTTATACCCATTCGCGTTCAAATCCAAAGCTGGTATATCATGATGCGGTGGCAGATGCGGATTACAAAGATTATCAGGATTTGGAAAAAAAATATCCCGAAAAGATGGTCAGAGAAACCAAAATTCGGGATATCTATGGGAAAACTTATTGGTACTACTTTCATTATCACCATAAGAAGTAAGCACCAATGTACCAGATGAGTTGGAATCAACTCTTAGGTGCAACCTCTTGTTATTTCACTGCATTTAATGCTTTTACCCAATCGGTGTCAATGGAAAACTGCGTGATGAATTTTTCGTTGTCAATGTATGCGTAGGTGATTTCTTTCTCAGGATCGTTGAATAGTGGATTTTGAACGGTGGCATTCTTGAATCGAGCCATCAAGATTTCTTTGTCCTGCTTATTGGATGAGCGAGCTAAACGCTTGACATAGCTGTTGACAAAGTCAATCATGGCATTGGTTTGTTTGCCCAATTCTAACTCGGTGAAATGGTCGTTTTGCGCCGCTTTAGTGATAAGGTAGAAGATGGCATCGGCCTTGAAAGTGGCAATTTTCCGCTCTTCCAAGTTTCTTTTCGTGTCGTTTTTAATGGCTTCAGCTTGGTGCATGATGCGATTTACTTCTTTGTAGATTTCTTGTGACATGGCATTCACTGCAAATGTGCAAGTGAAAGCGAGTAGCATAATGATTTTTTTCATAATTCTCTTATCTTTTTTGTTCTTGTTCTTAATTTGATATAATTGGGTGGTTATGAATCTTTTGAATGTTCTTTTGTTGTTCTGTTACTTGGTAGACGGTTGTGAAAGTCTGTTTTTATTCTTATTGATAAAGTCTTTCCAGCCGTGGTACTTGTTGTCTACGCTGGGTCTTCCCATCTGAAGAAAATGACAATAGGCTGCCCCGAGGGCGTCTGTAGCGTCCATGAAATGTGGCATTTCGCTTTGATTGATTTTCAAAAGTCTTTGAAGCATCCCTGCCACTTGTTCCTTACTGGCCTGACCTTGACCGGTGATAGCCATCTTAATCTTGAGCGGAGCATATTCATGAATGGGTACATCGTGGTGAATAGCCGCAGCGATGGCCACCCCTTGGGCACGTCCTAACTTTAACATCGACTGCACGTTCTTTCCGAAGAAAGGTGCTTCAATGGCCATTTCATCGGGTAGATACTCTTCAATTATGCCAGTGACGCGATCAAAAATGTGTCCTAATCGAAGGTAAGGGTCATCAGTCTTTCGCATGTCAATCACCCCCATGGCCACCATGGATGGTTTTCTTTCAAGAATCTTAATGACACCATAACCCATCACATTGGTACCGGGATCTATTCCCAGTATCACTTTTTCTTTGATTTGCTGTTGTTGGGGAGTTGCCATTGCGTATTCGTTTTAGCGATCCATATAGGGATTTCCTGCGAGTTCAGTGCCGATTGTTGTTGGTTCACCATGTCCAGGGTATATCTTAGTGTTGTCAGGAAGCTGTGAAAGCATCCTTAAACTCTGAATCATCTGGAACATGGAGCCTCCCTGAAGATCAGTTCTTCCGATGGATAGGTGAAACAATGTATCGCCTGAAAATGCAACATGCTCTTCTTGACAATAAAAAAACACGCTTCCAGGTGTGTGTCCCGGAGTTTCTATCAAAGAGAATTGGTGTGTTCCGAAGGATATGGTGTCATCTGAGTTGAGATACTCACCCACACTTGGGAAATCGTCAGATAGCTTGACACCCACAAATGCTTCAGCTTGTTCTTGTAGTAGTTGCATCAGAAAAGCGTCTGCACGATGAACTTTCACCTTTAATCCGTATTCTTCATAGACAAATTGATCGCCGAAATGGTGGTCGACATGTCCGTGCGTAGCGATGAAATCAACAGGTTTTAAACCTTGAGCTTCGATGTATTGTGCAATAGCTTTCTGCTTTTTTTCATAAAAAGCTCCACAATCAATGATAACACATTCCTTGGTCTCATCACTGACTACATAGCAGTTCTCCTGCAGCATATTGCACACGAAGCATTTGATATTGAGCATAACTTATCGTCTTTTAGAGTTGTTGTTGTATGAAATTAAAGTGGCAGATAGACAATGTTCTTTTCTTTGAACCACTCTTCGTCAAACCAATTGGATATCGGACAGGTCTCAACGATGCGTTTGAAAGGTTTTGTTTCAGCATCAAGATCACCGCCTTTCAAGCAGATAATTCCGTTGGGTAGTACGTTTCGTTGCTCCTTGGAAATGTTTTTCTTGGCGATTTTGACCAAGTCGGGGAGAGACATGGCGGCTCTACTCACCACAAAATCATAGATACCTTTTTCTTCTTCACCTCTGATATGCTTGGTTGTGACATTCTTTAGACCGATGGAATGGGCAATTTCTTCGGCCACTCTAACTTTTTTTCCCGTTCCATCGATGAGCGTGAAGCTACATTTTGGAAACATAATGGCCAAGGGAATGCCAGGAAAACCACCTCCTGTCCCTACGTCTAAAATCTTTGTTTCATCGATGAAACCAATCAATTTGGCAATGGACAGCGAATGCAAAACATGATGTTCATACAGATGGTCAATGTCTTTGCGTGATATGACATTGATTTTTGCATTCCAATCGCAATATAGTTCTTGAAGCATGCCATATTGTTTCTCCTGCTCTTCGGTTAACGAAGGGAAATATTTCAGTATCGCTTCTATGTTCATTTTAAGTATTTCTTTAATTCAGATTGGCTCAAATCAACCCTCATCTCGCCATAGTCATGGGGCGCAATCTCATCTTCACAATAGATGAAAGTTATTTTATTTTTGCCAATGACATAATTATCAGTGATGTAAATATCGCCATATGTCAAACTTCCATCCTGTTTTTGGTATCCCGTTCGATGATTTTTCAATCGCCTTTGAAGCTTTTCAAAAATGATTTCTTTGACAGATTCTTCATACCCCTCAATGAAAAGGTCTGACAAAGTGATTAACTCTCCTGTCTTCAAGTTGAAGTTTTTTGCGATCGTTTGACTTGATGTTTGTGACGATCCTGCCGCTGTTGACAAATAAATGATGTATGTAAGGATGTCTTTTTGGTTGTTTTGAATTTCTGATTTCAGTTGATAATGTCTGTTATAGGTGGTCGGGTTGGCAGAATCTGCACGATAAAGCGGGCCATAAGTATTGATGTATTCATCTATATATTGGCTTACAAAGGTACGCAAGGCCTTCTCCATATCGGTCGACTCGTTTGTTTGAGACAAGCTATTTGTCACCAGAAAACCAGATTGAATCAACGCTTGGTTGATTTTTGGAGCGTTATTTCCTCGCATACATTGCATTTGGATGGATACTTCACACTTGGGGGAGTGGACATTGTTTGCCAGATACGTGGTAGAATCTATCCCAAAGGCGATGGACTGTAAACCGTATTTCTTCAACACGTTGTTGTGACTGTCATCACATCCTGATGAAAATAGGGCGAGGACAATGACCCACAACAGATTCCTCATCTTCTCTTTTTTGTGCAAAAATACGAATATTTTTTGTACCTTTGACATGTCATTCTATAAAATAAGGTAAATAATGTTTAACACAGCACTTTTTGATTTAGATGGAGTTGTACTCGATACCGAGTCTCAGTATACCGTTTGTTGGGATCGGATTGGTAAGGTTTACAAACCTGACATACCGCATTTTGCCCATCTTATTAAGGGACAGACCCTGACTCAGATATTCGATCGGTATTTTAAAGATGGAGAAAAGGCACAACATGAAATAGAAAATCAACTCATTGAGTTTGAAAAAAATATGGATTACGCATTCATTCCTGGAGTTGTTGCCTTTATCAAAGACCTGAAACAGCATCACGTTAATACGGCCATTGTGACAAGTAGCAACCAACAGAAAATGGCAAATGTATACCTGTGTCATCCTGAATTTGAAACGTTGTTTGACGTAATCCTCACCAGTGAAGACTTTAGACGTAGTAAACCTGATCCGGATTGTTACCTTACGGCTGCTGCTCATTTTGCTGTTTCGCACAACCAATGTGTTGTATTTGAAGACAGTATCAATGGATTGAAGGCAGGAAATGCTGCTCAAATGAAGGTTTGTGGACTGGCTACAACAAACTCTGTTGAGTTGATTGAGCCGTTGTCAGATATGGTTATTAATGACTTTGTCGGGATGAGTTACGAAAAGTTGTGTGCGATGATATAAACAAATCTGCATTGTCTCTCTTGTATTAACCATTGCTTATTTTACATTTCTTGTCAATACTTTATTGGGGGTGTCAAAAATAAATAATCACTTTTAGCGTTTATTCATTAATGAATATTCGATTGTCTATTATAGTTTGTTTGTTTGCACTGATTGGTTTCACTGCATGTCATGATGAAGATACCTTTTCTTCATCACCCAATCATTTGCTGACATTCTCTTCTGACAGTATCAAGCTTGATACCGTCTTTTCCAATATTCCCTCGGCAGCCAAATCTTTTTGGGTTTATAACCATTCAGGAGAAGGCATTAGATGTACTAACGTCAGGTTAGAACGTGGCAATCAGACGGGGTTTAGAGTCAATGTAGACGGTATTTACTTGGGTAAAAATGTGGGATATGCAACTTCAGAGATTGAAATTAGAAAGAATGACAGCATTCGTGTGTATGTAGAGTTAACCTCTCCAGCTAAATATGCCGATGTGCCGCAACGCATTGAAGACAATATTGTATTTGCATTGGAGAATGGAAAGGAGCAAAAAGTTAATCTGAATGCCTATGCTTGGGATGCCGTTTTCTTACGCGATCATCATATTTTGAACGATACAGTACTATCAGGAACCAAGCCTATTGTGGTGTTTGGAAAACTGACTGTTGAAGAAAACAAGACTTTGCGCATAGCTGCTGGTACGACATTGTATTTCGATCAACGTGCAGGCATTGATGTCTATGGCCGACTGTCAATTGAGGGAGAACCGCAAAAAGAAGTTGTCTTGCGAGGCAACCGACTGGATCGTATGTTCGATTACCTGCCTTATGATGGGCTGAGTGGTCAGTGGCAGGGAGTACATATCTATCCTTCTTCCAATGAAAATACCTTTTCGTACGCCGATATCCATGGTGCATACAATGGCTTGGTAATTGATTCTGCTGACATAGCCAAGCAAAAACTGATCATGGCCAATTCAACCATCCACAACTGTCAAGGATATGGCTTGCTGACTCGTCATTCGCAAGTTTCCATCAACAATTCCGTTTTCAGCAATACCCTCAACGATTGCGTTTCAATAGATGGCGGGGATGTGGTGATGAACGGCTGTACCTTGGCGCAATTTTATCCATTTGACTCTAATAGAGGTGTGGCTTTAAGATTGAGAGCCGCATCTTCACCCTTAAAACAATTCGTTTGTAACAACACACTTGTTACGGGCTACTCCGCCAATGAGGTGATGAGAAACCCTGTAAAAGATGCCTCTCAGTTGCATTTCGCCTTTGAGAACTGTTTGCTACGCATGCCTCGTGAAGAGTCAGCAGATAGTGTTTGTTTTAAAAACGTGATATACGAAGATGTAAAGGATACGATTCAGGCTGGTCACAAGAACTTCCTTTTGATAGACACAGATAGCTTGAGGTATGATTTCAGATTGCGAGAAAAATCTATTGCCATAGGAAAGGCTAATCCAGCAACATCCTTACCCTTAGATAGGGATGGCAGAAAGAGAGATGAACTGCCGGATATCGGCGCCTATGAATACTTTAAACCCTAACATGCATGGAACAGATTGATATTAACATCTCGATTGAGAGTTATCAGCTCGATGAGCTTTCACCACAAGACCAAGAGTTGGTTCAGGCCGCCATAGAAGCTACCAAGAACGCATACGCGAATTACAGCCGATTCTATGTGGGCGCTGCTTTAAGACTTGAAAATGGAAAAATAGTGATAGGAGCCAACCAAGAAAATGCTGCATTCCCATCAGGTTTATGCGCAGAGCGTACTGCTGTCTTTGCGGCTCAAGCAAACTATCCAGACAGTCCCATTGAAACTTTGGCCATTGCAGGCCGGAACGAGAAAGGCGTATTGCCTAATCCCATCACACCTTGTGGAGCTTGTCGACAGGTTATACTGGAGATAGAAGACCGATACAAAAAGCCTATCAAAATTCTTTTATACGGAACTCAGAAAATCTATTGTGTCAGAAGCGTGAAAGATCTGCTTCCGCTGTCGTTCGTAGACGACAACATGCGCTGAAATTAACTTGTTAATAAATTTTAAAAACATTCTTTTTTCATTACATTGGTTGCGGTATTCAGAAATAAACCATTACCTTTGCAACCGCATTTGAGACACAGTGCATTCTCCTTTACGATGAAAAGGAAGGGAAGTGTGGGTGAGTGGCTGAAACCACCAGTTTGCTAAACTGACGTGCGGGTTACCGTACCGGGGGTTCGAATCCCCCCGCTTCCGCAAAAGATACGTATACAAATCGGTCGGTTCATCTAATGGTTAGGATACAAGATTCTCAATCTTGGCATACGAGTTCGATTCTCGTACCGACTACAAAGTAACAAAACGCCTGTAAACTATTTATGGTTTGCAGGCGTTTTTCTTTCCCCTTCACCGCTGGTTTTCAAAAGTTGCCGCTGTTTCAGCATAAAGCTGCTAACTTACATTCGGGTCAGTCGTAAAACCCAGTTGCAACCCTCTCCCCTCATGCACATAATTCCATAAGCCTGGAAAGGAAGAAAGGAATATCCGTTACTCCCCTGAACTGTGCCCTGAAGGCTTTGACTTTTGCGTTGATCGATTCTGCATTGGCATT
>CABTXD010000025.1:0-37453 GCA_902488665.1 uncultured Prevotella sp. | reverse complement strand
TTTGTTATCTTTTGGCTTCTTTTTGGTTCAAAATGTAAGTTCGTTCAGTCGTGTAGCTCGCTACACTCCTTCACTCTCTTGCATTTTGACCTCAAAAATAAGCTCAAAATCTAACAAAGCTAATTTATAGAACCAGCCATAAAAAAGTAGCCAGTAGGCTACTTAATCACCTGATAATATCGCTTTGCCTGTGCCCGTGAGCGGAAGTTGAAATGCCACCATTCGGTACGCAAGGGTTTGAAACCAGCGTATGTCATGACGTCACGAAGCAGCTGACGGTTCTTGCGAGCCTGCGCACTGATGCGCTTCTGCGCCACCAGTTGGGCTTCGTTGTCAATGTGAGCCGCAGCTCCCATATAGTCTATTTTGGTGCCCATGTCAAGGGTATCGCCCTTCAAGTTGCACAGCGTGAGGTCGACAGCCAGCCCATAGTTGTGCAAACCACCGCCGCGTGCGGGATTGGACACATAGAAATATTTGGAGGTATGCTTCACCTTGTCCCACATTTTTTGCTGAATGGACATGGGACGTGCAGCGTCATAAATCTTCAATCGAAGATCAGGACGCAACTCCTTGAGCCGCTTTTGCGCCTTAACCAGTGCCTGTGCTGCGCGCGGATGGAGATAGGCTTCGCGCAAATCGTCGTACAACACGCCGCCAGTGAAGTTGTCTGCGCGGGCGTACATCAAAGATACCTGGATGGTTTTGTCGAGCTGTTGCACGTTGACATAGCCCCGACGTTCGAGCGACTGTGCCGTTTTACTAAGTTTTTGCTTGTCTTGTGCCACCGCAAAAGTAGTGACCAAGACAAGCAATAAGATGATTTTTCGCATGCTATGAGTGGATGTTCTGTTAACGAAGAGATGGATTTTTTCTTTCCATCAGCCTCATCATCGCGTCAACTCGATGGCCAATACGGGTTCGTTGGTGGTGATGTAATCCACCCCAGCCTTATTCATTTCTTCAATACCAGCCTTGTCATTGACAGTCCACACGTTGACTGTCATACCCAAATCGTGCGCTTCTTTGATCCATTCGGGGTGCTTGCGCAGAGCACTGATATGGTAATCAATGCCTGTGATGCCTTCCTGATGGAGCTGAGCCGGCGTCTTGTTGCCCGAAAGATAAGCCACTTTCGCCTGCTTGTCCAGTCGTACCAGTTCCAAACACACGTCATGACTGAACGCGATGTATTCTACTTGATCCTGAATTCCATATTTTTTCACGGCATTCACCGTAGCTTGGACAGCGCGTTTGTTGGCTTCTAACGTTGAATGGGTCTTGATTTCAATGATGAGTTTGGTCTTGCTTTTGGTCTTTTTCATCATCTTCAGCAAGTCCTTCAGCTGTGGCATCTTCTCACCATTCTTAAGTGTTAGGTTCTTACAATCCTTATAAGAAGCTTTTTCAAGCACCACGCCATTGAAATCAGCATCATGATTCACCATGAGTTTTCCATCGGTCGTGATCCATACATCTATTTCAGAGCCATAGATATTCAAGTCGAGTGCCTTCTGGAGCGATGTCCTTGAGTTTTGAGCCGAGCCTGGTGTGGTCCAGTAACCACGGTGGGCAATGACTTTTGAACCTGCAAACATACTGACTGTTGCAAAGGCAACAAGGGCTAGTGTACAAAATAATTTTTTCATAATGGTATGCTTATTGATTGTTGATGATTTACTTATGTATTTGCAAAGATAAGAAGTTGGCGTGACACAACCAAACCAAAACACAAGTAAACAGGGCGAGGAAAGGCGAAGTTTATACTACTTTAACTGATAAAGCAGGCCCAATCTCACTTCGTATGTACGGGCGGTAGCATCGTTTCGATAGGTGTAGTGTGTGTCACGGTGATAATAAGCACCCGACAGATGAAGGCCCCATTGTCGCCAAACGGGAATTTTGAGCATGGGACGCAACACCCATACGGATGATTGATTGCGCTCGCCTTGTGCGCTGAAGGTTTCGTATGGCGTGTCAGCTGGCACATCTTCGTAGCCACGCCAACTGTACATTCGGAAAAAGCGGGTATCCAAAGAGAAAGAAAAGCGGTGACCCAACGAGAATTGCGTGCGTGACAGGGCGGTGAAGCCGCTACCCATGTTGTAGGATCTGTGAAAAGGATTGTCGGCATAATCACTCCAAAGTCCACCTAACAACATGCCATTGAGGAAGAAAGATTGATCAAATTGCAGGTTTGGCAGAATGGTAGGAATCCTGCAAGACCACCCAACTCCGATGCTGGCTGCTTCGGAAAGCTGGTAAGGGGGAAAGCCTCCGTTGCGCCCATTGGTATGTTCGTAGTTGAAATGTTGATAAACACCGAAGCGCGACTGCATGCCCCGGTGCTCCATCACAGGAGCTGCAGCCAACTGTCCGATGATGTTGATGTGGTTCACGGCATGTTGTTGATGCCCCACAACCACACCCGCATCGAGGGTAAAGTAATCGAAAGGCTTATTCTCATCATTGAAAGCGTCGCCATAGCGGACCGACAAATCCAAATAAGGCGTATGAAACCGCATCGTGGAAGCATCGTGGCCCGATACATATCTGTCGCCAACAGACATCGCCATGCGTACAGGTATTCGCTCGTCATCATGATAAGCTACTTTTTGAGGACGTATCTTCCAAGCTTCACCTGTGAATATGCGGTTCAATGCGCGGATGGGATTGATAGCTGCTCCCAATAGTTCTTGGGCAACACGCCGCCACCCTCGCTGGTCATCATGGTACACGAGGTTAGACAAACGATAGGTACTCTCGCCGATAGCCAATCCACCTATGCCGGTAGAAATGGCGTCATTGATGGATGGGAGTTCGTTTTCGCCGGCAATTTCCCACATCAAATCACCGGCCAGGGTATAAGGTATCGACTCCCAGAAGTTCATACCATTACTGCGAGCGGCGTTGAAGAATAGGTTACCATGATAGGGATGGTACCATAAATTGGTGTGAAACACATCCCCATCCCAAAACCATTTGTTGAGCCGAACGTTGCGTTTAATCGTTTTACTGGTTACCTTGGCGAAGTTAGCATCTAATACAAAATAGTCAACGACCAGGAAGGTAGCGTTGATTCCCGCCACTTCTGCGGCTGCCCGCCATGGATATTTGGGGGGATTGGCTGATTGTTTGTCCATCAGTGAGTCAACATTGAACACATAGGGCGATTGATTTAACAAGGTATCAGGTAGCGCTACGCTGTCAACCAATGCGCTTGGATCGCTTTGTAGATAGCAGGTCTGCGCTTTACTTTCTATCGAAAATAAAGTAACAAGAACACCCATGCCAACCCAGCACTTAGTTTTAGCCAAACAATCAATAACAGATAAGTAATTCAAGTATACCGAACATCTTAAGCATGTTTCAACATAAGCGGCAATTCCCTCACCAACTAAAAAGCCTACCTGTCACTAAAACGATGTCTGAAAGGCACGATTCCCAGTGACACATAGGCTGTTGATGTTTCAAGAAACAGAACTGAGAGCACCCAGTTGCTGTTTTATTTTACGGTAATGAGGAAGTAATTCTTCTTTCCACGCTGCACCAACAGGTACTTACCGTCTATCAAGTCGTCTGACGTGATGACCTGATCAAAGGACGAAAGCTTCTCTTTGTTGAGCGAAACGCCGCCGCCTTTCACCAGTTTCCGCATCTCACCTTTGCTTGGGAACATGTCCATTCCCTCCTGATTGAACAAGTCTACGGCCGTAGAACCCAACTGTTCCTTGCCAATTTCGTATTGTGGAACTCCATTGAAGACATCGAGGAAGGTAGCTTCATCGAGCTTTCGGAGGCTTTCCTTGGTGGCTTTTCCGAACAAAATGTTGCTGGCTTCAATGGCCATGTCTAAGTCTTCCTGCGAATGAACCATCACCGTTACCTCCTCAGCCAAACGCTTTTGAAGGACACGGCGACCAGGATCTTGCTGATGTTCGGCCACAAGAGCTTCGATGGTTTCACGCTCCAAGGAGGTAAATATCTTGATGTATTTCTCCGCATCATCATCACTAACATTCAACCAGAATTGATAGAACGCATACGGTGTTGTGCGGTTTCGGTCCAACCAGATGTTACCGTTCTCCGTTTTGCCGAACTTTTTCCCGTCAGCCTTCGTGATTAAGGGACACGTTAGGCAGTAAGCATTCTCCTCAGCGCCCAATGTTCGGCGAATCAACTCAGTGCCCGTCGTCATGTTTCCCCATTGGTCGTTGCCGCCAAGTTGCAGTTTGATGCCATGCTTCTGATAGAGATGAAGGAAGTCGTAGCCCTGCAACAGCTGGTAAGTGAACTCGGTAAACGACAAACCATCGCTAGCTTCACCGTTCAAACGCTTCTTCACACTGTCCTTGGCCATCATATAATTCACGGTAATGTGCTTGCCTACCTCGCGTGCAAAGTCAAGGAAAGTGAAGTCTTTCATCCAGTCATAGTTGTTCACCAGTTCGGCTTTGTTGGCCGTGTCACCATCAAAGTCGAGGAATTTGGACACTTGTTGCTTGATAGCCTCTTGATTATGGTACAAGGTAGCAGCGTCCAAGAGGTTGCGTTCCAAACTCTTTCCCGACGGATCACCAATCATTCCCGTCGCTCCTCCCAGCAACAGATAGGGCTTGTGCCCACATCTTTGCAGATGACGGAGCATCATGATGCCACACAAGTGGCCGATATGCAAGGAGTCGGCCGTTGGGTCAGTACCCAAATAAGCCGACACGAGTTCTTTTTCAAGCAGTTCTTCGGTGCCTGGCATCATCTGCGCTAACATGCCACGCCATTTCAGTTCTTCAACAAAGTTCTTTGTCATCGAATCAAATTTATATTTTTCGTTTGTATTATGAAGCTGGGGCCTCTATTCAAAGAGAAACTTACGGCACTGGATCATATCCACTACCACCCCACGGATTACATCGTAAGATGCGCCATACGGCCAACGCCAACCCCTTGAATGGGCCATGCTTGATGATGGCCTGCCGCGCATATTCCGAACATGTCGGTGTGAATCGGCAAGACGGGGGCGTGTAAGGCGTGATGAATTTCTGATAAAACAAGATGGGAGCCAGCAAGATTCCTTGGAGAATCCGCATCATACCGTGACTTATAGACTTGAGAACATTCACAGTTTATCAGCTACTCGTTTTAATAAGACCTGCATACTTCGCTCCACGGTGTCCGTATCATGAAGCTCATCAGACATCCAGATAAAGCCCAATAACAGCTGACGATTGGGGGAATCTGCCATGGCTGACACCACAATCTCTTTGTTCAGCCGATATGCTTCACGCACTTGTCGCTTCACGCGGTTGCGTTTAACGGCTCGCTTGAAGTGCCTTTTCGACACACTCACCATCATCTTGACGGGCACTACATGTTGTAAATCGCCATCAGGTTGATCGGTCAGCAAATAAACAACCCTTAAAGGAAACACCGAAAAGGATTTGCTTTTGCCTCCGGTGAAGAGCTTTTCCAGCTGAGTTCTACTGCATATCCGCTCCCACTTACTGAGTTTAAAAGGCCTATCGGTCGGCAATTGACTTTCTATTTTTTATTTTTTTTCAGATAAGCCTTCAAGGCTCCCGTCATCGAAGGATTGTCTGCATCAGGTGCTTTCAAGTCTAATCGGAACCCTTCTGCCTCAACTGCCTTGCATGTGGCAGGGCCAAAAGCACCAATCTTGATGTCTCCTTGCTCAAAATGAGGCACGTTTTTTTGCAATGCCTTTACGCCGGTAGGACTGAAGAAGATAATCATATCGTAATCAAACGTCTTTACTTCCTCTTCTGTCATGTCATTGCTCACCGTTCGATACATCACACATTCGGTATGTTTGAGCTTCTTTGCGTCCAACAAGTTCTTGAGATCATCGTTGTGAACGCTACTCATCGGAACGAGATACTTCTCGGTTTTATGCTTGACCATCAACGGAACCAGGTCGGCTATCTTGCCACTCGTGCCAAAAAACACCTTGCGCTTGCGATACTGTACGTACTTTTGAATGTACAGCGCAATGGTTTCAAGCACGCAGAAGTACTTCATGTCTTCAGGTATGGTGATGCGCAGCTCCTTAGCGAGCGTGAAAAAATGGTCTATCGCGTGGCGAGAAGTAAACACAACAGCCGAATGTTCGAGGATGTTCACGCGCTGCTTACGAAATTCTTTTGCAGAGAGTCCCTCCACTTTGAAGAAAGGTCGGAACACACACTTCACACCATATTCTTTCTCAATATCATAATACGGCGACTTCTCACTTGTTGGTTGGGGCTGTGATACCAAGATTTTTTTGACCATCAGTGTCCTAAAAATTTACTTTAAAATGATTGTTTGCCAATCCAAAAACTCCCCACAAAGCGAGCATTGGAATGATTTCAAGTGCACAAAAGTACAAAATTATTTGCACAAAAGACCCCGTTTGACGGAAAAAGATGGCATACGACTTATAGAGCGTAAGCAATTTAATCAGCACGATGACAATAATTGCATAAATAACAGCACTTTTCATCGAGACATCGAAATATGACAATAACATGACAATGGGAAATAATGCCACGCCTTCCATCGACACCAAGAACAACCGCACCTTCATCCATTGTCCGTTTTTTTTCCTATCAAAGAACACCCAGTTGGTGAATGTATAGACCAAGGTCTTCGCCATGAAATACAAAACGAGGGCTGCGGTATAAATACCCATCATCTGATAGTATTCCAGCACAAAGATATCGGTGACGTAGGTGCGTGAATAGAAAAAGAACAAGAGGGCCAACAGCAGGCACGTCTGAAAGACAAAAAAGAACTGAAATCGTATCTCTTCGCCCGTTTCCGTGACCTCCGTCGTCCGTCCGCGTGGTTGATAAAAGAAGGTCTTGACCTGCTTTTCCAAGAACCGCTTAGACTTTGAAAAGGCGAGCATGGCCAGGATAAAGCATCCGAGCAGCACACCTGTAATCAAGTCGTCACCCGACACCGTGTATGGAACAGGGTCGCCGACCACGCCCACACGCCCTCCATCGAGTTCGGGATGGAACATCGAGTCTTTTGAAAAGAACGACTCCTTGTAATATTGCGGCAGACTGACATCGCGAAAGCTCTTCCCCACCGGATGACCCGGCAAGTGAAGGGTGTCCGGCATCTGGCTCCAACTGATTTTGCTGGGCTTGATATGGGCCTGAATGGCTGAGTCTTGCTGTGCCGGAGTGGCATCTTTGGGCAACCACTTCAGTACCTGTGCCGGCGTAAGCTGCTTGGGCTGTCGCGCCATTGAGGACCCAGTATGCGCAGTATCGGCAACGATTGACTGTGAAAGAGAGTCGGTCTGCAACATTTACTATTTAATGCCAAAGGCTTGTTTGATGCGCTCCACGTCGTCCAACTTCTCCCAAGTAAACAGTTCTACCTGCATGACTTTCGTTTCATGATAACGACTTTCAAACGTTTTTTCCTTCACTTCGTATTGCCGACCCATGTGTCCGTAAGCCGCTGTCTCGAAATAAATAGGATTGCGAAGACCGAATTTCTTCTCAATGGCTTTCGGTCTAAGATCGTACATTTCACCAATCTTCTGGGCAATCTCGCCATCTGTCATCCCAATTTTGCCTCGTCCGTACGTATTTACATAGATGTTGATGGGCTTAGCCTCACCAATGGCATAACTAATCTGCACCAACACCTCGTCAGAAACGCCTGCTGCCACCAGGTTTTTAGCAATATATCGAGAAGCGTATGCTGCCGATCGGTCTACCTTGCTTGGGTCTTTGCCCGAGAATGCTCCGCCTCCGTGCGCGCCTTTCCCACCGTATGTATCTACGATAATCTTCCTTCCGGTGAGTCCGGTGTCGCCATGAGGTCCGCCAATGACAAACTTTCCCGTAGGATTCACATAATATAAGATGTCATCATTAAACAATGCGCGCGTCTTGTCGTCACACGCTGCCTTGACACGGGGTATGAGAATGTTGATGACGTCGGCCTTAATTTTGGCCAACATGCGATCGTCGTCGTTGTCAAACTCGTCGTGCTGCGTGCTCACCACAATGGTGTGGATGCGACGGGGCGTGTGGTCGTCGTTGTATTCTATCGTCACCTGGCTCTTCGCGTCGGGGCGAAGATAGGTCATTTCCTTGCCTTCCTTGCGGATATCGGCCAACACGCGCATGATGAGGTGAGCCAAATCAAGCGATACCGGCATGTAGTTTTCGGTTTCGTTGATGGCATAACCAAACATCATGCCTTGGTCACCGGCACCCTGTTCGTCCTCATTCGCCCGATTCACCCCACGGTCAATATCGTCACTCTGTTCGTGAATGGCCGACATGATGCCACACGAATCGCCGTCAAACTGATATTCCGACTTGGTGTAACCTATCTTCTTGATGGTTTTGCGCGCAATGGTTTGCAGGTCAACGTATTCTTTCGAGCGAACCTCTCCCATAATGACCACCTGCCCGGTGGTTACAAAGGTCTCGATGGCGCAATGTGCGTCACTATCGTAAGCCAAGAACTGATCGAGCAAAGCGTCTGAAATTTGGTCAGCAACTTTATCTGGATGTCCCTCTGAAACTGATTCTGATGAAAATAAATAGGCCATATCTATAATTCTTGTTGTTTGTTGAACATGCAAAGTTAGCAAAAAAAACACAATCTTTCACGCATCTGCTTTATTTTAACTCCTTTAGGACATTTCTGCATACTCGCCAAACGAAGCCTACTCGCCATTGTCCGTTCGTATGGAAGCACCATGCATTCGCATCTGTGAATGGAAGGTATGAGAAGCGTTACCCAAAAGGTGACAACGGCAAGAAGCGGGCATGTCCAAATTGTTTTCATGCTTCTTTGGCTCGTTTGACTGACACTTTTTGTCCTAAAAAAGTGTCTATAAAATGACATGTGTAAAGTGATGAAATAGAAAAATTAACTATGCTTACAGGATGCATCAATGGAATGAAAAGCGAAGAAAATCGATATTTTTCGCTTAAAACATAGAAACTTACGGCCTATTTGCATGTGTTTGGGCTGTCATTCACATGGGTTTGCGGCGTTAAAGCATAGCTATTGCCAGCCAATCTCAATGCTTTTGCACGAAAAACAGGCGTCAAAAAGGATTGAAAAGCCAATAATTCCACACAACAAATTGATACACAGGGAATTACAAAACAGCCTCATATTTCCCATATTTACAGCAAGCAGGGATGTTGATCGCAAATACGCCAAAGATGAAGAGGTGTTTGTCAAGAAAAAGGACAAATGAAATTCTACTTTGAGCATGGACGTTTTGGTTCGGTATGATGAAACGGTTACGGTGCCGTAGGAGCGTGATTGCGGACGGAATGTGACGAATTACGCCTCTACGTTTGGTTCATCTTTTGATGTGTCAACATCGTAACGTGCCGTAACCTGCCACAATGAAAAATGCCATTGAACTATTGATTAAGTTCAATGGCAATACCTGTGAACAAACAAGCTAACCACTCCCCTCCCTTTTGGGGAGGGGTTGGGGGTGAGGCCGTCACCCTATCGCTTACTTGTTTTCTTCCGGCAACATGGTTACCGAGATGTAGTTTCCGGCCTTCAAGAATTCTTTCATGAAGGCGGCGATGGTCTGTGGTGTCTGCGCACTAATCACCTTCTTATAATCTGTGTGCGTGTCAATACCGTGCTTACGATACAAATCCACCACACCATTCCAATAACGATTGGTCTTAGCCACATCATCCGCCTGCTTCAGCATCACGGCTTTAATCTTGTCAACCATCGTGGCATCCACCGTCTTGGTGAGCTCTTGCACGGCACTCTCCATGATGCTCAGGGCCAAATCCTTCTTCTCTGGCTTCATGGGGCAAACGCCCAATAATTGAATCACGTGATAATCATCATCGATGGTTGCTGCACCTTGCGCCCCACACGAGTAGGCTGCACCGGCATCCTCACGAATCTTCTGCAAATAAACCATCGACAACACCTGTCCGGCGATGGATGCTTTGACATCATTCTCCACGGTGTAAGGCATGTCTTCGTTGTACCATATCTTATAAGCCGTTGACTTAGGTGTTTCCATCTTGCGCTTGAAGGTGTTGTCTATCTTGCCTTTCTGCAGGAAGGTCACGCGATGTCCCTTCACAATCTTATTCTGTGAGGGCAGACTGGCAATGTATTGACAAATCAAGGGGCGGATGGCAGCCTCGTCATAGTTGCCAATGAGGGTGAATGTCCATGCTGCCGCATTGGCCGTACGCTCCTTAGCCATGGCCAAGATACGGTCATAAGATACGTTTGGCAAGTCATCTACCTTGACAGGAGTCAACCGTGGATTGTGTCCATACATCGTTGCCGTGAGCGAATCAGAGAGGGCCACCTCCGGCGAGAGCGAGCGATTTTTAAGACTTACCTTGTACTGACTGATGAGGTTGTCGTACGATTTCTGGTCTTTGTTGATGCCAGTGAAGTAGAGATACAGCATTTGCAGCATCGTTTCTACATCCTTGGGCGTGGATGACCCCGATGCCGAGCTATTCTTAAAGCCCAATGATAGGTTGACATTGGCAATCTTACCGGCCAATGCTTTTTGCAGTTCGGTCAGCGAGAACTGTCCCAATCCGCTATTTGCAATCACTTCATCAAACATCTTGGCGTTGAGATAATCCTTCTCACCGTATAACGAAGAGCCTCCAAAGCCCTCTGCCGACAACAGCACCTCATCCTTCTTCAAGTCGGTATGCTTGAGCACAACCGTCGCACCGTTAGACAGTTTCAGCTCTGTGTACCCCAATTTGTCGTTCTTCTTCTCACTCTTGATGGTTCCAGGGGTCGGTTTTTTCGTAATCAACGGTTCGTTCTTCACGTTGTCAACGTATGCCGTTACCTGCTGTTGCTTAGCCGTTTGGAGGGCAGTGAGCAGTTCTTGACGGGTTGGATACACGGCACCCTCTTTCTCGTTGTTAAAGCTTATAATCACAACGTTGCTGTCATTCTTGGGAATCAGCTGTTTCATATATTCGTTGACCGCTTCAATCGGAATGGCTGGAACCATCTGCTTCATCAGTTGATAGGTGTAATCGATGGACGGCATAGGCTCGTTGGTCAAGAAATAACCCAGACATTCGTTGAAAAACTGCGTGTTCTTGCGCTTGTCTTTGTTGCTGTATGCCTTGTCTAGGCTACTCAACAGGTTGGCTTTATATCGAGCGTATTCGGTTGGGGTGAATCCAAATTCGACTGCGCGGCGTGCTTCTACCACAGCTGCGGTGAGCGAAGCGGCAAGTTGAGAGGGGTCTTTGGGTTGGGCAAAGATACTGAACGCATCTTTTGTCTTCGCGAAAATATAGTTGTCATCACTGGCTCCAGCACCCACGTATGGACAGTCTGCCTTTTGTGCTGCTTCGGTATAACGATTGTTCAGCATGTTGAGTGCGGCTCCCTTCAAATAACCATAGACGATATATTCAACGGAATTTTTCAACGAGTCGGGGTAAGTATCGTGCTTGAACATCACCTGTACGTTATTGGTTCGCTGTTCCTTATCCTTGTCGATGATGACGATAGGCTCGGCAGTGTCGGGCACTGGCTCGTCCAACACAGGAGCTTGGTTGGCTGGATTCTTGATACTACCGAAGAGTTTCTTAATCATGGCCTCGGTATGGTTTACGTCTACGTCGCCAATCACAATAATTCCTTGGTTGGAAGGATGATACCATTTCTCATAATAGTCGCGCAATTCCTTGGGAGAGAAGTTGTCTACGACACTCATCAGACCGATAGGATAACGCACACCGTACTTACTTCCGGGATACAGTTTGGGCAGATTGCGCTCAAACATGCGGCTCTGTGCGCTGGTACGCAGTCGCCATTCCTCATGAATCACACCACGCTCCTTGTCTATCTCCTTTGGATCGAGTGTCAAACCCGTAGACCAATCGCGCAATATCAACAAGCAAGAGTCGAGCGCACTCTGTCGAGTAGTGGGCACATTGTCAATGTTGTAAACTGTTTGGTCGATGGACGTGTAAGCATTGAGGTCGCTACCAAACTCCACACCAATGGAGCGCAGGTACTCTATCAGGTCGTTGCCTTTGAAGTTGTCGCTGCCATTAAAGGCCATGTGCTCCAAGAAATGCGCCAATCCTCGCTGACTTTCTTCCTCTTGAATGGACCCCACCTTCTGTGCAATGTAAAAGTTTGCACGGTGTTCGGGCCAGTTGTTGTAACGAATAAAATAGGTTAAGCCATTTTCGAGCTTACCCATTCTCACGGCAGTGTCTACCGGTACGGGCGGCATTTGCATCTGGGCATGCAACATACCTGCACACAACAGAAGCAAAGCACTAAAAAGATGTCTGATTTTCATAGGTGAAATAATTTTATAAAATGGAAACTTATATTTATTATTGCATCGTCACTATTTCTTACGAGGCTTGCGACGTGCCCAACCTTCTTCGGAGAAATCGGGGGTCTCGCCCTTGAATTTCACCTCTGGCTGTTGGAAGAACTGTCGCCAGTCGCCCGTATCTTCTTGCTGATAAGAGGGGCGTTTCATGCTTTTTCCATTCTTTCGTCCGCTCTCCGCACGTCTACCTGCAGACCTTCCGCCACCTCTTGTGGCTTGCGCTTTGCGTACATGACCTTCTTCGTTGGCATCATTGCAGCGCACCTCTCTACCTTTGTAGGTCGCTCCCGACAACGAACGCATCACCTTGTTGGCGTCTTTTTCTGGCACTTCGATATAGGATATTTTTCCCAACAGGTCGATATGTCCCACCTGCTGCCTACCTTTTACATGCTGGTTAATAAACTGCATCACCTCTCCGGGATAGAATCCGTCGTCCTTACCCAAGTTGATGAATAGCCTACGATAACCTCTCTCGGGCGTACGAGAGCGGCCTCCGCCTCGCTCCGAACGAGCTTTCCTGCCACCACGCATACCCTTTTCCTCCCCTCTTTCACCACGTTTGAGCGAGGGTTTCTCTATCTCTGGCGCATTCGCGTAGTAATCTAAGAAGCGTCCAAACGTCAAACTGACAATCTTCTTGATGATATCATCCTTGTCGACATATTCAAAGTGTCGGTTAATTTCAACCATGAAGGGAGCAATCTGCTCTTCGTCAACATCAATCTTCTCGATGTCGTGCATGGCTTTATACAACTGCTTGGCGCAAATTTCCTGTGCAGTAGGCAACGTGCCGTCCACAAATTGCTTGCCTATGATTTTCTCTACGGCACGCACTTTGGAACGCTCACGGGTGTGAATGATGCAAATAGAGGTACCTTTCTTCCCTGCACGTCCCGTTCGTCCGCTACGATGCGTGTAATTCTCGGTATCATCGGGCATGCCATAGTTGATGACATGCGTCAGTTCGTCCACATCCAATCCACGTGCAGCCACATCGGTTGCCACCAACAGCTGGGTGACGTGTTGGCGGAACTTCTGCATGGTGAGGTCGCGCTGTTGCTGACTCAGGTCGCCATGCAGCGCCTCTGCGTTGTATCCATCCTTGATAAGTTTGTCGGCAATCTCTTGCGTTTCAATCTTCGTTCGGCAGAAGATAATGGCAAAAATGCGTGGATAGTAATCCACGATGCGCTTCAGTGCCAAGTATTTGTCACGCGCATTCACCATATAATAAATGTGGTTCACGTTTTCGGCACCCTCGTTTCGGCTTCCCACTACAATCTCCTTGTAGTCACGCAAGTAAGTCTTGGCAATCTTTTCTATCTCGTTGCTCATGGTTGCCGAGAACAACAAGGTGTTGCGGTCGTCGGGAACACCTGCTAAAATGGTATTGATGCTCTCCGAGAAACCCATGTTCAACATCTCATCAGCCTCATCCAACACCACATTGTTTACATGGTCAAGCTTTGCTACCCCGCGGTTCATCAGGTCGATAAGTCGCCCCGGAGTCGCCACAATGATTTGTGCGCCATGTTTGAGCGCATGAATTTGGGTGACGATACTGGCACCTCCGTACACGGGTTCTATGTGTAGATTCTTGATATATTCAGCAAAATCCTTCAAGTCATCAGCGATTTGCAAACACAATTCGCGTGTAGGACTTAAAATAATGGCTTGTGTATGCTTGCTGTCAACATCTATTTTTTGCAAAAGGGGCAAGCCGTATGCTGCCGTTTTACCTGTTCCTGTCTGTGCTAATGCAATTACATCGTTCTTGTTTCCCAACAAATAAGGGATGACCTCTTCTTGTACTGGCATGGGATGTACAAACCCCAGCTCCTCAATGGCGCGGCGAATCTCTTCGCTAACGCCTAATTCTTCAAATGTCTTCAAATTCTTTTCTTTAATCGGGTACAAAGGTACGGCTATTCCATGGATGCGCAAAGCAAATACCTTTATTTCTATCTACCGTGATACAAACATTAACATTCGGCATCGTTTTGATAATCAATGCCAAACAAACATGATGCATCGGCACGACACCCTGCGAAGAACAAAAGAAGAACCAACGCCTCATACCCATAAGAAACACGACACGATTCGCTCCAATTTTAGTTTTTTGTAAAGCTAATCCTTTGATATTCGCTGTTTTTCAGTATCTTTGTCCTAAATAAGGAAAATACGATGACAGATATATGTTGTTTAGGTCATATCACGAGAGATAAAAATACGACACATAAACAGACCGTCTCCATGTCGGGAGGCACTGCTTATTATGTGGCTTATGCTTTTAATCATCTACCCTCAAAGGTTAGTTTTCAGTTAGTAACCAAGGTGGGTAGCGAAGATATGCCAGTGACCCAAGAGATGAAAGAGGCGGGTATTGACGTGAAAGTGTACCCCAGTGCACACACTGTTTTGTTTGAAAACATCTACGGAGAGAATCAAAATACCCGCTCACAGCGTGTATTAGCGAAGGCTGATCCCTTCACTATTGAGGAGATGAAGCCGTTAACGGGAAAGATATACCACATCGGTTCGCTTCTAAGTGACGATTTTTCACCCGAGGTAGTGAAGTATTTGTCTACCAAAGGACAAATCTCTATTGATGCACAAGGTTATCTTCGAGAGGTTCGCGGACAGGATGTACACCCCATTGACTGGAAAGACAAGCTGGAAATTTTGGCATGTACGGACATCATCAAGGTGAATGAACACGAAATGGAGGTCATCACAGGACTCAAAGACCCACGCCAAGCAGCCAAACAACTACACGCATGGGGTGTGAAAGAGGTCATCGTGACACTGGGAAGTGAGGGGTCTATCATTTATGCCAACGACCGTTTTTACGACATCCCCGCCTATGCACCGAGAGAAGTAGTAGATGCTACGGGGTGCGGCGACACCTACTCGGCTGGCTTTCTGTACTGTCGCTCACAAGGAATAGGCTTTGAAGAGGCAGGAAAGTTTGCCGCTGCCATGTGTACACTCAAGTTAGAACACAGCGGACCTTTTGACAGAAGCATTGAAGAGGTGCAAGCCATTATTGAAAAGCACGAGAAATAACAATTCTTCGTCATTGGCAAAAAGCGAACAACGCCACTTGGTTTTACTGAAACCAAGTGGCGTTGTTCGTTAAAAGGTAATTTCTGTCAAGTACCCTATATATTCATCATCATAGGAACGACATATTTAGCCAAGCAATAACCACCGCCAATGAGCCAAACAAATAAGATGGCTGCCAACAGAAAAGGCTTGGCTCCTGCCTTCTTAAACTTGTCAAAACTGGTCTCAGCTCCCAAAGCTGTCATCGCCATGGTTAAGAGAAAGGTATCAAACTGATTAATCCACTCTACCAAAGCAACGGGCAACAGATTGAACGAATTGAACCCGATGACCACCAAGAACAAGATGGCAAACCATGGAATGGTAATCTTTCCTTTGGCTTGTTCGGCGGCATCGCGCTTGGTAAGATTGCGGGCAACCGCCCAACTGATGACCAACAGGGCGGGCACGAGCATCATCACCCGAATCATCTTCACGATGATAGCGGTGTTGGACACGCCCTGCCCCATGGCATTGCCTGCGCCCACAACATGCGCAACTTCATGAACAGTAGAACCGGTAAAAAGCCCCATCAGCTCGGGCGACAGGTCAAAGACTCCGTTGCGATACAACACAGGATAGAGAAACATCGACAACGTACCAAAAATGACCACGGTAGATACGGCCACAGCCGTTTTGTAGGGTTTGGTATTGATGGCCGACTCGGCACCCAGCACAGCCGCCGCGCCACAGATGCCACTACCAACGGAAGTGAGCAGAGCGATGCTTCGGTCCATTTTTAACAACTTACCAATCAGCACACCACCACAAACGGTCACGGTTACGATGATGGCATCGATGAGAATGGCTGGCAGCCCCACGGCCGTGACATCCTGAAAGGTGAGCCTGAAACCGTATAAGATGATACCAATTCGCAAGATACGCTTGGAACAAAACAGGATTCCCGGAACCCATGTGTCAGGTAAATTGTTGCGCAAACTGTTGGCATAGAGCATGCCAAGGATGATGCCGACTATCATCGGACTGAATGATAGCCTTTTTACAAACCCCATGTCGCCGATATAGAAAGCGGCTAACGAAAACAAGGTTATCAATAGCACGCCATGCAGCATGCTGCTTCTTTTTTCACTAAGCATTAATTTTACTTTTTAATGATTGAGTGGCAAAGGTACACAAAAATCACCAATGCGACGTATAGCAAATAACTATAACCCATAACCTGTAGTTATAACGGCAAGAACAACACAACATTCACCCGCCTACATATCTATACAATCACACAGAAAACTTTACGTTTTTTAACTAAAATCCTTGGCGTATTCCGCACGAGGCATAAGATTTTTCAAAATATCGCAAAAATGTACTGCGCTCATTATCAACACTTTGCAATTTACTCCCATACAAAACACTCGGTAAAAGCGGCCTTTTTGCCTCGTAATCTCTATGTCTTCGGTCATCAATCAGTACGCCTTTGGGACATAAAAGCATAGAGATTGGCAGTCAAAGGCATGCTACTAAGTTTTCAACACGCAAAATGTACCCTGAAAAACGCATATTTGCAGTCTTGTTTTTTCTATTTGAAAGGAAACTCGAGGCAAAACCTGCATGTATAAAAATGAGCGTTCGTGCAACTTTTAACAGTTGACTTGTAAGGCATTTCGACAGGTCTCACCCCTTACATTCTGACGTAACAAACCGCTTGAAGACATTGACTAATTGGCCGCTCTCACCGTGTTTTTCTACAAAAACAAAATCTCTTTCCAACTTCATATCCTCTATCTCAATCACCTTCAATTCGCCTTCCAGCACCTCTTTTCGCACCGCGCGGATGGAAATGATGCCCATGCAGTTGGAATGTAGAATGAATCGCTTGATGCTTTCGGTACTGCCGAGGTATAGCTGAACGTTCATGTCTGCAAGCGTTAACAGGTTTCTTTTCAGCTCACGCTCGAAGACATCGAGCGTACCCGACCCCATCTCGCGCAACACCAGCGGCTGTTTACACAAATCACCGATAGTGATGGAACCACGCTGCGTTAGCGGATGTCCCGACCGGACAATGGCCACCAACTCGTCTTTCATCAGGAAAGAATACTTGCAGGGCGGTTGCCGCACAATGCCCTCTACCAATCCGATGTCTATCTTACCATCCATCAGGGCTGCCTCTATCTCCCTTGAGTTGCCACTGATAACCGAGACGTCCGTCTGCGGGTAAGCTTTGAGAAAGTTGGCCAGCATCTGGGGTAGCTCATACTGCGAGATGGTGGTGCTGGCCCCAATGCGTATCCCACCACTGACGCGCTGCCGCAGCCGGTTCATCTCAAAGTCGAGTCGCTGGTAATCGGCCGCCAACACGTCGCTATGCTTCAGCAACAGTCGCCCGGCCTGTGTCAGCGAGATGCGGTTGCCCAGTCGGTCGAACAATCTAACATGGTAAGCGGCCTCCAGTTTCTGGATGTGCTTGCTGATGGCAGGCTGACTGATATACAGCTCTTGTGAGGCCTTGGTGAAGCTCAGATGGTGAGCCACGCTTCTAAATACTTGTAAATCGAGATTCATGAGAGTTTGCATGTTCATATTGGTCAGCATGCGTCTACTGTTGACTTTCAAGGTTGTTGGCAGACGGTCTGTCGGCTTCATCGGTCCTATCTTTGGCGTTTCGCGGGTGATGCAGGAGTATCTCCTCGCGCAAGGTCGTAGTGTCGATGTGCGTATAGATTTCAGTGGTGCCAATGCTTTCATGTCCCAGCATCACTTGAATGGCGCGAAGGTCGGCCCCACCTTTCAGTAGTTCGGTGGCGAACGAGTGGCGAAGGGTGTGCGGAGAGATGGTTTTCTGGATGCCAGCCGCCTGGGCTTGGCGTTTCAACATGATGAGAATCATGGTGCGAGTGAGATGAGCGCCACGGCGATTGAGGAACACATAGTCTTGTTCACCGGGTTTTATCTTCATCAAATTGCGGTCGAGAAACCAAAGATTCAGTTCTTTGATGGCTTTGGGCGAGATGGGTACGAGTCGCTCTTTGTTGCCCTTGCCGGTGACGCGGATGAAGCCTTCGTCCAAATACAGATTGGAGAGCTTCAGGTTGACCAGCTCTGACACGCGCAAACCGCACGAGAACAACACCTCAATGATGGCCTTGTTGCGCTGTCCTTCGGGTTTAGATAGGTCGATGCTGTTCTCTATCATGTCAACTTCTTCGGTGGAGAGCACCTCGGGCAGATGCTCCCCAAGGCGCGGAGATTCCAACAACTCGGTAGGATCTTGTTCGATGTAGCCATCAAGAACCAGGAAACGGTAGAACGAACGCACGCCACTCAGGATGCGAGCTTGCGAGGTAGGGCCGATATGGTGTTCGTGCAACTGGCCTGCAAACAGCTCTAAATCTTTCAACTGCATGTCCTTAGGATGCACCCCAACGTTCTCACAATAATCCAACAGCCAACGCAAGTCGCGCTGATAGGCATCCAACGTATGGGGAGAATAGTTGCGTTCAAGTTTCAGATAGCGCGTGTAGGCCTTGACAACATTCGCGATAGATTCTTTGTTGCTTTCCATAATAATGCGTATTTTTGCAACATACACCTGCCACTCATTCACGCTGCATCAAAGAGAGTGAAGCGCGGGTGGCAGCAATACTGCAAAGATAAACAATTAAGGCGAATTATGAAAATAATGATCATCAACGGCCCGAACCTCAACTTGCTGGGCAAACGGGAACCAGACATTTACGGCAACCGCTCGTTTGACGAGTTTTTACAGAAGTTGCGCCACGATTTTACACAGACGGAGATTGATTATTACCAAAGCAACATCGAGGGTGAACTCATCAACAAGTTGCAAGAAGTGGGTTTTTCGTACGATGGTATCGTGCTCAACGCAGGTGCTTACACCCACACCAGCATTGCCTTGCTCGATTGTATCCGCTCGCTCACCACACCTGTCGTGGAGGTTCATATCTCGAACGTGCACGCGCGGGAGGAGTTTCGCCATAAAAGCATGATTTCATCGGCATGCCTTGGTGTCATTGCAGGCTTTGGGTTGAACTCGTATAAATTGGCAATCGAGGCGGTAGTTGGATAGTTGATAAGTTTACAAGTTCACAAGTTTACGAGTTGACAAGTTTACAAGTTCACGAGTTAATGGCTTGTAAGTTGAACGCTAATGAACTGGTCAGTCAAAAAACCATCAACTTGTGAACTCGTAAACTCATAAACTAAAAAACTCATAAACTAAAAAACTTCCCGTGAATACTGAATTAGAACGCTATCTGCTCGCACACATTGATGCCGAAGGCGATTATCTATACCGCCTTTATCGCGCCACAAACATCCACACCGTGCATGGACGTATGGCCAGTGGACATTTGCAAGGACGGCTGCTCAAGATGCTGGTAGAGATGGTTCGGCCTAAGAATGTTTTAGAAGTAGGCACCTTCAGTGGTTACAGTGCCATTTGTATGGCGGAGGGATTGGATGAAGACGGCCGGCTGTATACGTTTGAAATCAACGATGAAATGGAGGATTTTACACGTCCATGGATAGAAAACAGTCCTGTGGCATCAAAGATTCATTTCATTATTGGCGACGCAAACGTGGAAGCTCCCAAGCTAAATGTCGTGTTTGACATGGCATTTATCGACGGCGACAAGCGCACCTATATAAAAACGTACGAAACGGTGTTGAAGCTATTGCGACCTGGTGGATTCATTCTTGCCGATAATACGTTGTGGGATGGTCATGTGATTGACCCGCACTATCAGCACGATGCACAGACACAAGGGATAGCCCATTTCAACGATTTCATCGCACAAGATGCACGAGTGGAAAAAGTAATCTTGCCCATTCGCGACGGTTTGACCATCATTAGGAAGAAGTTAAACGAATGACAAGAAGCTCTTAAAAAGACAAACAGACGGATGGTCACTTGATAATCCTTGACTTTCCAAACATATACAGTGCTATATGCAACTTTTGCAAGGTATAGGCAACAGTGAAACTGCCAACTACCGTAAACAGCAACGCCACCAACATGAAAAGCATTCCTGACGGTTCGAACAACAGATAGGACTGAAACAGCTTGGAAAGCACCGTAAACATAGGAGAGAAAAGCAACAAGATAAGAGAATTTCTACCGATGAAATGGGAGATTTTTGCCACTTCTTTGGGCAAATAAGGATACACCCAAAGCAAGAAAGAGATGACGAAATACACGATAAGCATGCCCCCTATGGTGTGCCTTTGAAGCGCATTAGGCACGCAAGTGACAACTAACACAACACCTATGAACGACCACCATGCGGGATGGAATGTATCAACGAAAGGGCGATGATACAGACGCAATGCGACACCTACACAAAAATACACGGCATTAATCCAGGTAACAAGTCCCAAAAGTGCCAACACCCACAAACATAGCAACACGCCCAACAGCATCCATACACGATGACGACCCGCAAATTGGGCAACGACATAGGTAACGATTCCACACAACATCAGCGTGTGCAGGTACCAATAAGGGCCCAAAGGGTGTAAAAACAGTTTCTCAAGAAACAAACCAAAGGTGAGCTGCTGAATATGCTCACGAATGGGTAAGATAGACGCCATGGCCACATACCCACTCTCCATCAGCAAATAAGGTACGAGAATCCACTGTATATAGCGCAAGAACTGCGGAACGGGCTTGTGAACATTGAGCAAGTAACCCGAAATAATGAGAAATCCAGGCATGTGGAACGTGTACACAAAAGCCTTGGCAATAGGATAGCGATTGCCAATATAGACAAGATGAAAAACTATCATCAAGAGAATAAACACACACTTGAGATAATCTAACTCCAAGATTCTTGTCTGTTGTTTTGTTGGAGGAGTTGTCACCATCGGCACAAAAATACGAAAAAAGATTTATTTGTCAACTATTATAATTATCTTTGTCTTCCACTAAGTTTTCCACTAAATTGTACACCCTTAAAATACAAATTTTATGCAAGAGACAAGACAAAACCGCATCGCGCGACTGCTTCAAAAAGAACTCGCCATCATATTTCAATCGCAAACAAGAGCTACCCATGGTGTCATGGTAAGTGTTACCCGAGTACGTGTCAGTCCTGATTTGAGCATTTGCACGGCCTACTTGAGTATTTTTCCCTCAGAAAAAGCGGAGGAAATCATCAAGAACATCACGGCAAATGAGAAAACCATTCGTTACGACTTGGGCACACGCGTACGCAATCAGCTGCGTATTGTTCCCGAATTGCGTTTCTTCATCGACGACAGCCTTGATTACATCGAACACATCGACGAATTGTTGAAGAAGTAAAACAACGACTCAGAGTACAAATATTCCAATAGATGAACTTCCCTTTATTTGTCGCACGTCGTTATCTCTTTTCAAAAAAGAGCACGAATGCCATCAATGTCATCTCCATTATCTCTGTGATAGGTGTTGCGGTGGCAACGATGGCATTGGTCATTGTGATGAGCGTTTTCAACGGTTTTCATGACTTGGTGGCCTCTTTTCTGACCAACTTCGACCCACAACTCGAAGTAGTTCCTACGGAAGGGAAATCAGCCAACGCCAACGACTCCTTGCTCACGAAGGTTAAACAGCTTCGTCAGGTGGATGTTGCCACAGAGAATGTGGAGGACATGGCAATGGCCATGTATGGCGACAAACTAACCATGGTGACCATCAAAGGCGTGGATGACAATTTTGATAAGCTCACCCACATCAAGGAAATCCTGTATGGAGACGGCGAATATGAGTTGCACGCCGGCAATTTGGAGTATGGTATCATCGGCATTCGATTGGCACAAACACTTGATGTTGGTGCAACTTGGAACGGTTATCTCAAGATCTACGCACCCAAACGGTCAGGACAGTTGGACATGAGTAATCCTGCCAGCGGGTTTGCGGTAGACTCTCTTCTGTCACCAGGCGTGGTGTTTTCGGTGAATCAAGCCAGATATGACAAGGGACATATACTCACTTCCATTGAATTTGCACGCAACCTTTTTGACATGAAGGGGCGCATCTCCTCGCTTGAACTGCGGCTTCAAGAGAACAGTAACCTCAAGGAGGTGAAGAAAGAGATACAAGCTATCGTAGGAAGTAGGTACAAGGTGCTTGACCGTTTTGAACAACAAGCGGACACATTCAAGATTATGCAGATCGAGAAGATTATCGCTTATTTCTTCCTAACGTTTATCTTGGTGGTGGCATGCTTTAACATCATCGGTTCGCTTTCCATGCTCATGATTGACAAGAAGAACGATGTGGTAACATTAAGAAACATCGGAGCCAGCGACAAACAAATCACTAAAATCTTTCTTTTCGAAGGTCGAATGATTTCAGTCATAGGTGCTCTCATAGGCATTCTGTTGGGCTTGTTGCTCTGTTGGCTTCAACAGACCTTCGGTTTCGTATCACTTGGGCAAAAATCTGGTGACTTTGTTGTCAATGCTTATCCCGTTAGTGTGCACTATTTAGATATTTTCTTAATCTTCATCACGGTGATTGCCGTTGGTTGGATGGCTGTATGGTATCCCGTAAGATACTTTAGTAAACGGCTTCTCGTCAATCGTTAAACCACAAACATGCATCCACTTGATGCGTCCACTTAATGTAAACATCATAAAAGCCCATACGTCAAAGATGACGTATGGGCTATATTTATGAGTTTAAGAATTGCAAATACGCCCGACTAAAGCGTGAATTTGCAAAACAAGCGTTGCTTAATCCTTAAACTTTGCCGTGATGTATTCACGGTTCAGTCGTGCGATGTTAGCAATCGACTCGTTCTTTGGACATACGGCTTCGCATGAACGAGTATTGGTACAGTTACCAAATCCTAATTCATCCATCTTGAGAACCATGGCTTTGGCACGCTTAGCAGCCTCTGGACGGCCTTGTGGCAACAACGCCAACTGGCTAACTTTGGAGCTAACGAAGAGCATGGCAGAGCCGTTCTTACATGCTGCTACGCAGGCACCACAACCGATGCAGGAAGCACAGTCCATGGCCTCATCGGCCTTCTCCTTAGAAATAAGGATGGAATTGGCATCCTGTGCCTGTCCTGTACGAATGGTATTGTAGCCACCGGCAGCGATGATTTTGTCGAAAGCGTTACGGTCTACCATACAATCTTTGATGACAGGGAAGCCTGCCGAACGCCAAGGTTCAACGGTAATGACATCGCCATCGTTGAAACGGCGCATGTACAACTGGCACGTTGTTGCTCCACGTTCGGTCTTTCCGTGTGGCACACCATTGATATAGAGTGAGCACATACCGCAGATACCTTCACGACAGTCGTGATCGAAAACAAACGGTTCTTTCCCATCCTCTATGAGTTCCTCATTGAGGATGTCAAGCATTTCGAGGAAAGAAGTATCGTCAGGGATATTCTTCATCTCGTGAGTGTCAAAATGTCCCTTGTCTTTAGGACCGTTCTGACGCCAAAATTTAATTGTAAAACTTATATTTTTTGACATGGTGTTTTGAGTTTATGAGTTGATGAGTTTGTGAGTTTTTAAGTTTTTTCAGTTCCTCTTTTTACTGACTTGCAACGTAAAACCTATCTAAAAAGGTCATTTGTACTTTTCTGTATAAATTAAAGATTTGAGCATTTTTGAAACTTCATCTACTAAGTTTACCAGCTCTTGACAAGCATTTGTTGTAACGAAAGCTAAATCTTTAGATAAGATGAGCTGCGTTTCCAACTCGTTGCACGAGCCCAATGATATGTACAAAAATCGTATATGCTCATTGTTTGTCTCTCTGCCATAACCCTCCGATATATTTGAAGGTATGGAAACGGCACATCGACGCATTTGACTAACAAGTCCAAAACGCTCTTCTTGAGGATAAGAAGCCGTTAGTTCATAAACCTTACGAGTAAGATTCATGCTCTTTTGCCAAACGGATAGATCTCGAAATGTGCCCATCTTATATTGTACTTTATATTTATTACAGGGTTGATAAGCCAGTGGAGAAACTTAAAAACTTAAAAACTAAGAAACTCAAAAACTAACTATTAATTCTTATAATTACGTGTCTGTACCTTGATGGCCTCGTACTCGAGAGGTTCTTTGAGCAACTCGGGGGCAGTTTCATCATTGTTCTGGTACTTCCAACAACCTACATAGAAATAGTTTTCATCGTCACGTTTTGCCTCTCCCTCAGGTGTTTGATACTCCTCACGGAAGTGACCTCCACAACTCTCATTACGAGAGATGGCATCGTAAGCAACGAGTTCGCCCATCAATAAGAAATCACGCAAATGGATAGCTTTATCCAACTCAACGTTCAGACCTTCCTTAGAACCAGGGATAAACAGGTTGGTATCGAACTCTTTACGTAAGTCTGCTATCATCTTCAAGCCTTCTTCAAGACCTTCCTTGGTACGACCCATTCCCACATGTTCCCACATGATGTGACCCAACTCCTTGTGAATAGAATCGACAGAGCGCTTACCCTTGATATTCATCAAACGGTCAATCTCTGCTTGTACCTTCTTTTCTGCCTCTTCAAACTCTGGAAGATCGGTAGAAAGACGTGGCCAAACAGCTTGGTCTGCCAAATAATTTTGAATGGTGTATGGCAACACAAAGTAACCATCTGCCAAACCTTGCATCAACGCTGAAGCTCCCAAGCGGTTAGCACCGTGATCAGAGAAGTTGCACTCACCGATGGCAAACAGTCCTGCGACAGAGGTCATCAACTCATAATCTACCCAGATACCACCCATGGTATAATGGATAGCGGGGAAGATCATCATGGGCTTGTAGTACTTTTCACCATTGATTTCGTTCGCCATGTCACCAGGGAACACGTCTGTAATCTCTTCATACATCTCGAAGAGGTTTCCATAACGCTGCATGATTTCATCAAGTCCCAATCGATTGATCGACTCAGAGAAGTCGAGGAACACAGCCAAACCAGTGTTGTTCACACCAAATCCCTTGTCGCAACGCTCCTTCGCAGCACGCGAAGCCACATCACGAGGCACTAAGTTACCAAATGCTGGGTAGCGACGCTCCAAATAGTAATCGCGGTCCTCTTCTGGAATTTCCCAGCCTTGTTTCGTTCCTGCCTGCAATGCCTTGGCATCTTCAATCTTCTTAGGAACCCAAATACGACCGTCGTTACGCAACGATTCTGACATCAGCGTCAGCTTCGACTGCTTGTCACCATGTACAGGAATACAGGTGGGGTGAATCTGTACATACGAAGGGTTAGCAAAATAAGCTCCTTTACGGTAGCACTGAACAGCAGCGGTACAGTTACATCCCATTGCATTGGTAGAAAGGAAATAAGCATTTCCGTATCCACCAGTGGCAATTACTACGGCATTGGCAGAGAATCTCTCTAACTTACCAGTCACCAAATTCTTGGCAATGATACCACGAGCACGACCGTCAATAATGACAACGTCCTCCATCTCGTAACGCGTATAGAGCTTTACTTTGCCTGCATGTACTTGACACATCAGTGATGAGTAAGCACCTAACAGCAGCTGCTGACCTGTCTGGCCTTTGGCATAGAATGTTCTACTTACCTGTGCGCCACCAAACGAACGGTTGGCGAGCATGCCACCGTATTCACGAGCGAATGGTACGCCTTGTGCCACACATTGGTCGATGATAGCATTCGACACCTCTGCCAAACGGTAAACGTTAGCTTCGCGAGCACGATAGTCGCCACCTTTTACGGTATCATAGAACAAACGATAAACAGAGTCACCGTCATTCTGATAATCCTTGGCAGCATTGATTCCTCCTTGTGCAGCAATAGAGTGTGCACGGCGAGGCGAGTCTTGAATACAAAAGTTGAATACATTGAATCCCATCTCGCCCAACGAAGCGGCAGCACTGGCACCTGCTAAGCCTGTACCAACAACGATGACATCCAATTTTAATTTATTCTTTGGGTTAACCAAACGCTGGTGAGCCTTGTAATTGGTCCACTTCTCAGCTACTGGTCCTTCAGGTATTTTTGAATTTATTTGTGTCATAATATTCTTCCTTACATGTAATCAGATTAAACAATTACGCACAGCACAAACTTGGCGCGCAGCCAAAGGCAAATGCGAGAACAACAACAAGGAAGCCCAACATCAGCAACGTGGTGTACACCTCGCCGATGGTCTTCCATCGATTGAACCAGATCTTGTTGCTGATTCCAAGTGTTTGCATCGCACTCCAGAAGCCATGCGTGAGGTGGAACCAGATGGCAACCAGCCAAATGACATACAGCACCACGTACAGAGGTTGTGCGAATGTTTCACGAATGTAACCAAATCCGTCAGCAGGATTGCCTAACGGGTCGGCAATGTGAAAGATCTCGGCAAACATCATGTTGTACCAGAAATTGTACAAGTGAAGAAGTAAGCCCAAAAGAATGATGATGCCTAACACCAACATGTTTTGAGATGCCCACTCTACCTTAGAGCTTCTTTGCGTAACGGCATAACGTTCGTTGCCGCGAGCCCGCAGGTTTTGTGCCGTCAGGATGAATGCGTAGACGATATGACAAACAACCAAAGCTGCAAGTGCTATCGTAGCTACCACCGCATACCAGTTGGCACCCAAAAGTTCACAAATCATGTTGTACGCTTCTCCTGAAAAGAGGGCGACAACATTCATTGACATGTGAAATGTCAGGAACAGAATAAGCGCAATGCCGGTAACCGACATGACCACTTTTCTACCAATAGATGAATTGATTAACCACATAAATGATTGATAATTAAAGTATTTAAATGTTAGTATATTGATGTGTGCGTTTAAATAGTTGTTCCTTGGCTGGTGTTCTTTACAAGTGTTCACCATCAAACATCCTCATTTTTAGGTATCAGATACCGCTAGCCGTTGCAAAAATACTACAATTTAATGATAACTCAAAGTTTTTCTTTGAAAATACGAGAAAACTCATCAAGGGGCCGAGAAAGACAAAGATGAGGAACCGATTTTACGCAGATACGACTTAACGAAAACAGCAAGAAAACGTGAAAAAAGTTTCACGAACGACCCACAGTCTTAGCCATATTGGCAAAAGGAAGAACAATCTATCGCCAAAAGAGCCAAAGCCTATCACCAAAGGGAGCGCAATCTACGCTTCCCCCTTTGTGCCTTCGAAAGGAGCAATGGTGCGGCCAGCCATCTCTGGCAGTTGAATCTTGCCGAACTGCTGCTCGTATTTATAGATGTTCTCCTGTAAGGCCATGAGAAGTCGTTTGGCATGTTCGGGTGCCATCACCACACGACTCACCACCTGGGGTTTGGGTATTCCGGGCAAAATACTGGTAAAATCAAGTACAAACTCTGAACTGGAGTGTGAGATCAAGGCCAGATTTACATACTTACCCTGAGCCACCTCGGGATTCAACTCCAATTGCAATCCCTGCTGCTGCGTGTTATCTTCCATATCGACAAAACAATTTTTAGTTATTTCAAAATGAATGTAAATATAGTGAGTTTTTTCTATATGCAAGGCTGAACATCATGATTTTAACACTTTTAAGGTGCACATCTGATTTTATTCGCATATTGTTGGGTGCGTAATGCGGCTAAACATGGTGACAACGTCCGAACTTGACAACCGTTTGCTGAAACATGAAGGCTATGCTATAAAACGCGATTGAACACGCTCCTACTGGTGAAATATCTTGACAACACACTCTCTTATAATTTGCGTATTTACGAACAGCCTTCACTTTCGTCCCAAATACGCCAGAAATGAGCAATATCCGTATTCTCTTGACATACAACATCTTACAAAATCAAGACACAAATATTCTTCAAATGGTGCGCTATTTTAAGCACAAAAGCATAGCTTTTAGGCAGATATTGGCATGCTTTTGCCGCGCAATACCATGTTTATTGGGCGGCAATATCATGCATCTAACACCTTAAACGCATTGCTTTTGCCCTAAAACCTCATTTTTCTTGCTTCATGATAGCTTGTTTGCTTCTTCCTTGCCTATTGATTTTTTCTATATTGAAAGTTTTGAAGTGCCATTTTAGTGCTGTTTTTTAGTAAAGAAATGGAACATTTTTGAACGAAACACCATCAAACCGTTTTCGGGAAAGGGCTCAAGCGCATCCCAAGAACAGCTACATTGGAGTTACGGTTCACACATCATCAGCACATTTTAGGGGCAATGCGATACAGATAAACTACTTTTTCGTAACTTTGCCGACGACATCCTTTCGTACCATCTAAGGTACAACAAGGAATAACAAGACGCTAAAAAACAAACTCACCATGCCAAGAAAAAAGAAATCAGAACTGAAAGATTACGCCGTCATCACACTGGCCATGCTCATGGGCAGCTTAGGCCTAACCGTCTTCTTACTGCCCAACCACATCGGCATGGGCGGCATCACAGGTATCTCGTCTATCATCTATTGGGGCTTTAATATTCCCGTAGAGGTCACTTACCTGGTCATCAACGCCACCCTGCTGGCCTTTGCGCTCAAGATTCTGGGGTGGCGATTTTGCGTTAAGACCATCTATGCAGCCCTTACTTTCGCCATGTTTGTGTGGCTCATCAGACAAGTGACACACGATGAGGCAATCATCAACGACCAACCTTTCATGGCGGCCATTCTGGGAGCTGTGCTCATGGGGTCGAGCATCGGAATGGGATTGTCGAGCAACGGCAGCACGGGAGGAACGGATGTCATTGCGGCCATGATCAACAAATATCATGACATCTCGCTGGGAAAGGTGATTTTGCTCTGCGACATCACCATCATCACGTCCAGCTACCTGGTGCTGCACGACTGGGAGCAGGTGTTGTATGGCTATGTGGTGCTCATTGTTTCTTCGGCCTGCGTGGACAAAGTGGTGAACATGAACCGGCGTTCGGTTCAATTCTTCATCATCTCAGAAAAATACGAAGAGATAGGCAAGGCCATCAATACGACGGTTCAACGAGGATGTACCACGCTCACAGGCAACGGATTTTACTCGGGACGCGACATGAAAATGCTTTTCGTACTGGCTAAACAAACAGAGTCGTCCATGATTTTCAGAACGATTGACGAGATAGATCCAGAGGCTTTTGTCTCTCAGAGTGCGGTTATCGGTGTGTACGGACTGGGATTTGACAAGTTCAAGGTGAACAAAAAGAAGAAATCACCACGAGCATCGCAAGCTAAAAAAGAAGTACCAGCCCGTTGATCGAGGTCAGACAAGGGACGATGTGCCGCTGTATCGGCATAAAAATAAGGTGTGTCATCAAACTGGCACACCTTATTTTTATTCGTTTACTTGCGGATGATTTCAAAGATTTCAGCGTTGCCTTCGATAGTTAGGCGGGTAGCTTTTTTCGTGACATCAAGTTGATGGAAGGATGAGCTAACGGTAGTTTCTGCCACCACACGCCCCTTCTTGTCATGTTGTTTCACCTTAACCGACTGATTTTCGGACAGCTTCATCAACAAAATATAACGCTGCGTATGCTTGGGAATGTCGAACGAAAGGGTGCCAGCGAGATGGAAAGAGGTCAAAGGTTGTTCATCAAAAGCACAGATGGCCGCATCGCCTTGGTCTGTTTGTACGTCAAAATCCAGGCGTGACAACGTGATAGGATTGACCTTGAAGGTGCGAATGGCCAACCAATGGGTCTTCTCTGAAGGCAGTTTGCGCAAGCGCACATAGCGTCCCTGCACGCCCTGCCCCGTCCAATGAATATCGTATTGCTTCTGAAGGTCGGCGATAAGCGGGGTCCAGGACTGTCCATCAGTTGAGCATTCGAGGATGGCATGGTCGAAATAATCTACGTCATCTGTCGCATTGCGGCCTTGCTTGAGGTCAACTTCCCAAATCGGCATCACCTTTCCCAGGTCCAGTCCAATCCAATCACCCGTCTTTTGTGCGATGCCCGAATGATAGAATGAGAGGGAATCGTCATCCAGCATGTTCTTGCTCTGCGTGGTATACACACTGGGATAAGACCCGATAGGACGCTGTACGGCTGACTTTTTCCCTGCGAGTTGCTCATAGAAGGCCTCGCTCATGTCCTCCATGGCCTTTTCATAGAACGGCTGTAGCTTCATGGTTCCCGACCGATGGGCGTCGTAAGCCTTCTTGTCTTCCACGCTCATGAGGTTCTGCACATAGCTGTTCCAGAATGCCTCTGGGGCTTCATGCTTGAACTTCTCCATGAGTTTCAACGCATTTTTACCTCGTGTTCCCAGCTTGCCGAACTCGATGAGCCATGGCCGCAACTCGCTGAACAGCCCTTGATTGGCCAATCCTTGCTCCAATTGTGCCGGCACCTTCTCTATCTTTTCGAACTCACGCATGAGGTCATCATATTGTTTTGGGGTATAATGATCCAGGCTGAAGGTTGTTGTTTCCCACGATTCGTCACGCCGATAACCCGTTTCTGTGTCGGCAGAATGGATGGCAAAGGTTCGATATGCGTCCTTTGCCTGCGGTGCCATCACCGCCAATCCGCGCTCCCAACTGTCCAATGCGTTATAGGCTGTAGGGTTCCAGGCATAGTCAGCAACGCTGTACAGGGCAAGTTTAGAGGCTTCACCATGCTCCATAGGATTGCTCAACAGACCGGTCATCTCGCCTGCGGTGACGGTGTTTTCCAGTCCATAGACAGGTCCTTGCAACACGATGTGGCGCACATAGTCGGTCACGGGATAGTTCCACCAAAAGAGAGCCGGCCGCTTGATGCGTGAATTGACCCACGCTAAGGTCGTTCGTGTGACGTCACTGCATACGACATCACCTGTCCAGAACACCCTCACCGATGGGTCTAAGGTGCGACCATACACCGACAAGCTGCCTTCGGGCGTAGGGTTGGCCCAAGCGCGGCTATAGTCTGTAGGACAAATGATGAGTGGCGAAACGTCTCCTTTGACCTTGACAAATTCTTTTGTCAGGCGGTTCAACAGCTCTACTTGCCTGGCTGGGTTGGTTCCATCACCAGAGATATCATCAAAGAAGATGGCGAACGAGCGGACTCCCAGTTGGTACATCAGGTCGAATTTGTGCTTCAGGTTGTTGTAATCTTCCTCATTCCACTTGATGTCTTTGCCCGGATGAATGGCCCAAACAAACTCTACCCTATTTTTATCACAGGCTTCTACCAGCTCATGAATGTTCTTTGCTTCGTCCGCCGGATAAGGTTTTCGCCAATTGGGTGAACTGTGGTAAGGGTCGTCTTTGGGGCCGTAAACGTATGTGTTCAACTTATATTTTCCATAAAAATCTATCAACGACAGGCGCACCTTGTGTGACCAGGGGGTTCCATAGAATCCTTCAATGATGCCACGGTATGGGAATACGGGATAATCATTGACCTCTAAATAAGGCAGGGTCTTGCCATTTTGTGCGATGGGGCTTTCCATAATCTGGCGCAAAGTCTGGATGCCATAGTACACACCGACATCATCATAGCCCACAATATCAATGCCTTGCCGATTAATACGCAACGAATAAGCACCGCTGACGGGCTTCACATCGTGGCTCCCAGCAGTCTTTTCCAAGGCAATGTTCAAGGGAATGCCAGCGGATTGCAAGGGCAGAAAGGCCAAATCTTCTTTGATATCTCGTTTCTGCCGACCGAGTTTAGTAGATAGTTTCACCCCAGTCGTGACATCTATTGTCCCACTAATGGATAAATTGAGATAGTTTGGTACTGGATTGATTATCAATCCTTTGTGATCAACTTGATGCCCTGTCAACCTTGGTACGTCTGCACTTTCCTTGCGTTGTGATGACAAATCGAAATCAGACACTTGTGACATGCTCACATGGGAGGACAAAAGTCCTACGAATAAAATAGTTCCAAGTTTAAGATAATTCATAATTTAAAAAGATAAAGGGCGGTAGAGGTTCAATCCTACCATTGTTCTACCGGGATGATCCACGACAATATGACGCAAAGATAGATAAAATATACTGAATAAATCGGAGTAAAAAGGGTTTTTAATTCGTAATCAAGTCATAATTAAAATTTATTGCGTACTTTTGCGATGTATTGTGTTCTTTGTTTATCAGACATTTACAATAATGCCTGCGCAACGACACAACGAATCGAAAGGATAACAGATTTGGGCAACGAAAAGGCCTTGTCAGGCCCGCAGAAACAAGAAATGCCCATGGAGAAGAAAGGTAATTGATCAATATGAAATTCAAATATGACGTTATAGTAATAGGTGGTGGACATGCTGGTTGTGAGGCAGCAACAGCATCTGCCAACATGGGAGCCCGTACATGTCTAATCACCATGGACATGAACAAGGTGGGACAGATGAGTTGCAACCCAGCCATTGGCGGCATAGCGAAAGGACAAATCGTTCGCGAAATTGACGCCTTGGGGGGACAGATGGGCCTCATTACCGACGCAACGGCCATCCAATTTCGTATGCTCAACAAGGGTAAAGGTCCTGCTGTATGGAGTCCTCGCGCACAATGCGACCGAGGAAAATACATCTGGGAATGGAGAAAAGTGTTGGACAACACCCCACTTCTTGACATCTGGCAAGATGAAGCCCGGGAATTGATAGTAGAAAACGGAGAAGCTGTTGGCGTAATTACCGTTTGGGGAGTTGAGTTTAGAGCGAAAAGCGTGGTTATCACAGCGGGAACCTTCTTGAATGGTCTGATGCATATCGGGCGACATCAACTGCCAGGCGGACGTTGTGCCGAGCCTGCGGTGTATCATTTGAGTGAGAGTATTTCGAGGCACGGCATCCGTGTGGACCGCATGAAGACAGGTACTCCTGTCAGAATTGACGCGCGAACGGTGCATTTTGAGGACATGGAGCGGCAGGATGGTGAGAACGATTTTCATCAATTCAGCTACATGAGTGAACATAGGAAGCTGAAACAACTACCTTGTTGGACATGTTTTACCAATCAAGAATGCCACGAAGTACTGAGGCAAGGATTGTCAGATTCTCCCCTTTTCAACGGACAAATACAAAGTACAGGCCCTCGTTATTGCCCTTCTGTGGAGACAAAGCTTGTCACCTTTCCCGACAAAGACCAACATCCACTGTTTTTAGAGCCAGAAGGAGAAAGCACAAACGAAATGTATTTGAACGGCTTTTCATCGAGTATGCCGTTGCATATACAGTTGGAAGCAATCCACAAGATACCTGCTTTTCGCGATGCAAAGATCTACCGAGCCGGCTATGCCATAGAGTATGATTACTTTGACCCTACCCAATTGAAACGAACGTTGGAATCGAAGGTTTTGAAAGGGTTGTTCTTAGCTGGGCAGGTGAATGGTACTACCGGATATGAAGAGGCAGCCGGACAAGGTTTGGTGGCTGGAGTGAACGCTGCACTGCATTGCACCAACAGCGAACCTTTCATCATGCACCGCGATGAAAGCTACATCGGTGTACTGATAGATGACTTGACAACCAAAGGAGTTGATGAGCCTTATCGCATGTTCACATCACGCGCTGAATACAGAATTCTATTGAGACAAGACGATGCCGACGCACGATTGACGGAGAAGGCGTACCAATTAGGACTGGCAAGTCGCGAGCGTTACGATTGGTGGATGCAGAAGAAGGAAAGCATTAAGGTTCTTCTTGACTTCTGTAATCAAACACCGATTAAACCGAATGAAATCAACAATTTCCTTGAAAGCATAGGAACCTCTCCCCTTCACGGCACCTCCAAGATATCTGACCTCGTGGGACGACCACAAGTATCGTTGACACAACTTGCCGAACACATTACAACTTTGAAAGAAATGCTCAACAAACCTCACAACCGAAAGGAAGAGATTGCAGAGGCAACAGAGATAAAAATCAAATACAAAGGTTACATTGAGCGTGAAAAACTCATGGCCGAAAAGATGCACCGCCTAAGAGATATCAAGATAAAAGGACGCTTTCAATATAGCGAATTACATGAATTATCTACGGAAGCCCGTCAAAAATTAGAGCGAATCGACCCCGAAACGCTCGCACAAGCCAGCAGAATACCGGGTATTTCACCAAGCGATATCAATGTTCTTCTGGTTCTATTAGGGAGATAACTTATATCGAAAGGAATCATATGGCGGATATGTTTCACATGAAACAATAAGATATTTAATAACAACATAACGCATTAATAATGAACAACAAATTACTTTTGGACAATTTGCGCAGCATACAAGATTGGCCAATCAAAGGAGTGAACTTCAGAGATGTTACTACTCTATTCAAAAATCCTGAGTGTTTACGAACCATCAGCGATGAAATGTACGAATTATACAAAAACAAAGGCATCACAAAGATTGTGGGAATCGAGAGTCGTGGCTTTGTGATGTCATCCGCTATCGCTATCAAATTGGGTGCTGGAATCGTCTTATGTCGCAAGCCAGGCAAGCTTCCTTGCGAAACAGTGCAAGAAAGTTACGCCAAAGAATACGGCATCGACACCATCGAAATTCATAAAGATGCTATCAACGAGAATGACATTGTTCTATTACACGACGACCTGTTAGCAACTGGAGGGACAATGAAAGCGGCCTGTGATCTAGTGAAGAAGTTCCATCCCAAAAAGATTTATGCGAACTTTATCATTGAACTCAAGAGCGAGTTTCCACACTGTAGAGAGCAGTTTGACAAAGATATCGAGATTGAATCACTGTTGCAATTTTAATCAACAGTAACAAATGTAAGCGGTAGTGGAACGTAAGATCCACTACCCTCTCGCGAGATTTGCGGCAAAGCGTACCGTGGTTAAGGAGATACAGATGTTTCACATGAAACAATTAAACTATCATTTCCTGTAATACAGTAACTTATAGCGATGAACAAAGAGGAAAACTTAAAGAGAATTGACCACCTAAAAAGTATAGCATTGAGCATGCCAGGGAAGCCTGGCAGCTACCAATTCTATGATAAAGACCACCAGATTATCTATGTAGGTAAGGCCAAAAACTTGAAAAATCGCGTCTCTTCGTATTTCCGAAAGGAAGTAGATCGCTACAAAACCAAAGTTCTTGTCAGCAAAGTTTGGGACATCACGTACACCGTAGTCAATACAGAAGAAGACGCATTGCTACTCGAAAACAGCCTGATCAAGAAGTACAATCCACGCTACAACGTACTATTAAAGGATGGAAAGACCTACCCAAGCATCTGTGTGACGAAAGAATATCTGCCCAGAATCTTCAAAACAAGGCGCATTGACAAGCGATTTGGTACCTATTATGGGCCTTATAGCCAAATCACAATGATGTATTCTCTGCTTGAACTCATCAAGAAGCTCTACAAACCTCGCACCTGCCGCTTCCCTATCACCCCAGAAGGAATCAGTCAAGGCAAGTATAAGCCCTGTTTGGAGTATCATATACACAATTGCAAAGCGCCCTGTGTTGGAAAACAGACACATGAAAACTATCAGGAAAACATCGCTCAGGCCTGTGAAATATTAAAGGGAAACACCCGAGAAGTGAGCAAGATACTCTACCAACAAATGCTAAAAAAGGCAGAAGAACTAAAGTTTGAAGAGGCAGAAGAGCTTAAGCAAAAGTACGAAATGCTCAATAATTTCGTGGCCAAGAGTGAGGTAGTAAGCAACACCATACAAGACTTAGACGTGTTTACCCTCACGGATGACGAACAAAAAAAGAACGCTTTCATCAACTATATCCATGTGAAAAACGGCACTATCAACCAGAGTTTCACCTTTGAATATAAGCGAAAACTTGATGAAAGCGACGAAGAACTGCTCATCACAGCCATCCAAGAGATCAGAAGCAGGTTTAAAAGCCAGGCCAAAGAGATTATAGTACCCTTCGACATCAACTGGAGTATGAACAATGCCACCTTTTTCATACCCCAGCGTGGGGACAAAAAACACCTTCTGGAGCTGTCTGAAATGAACGGGAAGCAGTATAAATTTGATCGTCTCAAACGATCGGAAAAGCTCAATCCCGAACAAAAACAGACCCGTTTGATGAAGGAATTGCAAACCAAACTCAAGCTCCCCAAGCTCCCCTATCACATCGAATGTTTCGACAACTCCAACATCTCCGGAACCGATGCCGTAGCAGGTTGCATCGTATTTAAGGGCATGAAACCCTCAAAGAAAGACTATCGCAAATACAACATCAAGACCGTGAGCGGTCCGGACGACTATGCATCTATGCAAGAGGTGGTGCGTCGCCGATACAGCAGGATGATGGAAGAGCAGACACCCCTACCCGACTTGATAATCACCGATGGTGGAAAAGGACAGATGGAGGTAGTAAGAGAGGTGGTAGAAGACGAACTACACCTGCAAATACCCATCGCAGGACTAGCTAAAAACGACCACCACAGAACCAACGAACTTCTGTTTGGTTTTCCGCCGCAAGTAGTTGGTTTAAAAGCAGATAGCGAACTTTTTCACCTCCTCACGCGCATTCAAGACGAAGTGCATCGATATGCCATTACCTTCCATCGCGACAAACGAAGCAAAAACGCACTTCACAGCGAATTAGATGACATCAAAGGCATCGGGCCCAAAACCAAAGAGCAACTCCTAAAAGCCCTTAAAAGCGTGAAAAGAATCAAGGAAGCTGACCTAAAAACGCTCACCGAGATCATCAAAGAAGCAAAGGCAAAAATCATTTTCAATCACTTTCATCCAAATAATTCATAAAAAATTACTTAACTTTGCGGTCAATAAGCGGCGTAACAGCAATATGAAGGTAATCCCATAGCCGCTGACAGTAGTACTCACTACCCGCATCCTTTAGAAACAACCTATCAAAATACATCCACAAATTGATGAAAACCTGGATACAAACCCTACTGCTATTTCTGGTCCTATTGCTGGGCAACCAGAACACCTGCACAGCACATACCCACAATACGATACCTGGCATGGCTGAAGAAGGCAGCACGTCCGGGTATTACGATGATGAAAAGAGCAAAGACCGCATCTACGAAGACACGATAGAACCGGCCCAACGACAAACAGCCCTCATCACCGACACCAGTCAAAACGTACGCCTGTGCAGATCGGAAGAGCACACGTCTGAA
>CABTXD010000024.1:0-38039 GCA_902488665.1 uncultured Prevotella sp. | reverse complement strand
CAAAACTCCCGAAACTGCTCAGAAACAATCGTATAATGGTCATACGTAGTCACCATATTACGACGACTTTTTAATTTGTAATTAGGATTAGGAACATCTTTTATCCTATTTTTACAAATTGGACAAATATCAGGGCGATCATCTGTGGAATCGTACATGAAACCATGTTCATCGCCTCCTATTAAAAAATGTGCTACCAGGGTGTCCATCTTAAATTGTTATTTTTATAAAAATCATATCTCACATCAAAATATTTAAATCTATTAGAGTCATAAAAATTCTTCATAGTTCTAATTCTCAATTCTTTACTTAGCCGTCCCTTAAAAATACATTTCAGCGAAAAGTTGACACAATACAACTTTTCGCTGATTATTTTAAATAACCGTAAGATACAGGATAATAATGCGTTTAATTCTGAAGTCTTAACCTTTTGACAACTTGTTCAATAGGCAATAAACACTTACTCCAATATACAATAGCTGCATCATAACCACCGCTTGCATCTTTCTGTTCGGAATTGAAAATATACAATATGCCGTTATCGCAAGGCGAGTTTTCATTGGTTGAATGTTTTTCTTGCATATCAAAATAATGAGTTTTACCATTTTCGCCACTAATCATAATAAACCCTATCTTTTTGTTAGTAAAATCAAAATCATTGCGAGTGGTTTCAAAAATTTTATTGAGACATACACTCTCTGTTTTGTTCAACAACAAATCTTCTTCTGTTTTTTCCACATTGTCGTTTGCATTACATTTAGGTATTGGACAACAACTTAACATAAACATTTCTATAAATACTAATACAAATAATTTCATACATTTTATTTTTATGGGATTTGATATAGATATGGACTCGAATACATTCCTAATTGTCGGATAAGTAATTGAATATTTAACATACTTGGATGAAACGCATATATCGTTGGAATTCCCGCCGCCAATAAAGCTCTTGTTGTATGCCCTACACAACTATTAAGAAGTAAGTCCCAACGAGTTATTCCTGCTGCATATTTACTTATTGCTGTTGTACTGACATTGTTAAGTTCTATTGACCAGGTACCTTTCTCACCAAGATATGTTTCCCAATTTGTTTTTGCAACTTTAATAGAATTCTTCCAAGTTGAAGATAAACTTGAAGACTTTCCAACAGGACTTTCGGGACCAACAGATACTAATGAGTTACCATTCTCATCAGTGACAGAACTATGTCCCCACCAATCCTCTTTGGTTGTCTTAGCTGAATTTACTTTAATATTTTGACCTCCACCACTGAATAACGAAACCATATCTGATAGGTTAGCCAAAGCACCAAAACCATATCCTATATTTTCATACCATTTATTTCCCTTTTTACCAAGATAGCCAAAAGTGCCATGAGTAAAATCATAAGAAGCAATACCAAAACTCATAGTAATTGGTGTTTGTCCACCCGTATAAGTCCAAGTTCCTACAGAGTTAATTAATGAAGAACCTGCTATTGCTGCAGTATTTGCCAATGGAATACCTGAACCAGCTATTGCACCACCTGCCCAACCTGCAAGTCCGCCAACGATTGCTCCACCTGCCATATACCTCCAAGTCTTGCTGGAACTATAATCCCATTTGAACGGATTATATTGCCCCTCATTGGCTAAAACACCACCTGTGTAAGATCCAATTACTGCACCTATAATAACAGGAACAAACCACACGATTTCCCCACTTGCATCAATATACACTAGTGGATTATTCAGACAATAACTATATCTGTTAAAATTCTGAGTGAAGTCTGGCATCTGCACGTATGGGTCGGGACTAAGGAAGCGGCCCAAGACAGGGTCATACAGGCGGGCATTCATGTTGATAAGTCCGAACTGCGGAAGATGTTCATGACCCGTGTAACCACGCCCCAAGAACAGTGCAGACTCCGTGCCCGGTGAATAAGCTACTTGTGTATCAGGATTGCGCAACCGTCCCCACGCATCATAACTCAATTCCTGTTTTAGAGTGCCATCGACATTGGCCACATGGGTAATGCTGCCCAGATAGTCACGGCAGATGTAAAATATCTTCCACTCACTGCTGTTTTCTTCCTTGACATACACGGCCGGAGCACTGTAAGCATCACCACCGATGTATAAGCGTTGGGCGGCATTGGCCTTGACACCGTCAATTTCATATTTGTTATCAAAATAATAACGTGTCAGAAGAGTGGAGCCTCCGCTGTCTACAATCATTTTTATCCGGTCGCCGCCTGCATTGTATGTCAATGAAGCTTTGATGCCGTTTTCTGAAATCTCATCCGGCCGTTGAATGGAATTATAAGCAATGGTCTGTGATCTTAAAGGCATAGTGTTTCCATCAGGTGTCAACATGGTAACCTGATAAGGTCTGTCTGCATGATTGTATTGCATGCTGCCCATGCCGGGCATCTGCGTGATGTTGCCGTTGGGAGCATAGGTTATCTGTTGTTGCCCGATGCTACTCAGACGGTTCAGATTGTCATATCCGAACGTTTCTGTAAGATGGCGAATGTTGTCGGTTCTGCTATTCAGGTTACCTGTCTGCACATCGAAGTCGTAGGCAAAGTTTTGGATGTTGCCTGCTGCCCTTCCCGTAGATATTCCGAATTCATTATACGCATAAGTGCGGACCAGCGGACCGGTGACGGCTTTGGTGGGCTGACCCAAGGCGTTCTCTTCTGTCAGCTTCCAAATGCTGATGTCGTCATTCAGCTTGATTTCTGTATTGTACCCGTTGGAATAAACATATTTTTCTGTTGCAATGGCTCCTGTTTGTGAGGTATATGAGATTTCGGCAATGTTGCCATCGTGATAGTTAAACCGCTTTTCCAAGAATTTCCCTTCGGAAAGATTGTTCCAAACGGCTGCAACCCTACCCATTTCATCATATTCAAATACCCGCATGCTATGATTATCTGAATATAACTGTGCTAAAGTACCGTCATCATTATAAACGTATGAGGTATTTGTGTCAGCTCGTTTTTCCACTACCCTGCCATATTGATCGTAAACAGTCGTGTTGCTGACATTTCGAGCATCGGTCACCGTCAATGTCTTGCTGCCGTCAGCAGCATAGGTTTCAGTGAAGCTTTGTCTTCCAGCACTGGGGTCGGTGATGGATGTCTGTCTTCCATATTGGTCATATTCAAACGACGTCACCACATTACCCGGGGCCGTTATGCGCGATGGCTGACCATCCGGGCGCAAGGTATATTCTATCGCTCCACCCGGATCTTCCACTTTTATCAATGCCCCCGATTCATCTGTCGTTTTGATTGTGGCAATGCCGTTTCGTGTCTCGGTGGTACTCAGTCCGTCATAAGCCCATGTGGTTGTTTTGCCCGAGGCCTCTGTCAGGGTAAGCGGACGATTGTATGGGTCGTAGGTATAGGTAGCCCAGAAGTTGGGTGACGTTCCTCTGAAAGGAAGCGACACTTTTTCCAACCGTCCCCTTCCGTCATACTTCTGGTCAACAAACTGCCATTGGCCGTCAAAGCGTTGATTCCCCTTTCTGATTTCACGTCCTAAGGCATCATAATGCACAACCGTTGATGGTTTACCCGTAGCGGTCTTCGTTACGGTATACAATCCCTGTCCGCCCCAGTCCGTTTTTACTTCTTCTTTCGTTCCATCCGGATATTGGGTTGCGATAAGCTTTCCCCATGCATCGAATGTATGTGTGGTTATTCGGTTCTTAAAATCGGTCACAGTACAAGCATTCCCAAATTTGTCATAATTTGAATAAGTTGTAGTCTGTCCCAACGCATTTGTTGAACTTGCCACATATTGACCGGTAGGGTCATAAGTATAGGTATTACCTAAAAATTCTGTGACATTATAAGGTGCAGATTTCTCACTGGTGACGTTGCCATAAGTGTCATATTCCCATTTAATTTCATTTACCTTGTTGCCTTGAATATATGAAATACGTGACTCTGGCAGATTATTTGGATAATATTTTATCACCTCTTTGGTGTTCCAAGTCATTCCATCTCTGATGTTCGTTGTAGAAGTTTCTACCGGCTGTCCTATTAAATAGCAGTTAGAAGTAATTATGTTATTATATTTTTTCTCTGTAACCGACTGCAAGGTATTAGACCCAATATTAACGGTTATGTGGACAGGCTGTTTGAAATTATCATAATTTATCGTGGTTGCCGTTAAAACATTTGTCAATATATTCTTTTCTTCTATATGGGTGGGTACAGGATTATTCTTCTTATTTTGGAAGTTATCTATGGTATATTGATAAGTAACAGACTTTTCGGGAGTATCTACTTGTTTAGTAACACCAAATAATTGCGGGTCATGAACTTCCACAGTCTTTCTTCCACTTAAATTATCTCTTGTTTCTATCTTTGTAAAGCCACAAAATCCTAAACCTTGTCTATGCATAACCGCATCACGATAAAAATAACTTTGATTTGATAATTGTGTGTAATTTGCAGAAACTCCGTTACAAGAGGATAAAGTATATAAAGGACCTATCCAATCATAATAAGGATAGGTATAAGAGGCATTTGAAGAATAGTAATTGTTAACTCTGTCTGTTAGTAAATTATACTCATTGCGAAAAGTATTTCCGTAACTGTCTGTTAATGATGTAAGCAAGTTTTCATTCACAAAATTCTTCAGAAAACTATAACTTAACACTTCGCCATCTATTATATTAACAAAATGACTCATCCTATATAGGTCACATATGTTTGCAGGTAATATATGTATGGAATTGGTGACAGGAATAGAACAGGTAGAAACAGATTGAATATTTCCTCTTTTATTCATAAATAAATCTACATGCTTACCCGTTGAACGCAATAAATCTGCCAATCCATCTTGATTTACATCCATTAATATGAAACTATCTCCATTTTCCCTATTAATAATAGGTACCTCAGACTGCACAAAATCATACCCTGACGATAAGAAAGCTTTCCAGTTTTTTCCTTTGTCGATGTATTTTTCTATATTAATGATAACAAAGCTAGCATGCCCATTTTCACACATAAAACCTTCCGAGTATTTATATTCTAGACGTTCTCTACAAAGACAACATCTTCCATACGAAGGATGTTGTAAATAATAATCTTCTATGTTTTTGTGGCATTTTTTACAGTCAAAATGATGACTATCTTCAATAGGATCATCTTCCATACAATATGGACACGTTCGTGGAGCCCAAATAGGTAAATATTTGGACTCATTTAATGTATATGAGTTCTCTGGAGATACTAAAATATCTACTTTTCCATCACCATTGATATCACCTAATATTGAAGATGCACCAAATTGCTTTTTGTTTATTGATGTTGTTGTATATTGCTTCTGAAAGACATTATCCATTAGACTATAGACATCTAGTCCCGAAGGGGTAGCATAACACAGTTCCATTTTGCCATCACCATTGATATCTAATGGACAAAGACTTTGGACATCTTCACGTTCAAGAGGAAAAAGAGCCATATCGCTTAAAAGAGCTTTTTCATCCAAATCTATCAGCGCAAAATTAGATCCAACCTCTTTTCCTACAAGAGTTTTATTATGCGAAACAGCTAACAATTGTACTTTTCCTGTTCCTTTAAAATCTCCCCAGTAATAGCTTCGTGACATTGGATTGTTAAATCCTAATCCCGTATCAACAACCCCTCTTATCTGCACTGTAAATGTTTGAGGGATAAGTTTATTATTGGAAAGAGTATAAGTCGTAATTTTTAGTCTCGTATATATATCTTTAGACAAAGGTTCGAAATTAACTTTAACTATTTCATCTACACCGTCTCCATTTATGTCTACCGCTTGTATTGTTTGGAATCCTTCTTCGGCTTTAATTCTAAGGGCTTCAGAAGATAAAATAGGTGCAACGAGAATATCTTGATCGGCAGGGAATTCACTTCCATATATATATAATTTTACGCCAGGGAAAGGTATGGCAGTGTATGGACTAAATTTTCCAGGAAAAGATATCAATCCATCACTAAATTCCCCTTTGATGAATTTTCCTCTTATATATATGGGAGAAGCTCCTGAATTCTCAGAAAAATAATTATTTATAAAGTTGAATTCTTTTTGAAATACGGCAGGTGTTGGGTGTTCATCATTACCATATGTAAAGTTAATAGGTTGAAGTGAAGAACTGCCTGAAGAACAATCTATTTTTGTAAGTCGATTGACCTCATTTTCTGTATGTGTCAATGTGTAGGTGTATAATTCTTGCATTGTACCATTCACATTATTTGATGACACTATTCTTTTTAAAAGTTTGTTGACTGATAGAGGCAGACCACCGACAAAGGATGTGGTAAAGTCGTTCCTATCTGCGTATAATAAATCAATTTGGGCAGTTGGTGTTAAATTGGATTTACTTCCATACTCTATCTTTGAGACATAATAGTTGTTGCCTGATACTATATACTTGAAACTTATTTTATAACCTTTACTATCGATAATTTCTGTGATAGGATAAAATAGCTTCATTTCATTATTTTCCTTAAAGCCAAAGGTAGCAACACTACCATTCGGATAAGCAACAGTAAAATAAGAAATATTTCCTCCCGTTCCTATGTGCTTCTTGACCAATATAAATCCTTGTGCTGTTTCGTATTGATATTCTAATAAGTTATCTGTATTATTCACTAAACGAACGCCATCTAGCGAGAAAACACAATCATACGGTTTGGATAAATCTATTGGAGCAATCATACTGTCGTAATACTGTGTTTTATTAACGACTGTAATACATGACACTCCACCTATATTCCAACCATATCCTGCTATTCCATTACCAGATTGGCTATTATATGAAATAGAGATTTGAGGAGAGGCACCGTTCACAGGAACCGTTGTGATAGGAATTGTATAAGTACGAGCACCAGATGGAGAAACTCCTTCTGCTATGGGTATTTTACCTACATTTTTATCTATCGATATTTGAGAGGCAGAGGAACTACTTATGATTTGTTTAGCTACGAATGGTGCTATTTCATCTTTATGACAGCCAGTTAAATTCTTTTCTGTATTTATATTTAAAGGTATTGGTCTAGGTTTATACAAAACAATAGTATCTCCTGTCGGTAATATAAAGTTTTGTGGTATAAGTTCGTGATTTTCATGATTACTACTGTCTGTATGCAAACTTGTAGATTTTATCAAGTTAGACATCTGTCCTATTTCCTGAGCAGAAATGATACCAATATGAAATATAAGGGATAAGACTGCAATTATTCGGAAATGTATATTTGCTTTCATAGTGTGTTCTTATTTTTATAGATTACTTTTTGATAATTTTCCATGTAGTATCTTTCTTATTGAGAGATATCTTAAGTATATACACGCCTGGTATAAAGTTAGACATATCGACCTGTGTTTTATATTCAATCATTTTAGCTTTCTTAAGTAGCTTTCCATTGGTATCATATAATTCAAAAAATCCATCTAAAGAAGATGAATACTCATCAACAGCAATATTCAGCTGCTGCTCAACAGGATTTGGATATATTTTGAGTTGTTTCTCTGCTAACATCTCTTCGAAAAATACAGAATCTTTTTTTTCTTCCATAGCCATTGAGGCTCGAGTTTCTAAGATAATAGTTCTACTAATTCGATTGCCTGCCGCATCATAGGCATATGACAGAGATTGTTGTGCTTTTGCACCTATGTAAATGCATGTTAGCATCAAAGTTAAAAAGAGCTGTTTCATATGTATCAAGGTTTTTAGTTTATATACTATTAAGTTATAAATATAATAAAGGTATTACATCAATATTATGTATATTTATTACAAAAAAAATCTTAATTATAATGCCAAATTATTATAAAGGAAAATATAATCTTCCTCAAATGATTTTTATGGATGTTGGTTGTATGTTGAATAGGGGTTACTTCGGCAAATATAAGAGTTCGCTTGGTATGCTTTGTTCTGTAACGTTTCTTGCTGAATAGCCTACGTCTAAAGTTTGTCCCATATAGTCTTCAAAGTATCGAACCTCAATTTCATGGAAGCCTGGCTCGAGAGCCACTTTTCCTTCAGCTCTTCGAGCACTGTGTCCGCCATCGTTGTCAACAACCAATTGGTTGTCAATCAATAATTTGCTGCCATCGTCTGAATAGGTGTAGAAGCGATATACGCCACGTTCCTTTATTTGGATGAATGCTCGGAAGATATAAGCAAAATGGTCGTTTTGCTTTGCGTTGCTGATAGAGAAGTTCTTCATTGTTCCACTCTCTACCTTTTTCAACGTGTGAATGTCTTTGGTGTGCTTAATCTTACCTTCAAAATAGGTGTATGCTACCCCCTGTTTGGATGGCTTGACAGGTTTTGCAGGCAGATAGTTCATCGTTCGTTCATCCTTCGATGTGAGTGCAGACGGATAGTAGAAAGTGTCCTCTTTCTTGTTGGCTGTCCGTACCCATGTGTCAAATTTGCGCTGACCTTCGTATAGCTCGATGATTCTACCGCCACGGTCTACTTTTCCATACGCATCAAGACCACTCACACGACCATAACCTAAGGCAATATCATATTCCATGCCGATAAAATCGTTGTCGTGGTCGTGTCCGCAAAACACGCCCATTACATCTTTCATGTCAATGAAGGAAGCAAACATGCCCGAATTGATATTGGATGAACAAACCTCACCGTCACCATAGTTCCCCAAGTAATCGTTGCGATCCACGACATGCTTGAACTCTACCAGCGGTATATGGAAGAAAGCAAGTGCTGGGAGTGGCTTGTTACTGTTGGCTTGGGTATATTGCTTGCTTTCTGTCCGATACCATTGTATTTGGTCAAAGTGTATCCAGTCGTATGCACCATACTCTTTGATAGGCGGATAGTCGTTGGAGTCAATGCAATAAATCAAGGCTGCTGGTTGGTCGCTGCGCTTATTTGAAGAATAAATAGGAATAGAACAGTTGCCATACCCCGTGATATTGGTTGCCCCTATACATCCTGCGTAATAGGGAGAGGCTGTAAGCTGTTGGTATATTTCTTTTTTACTCATCACCTCGGCATCATGATTTCCCATTACAACCACAAAAGGCAGATGAGAATTTTCAAAGATTTGGATGATTGATTTCCAACCTTCTGCGGCTGGTTGTTCGGTTACAATGTCGCCTGTAAGAATGGCGACGTCGGGCTTTTCAGTTTGTATGACCTTCTGAATGATTGCTGAAGTTTGCTTGCAATTAGCAGATTTCTCATCCCAATGAATGTCTGTAAATTGAGCTATCCTAAACTTTCCGTCATGAAAACGGAACGTGTGCTGACTCCATACGTTAAAAGTGGTTAGGAATGCCAATAGCAATGACAAGAAAAGTGACTTTTTCATTATTTGTAAGAATGGATAAATGAATAAATTTTATAATTGGGCAGCGCCTAAAATATTACTGTCTTTGAGCTTAGAAAAGATGATTTGAACGCCTTCGGCTTCTTTCGGGAACAAGAATTTTTCGTGCATTGACTCATACATTGATTGCTCAAAGAGAGGGTGCGACAAAGAGATTCCGCCTCCGATGATGATGGCTTCAGGGTTGTATGCGTACAGAATTACTTGCAATAATTTTCCTAAATGGAAGCCTAATTCTTGCCATTTTTCGAGTGCGGCTTCATCTCCTTGTGCGGCTTTCAAGGCTTCTTGCTGCCCTGTTGTACGCCATTTGTTGAACAACTGACTACTGGTGTAGTCTTCGTAGATGCCATCTAAATAAGGAATACAGCCGATTTCGCCAGCACCAGTATGAATTCCTCGGTACACCTCATTGTTGATAACGATGCCGGCACCGACACCTGTTCCTAAAGTGATGCCTACAAAATCTCTGAAAGGTTGCCCAGCTCCCAGCACATTCTCAGCGGCAACAAAGCAATTCACGTCATTGTCTACCCTTGTTTCCAAGTTAAAGCGTTGTTCAAGAACATCCTTTAGGTGTACCTCTGTCCACGAGGGTATGTTTTGCACGTGGTAAACAATGCCCTTCTTGTAATCTACAATGGAGGGTACTGCTATGCCTATGCGTTTAACTGATGACTGGTTGAGCCGTGTTATCATTTGAATGATTTGCTCTAACACTTCATTTTGAGTCCCGTTGGCAAGACATGGCTCTTGCAAGGAGGCTTCAATTTGCCCATTTCTTACTCTCGCAGCTCTAAGATTGGTGCCACCAAGGTCGATGGCTATACGTGTTGTCATTGTTTGATACATGCTTGGTTTTTTTATAGCAATAAAAGTGTTAGAGAGAATGTTTACCAACCCCAACCTGTTGCTCTATTTTTTTGTCACTCCAAAGTAAGATGACTTTAAAGGGAACGTTCGTTTGAATCGTGACTTTAGGTTTCTCCTCTTTGGAGTTTCGTTTTTGTACTTTGAAGGAAATAAGTCCATCCTGACCATAGGGATACTTATCAATACCATAAGCATCTAACAGGTTGACATCCAGTGTAATGGTATTCTGTTCATGGTTAGCTCGAATGCCAAAGATGTATTCGATGAGTTCAGCAATGGGAGGAAGCCCCGTCCAACCCACAAAGTCTTTGCGAGCCATGAAGCCAGGATTGTTACTTTCGGGCGCATAATATTCAAAGAAAGTACCCGTCTTCTTGTACACCTCCAGTACGTTGTTATAATGATTCATGGTAATATCCCATGCCAACTGTCGGTATCCTTTGTCTATGAGCCCAGAGATAATCATGTAATTGGTGCCTGGCCATACGCCTCCAACCCAATAACGCCCATTAGCTTTGTATTTAGGATGACTATGTGAGAGGGAAGGGACGCGATGCGGACGGTTGAACTTCGTGGTATCGGTCAAGTGAGCAACCAGCTTATCCAACCGTTCTTTGGACAACACGTCGGTATGTAGCGCCCAATAGGCATAGATGCCTTGTGTAGTACTAAGGCTGTTGTCTGCGTATTGGTCATAGAGAAAGCCATCTTTGTCGCTCCACATGTTGTCGTTAATGTATTGTGAAAGGTGCTTTATGTCATCTTCGAAGGTTTCTATCTCTTGCCAACGTTCCAAGTAGAAACCCATTTTCAACAAAATCTTAGCCACCATGATTTGTTGCAGGCAGGCATCTAACCATATCATGTGCCCATGACTGTAGATGGTGTTGTATCCGTCTTGTACCCGCGGCATATTATCCATGCCCGTTCCCCAACCGCTCGACCAATAAGTGCCATTGCGCCAAGTACGGTTTAGCTTTAACCATTTGTAGTATGCCGCCAGTACAGGGAAAACCTTGTTGAGTCGATTGTCATCGCCAAACTGCGTATAATACAGCCATTCGGACCATGGCAGAATATTGGGACCCGTGCTGGTAGGGTCGTATCGACCGAAACAATCGCTACCATCGGCACGTATCTCTCTACAAATAAAGCCGTCGGGATGTTGTTTGGCATAAAAGTTATCTAAGCTTTTCTGAAATGGGAAGAAGTTTTTACCATATCGACAGAACATTGTGATAAAGGCATTGTCCCACATAAAGATGTTTCCGTTGTAGGCTGGAGCGATATAACTGGTTACAAATCCAGAGTCATCTAACGGCTGACAGATGTTTTTAATCCCTATCTCCCAAGCCTTCCAGTACATTTCTATTTCCTTGTTGTGCCCTTCCCAATAGGGAGATGGCAACACTTTTTTGGCTTGTGCAAAGGTTCCCGGCTGGGTCTTCTCAACCTTAGCCGTACGAAAACTGTTCTCTGCCACTAACGTTTCCATGACGTAGGTGTTCTTGTAAGGAAGTTTGTACAGAGGAGAACCCGACGATATTAGGTTTTGCGCCATCAAGTTCAGTGGCGACATGATACCGAGGGAGAGAAGAACTTGTAATGTTTTTTTTAGCATGATGGATGATGTAAGCATTGATAAGTTGTTTTGTAAAAGAAGGCGTCAGTAGTATATGCTGCGAATTTTGTATTTAGTGTGACTGGTTGTCGTAATGTGTTTGTAGTCAGTAGGTTTCTCGTTGAATTGTCAACTCATTGAGATAAGGCTGCAAAGTCATGCAGATTGAACTGTTAACCCCATGCTTTTGTCGCCTAAACCCCATGCTTTCGTCGCATTCACTCAAGGGGATGAGTCTGGGACTATGTTTTCCTGCATGCGTATAAAGCGTTTTTGCATGTTTCCCGTTCATGGTTTGTCGTTTTTTTTTCAGACATTACAAGTCTTTCTGTGTTGACAGGCTTCAGAGGAAAATTGTGCAAGCCACAATTATAGTCGCATCAGTTTTTTAATCTTCCAGAAGATTTCTGTATTGTCCATGAATCCAGTAAATTCTTCCGCACCGGGACCGAAAGCGTATACGGGAACCATAACGCCAGTGTGACCAGTGCTTGCAAATTTTGCTTCAATGCGTCCAGTTGCTAAGTCACCCCCGTGTAAAGTAAGACCTCCTGTTTCATGGTCAGCAGTTACGACAACTAATGTTCCACCATCTTTGGCAGCCCATTTCATGACTTCACCGATGGTACGGTCAAAGTCGTGTAGTTCTTTCATGAGCATATCCAGTTGGTTAAAATGTCCATAGTCGTCTAATTGTGACCCTTCAACCATCATGAAAAAGCCGTTCTTGTTTTGATTCATCAAGCTGATGCCTTTCATGGTAGCGCGAGCAAGCAAGTCCCCACGCTCATCAGGCAGAGGAGTGTCCACCTCGTAAGGCACGCAGAACACCTTTCCGCTTTCCCATTTTTCTAATTCCTCCCATGTCTTGGCAATGTAGTAGCCTTGGTTTTTCAGCTCTTCGAAGATGTTGCGTTCGTCTTTCCTGTTTGTGAAATACTTGGCTCCACCACCAAAAGCAAAGTCAACGCCACTGGTTGGATAGTCGGCTACGATTTCCTGTTCGTTGTCCCTGTTGATGTTATGGCAGCAGAAGTCGGCAGGCGTGGCATCCCACAAGCGGCATGTCACTGCAATTCCCGCATCTTTGCCTTTTCGTTTTGCAAGATCTATGATTGTTGTAAGCGGTTTCCCCTCTGGGTCAACCCCTACGGCATGGTATTTCGTTTTGTGTCCTGTTGCCAATGCGGTACCACCTGCGCCCGAGTCGGTGATGAGCTTATCGGTGCAATGGGTAGCCGACAGTCCAATGTATTGTGCATTGTCGAGCCATAAACGTCCTCGATTGCACACCCAAGCGGCATAGACATCCATCAGCGACATGCCGTCGCCTACCATTAAGATAACATTTTTTACTTTCTTACCTTTGGGAGCCTTGAGCTTTTCTACCTTGTATGGATGCTCCATGGTGTATGTTTGCATGTTGGTATTTTGTGCAAACAAGCCCGAGTAAGTGTTTACTAATAGTGCTACTAATAGCAGAATTTGACGTTTCATTAAATATAATTTCTTAGAATTACAAAAGTACAAAATATTTATAAAAATAGTCTATCCTTTTTGGGGAAAGGATAGACTATCTTCTATATTAACGATGGATAGAATTAGTTGTATCCCTCATTTTGCTTTAGTTGCCCATTCGATTCGGTGATTACCTTACTTGGATATGGGAACACAATGAGGTGGTCGTCGTAAGTAGTTATCCTATCCTGATTATCTGCATAAGGTACAATCTCAAAAGATGATTTAGGATTAGAACGGTCCTTGTACTTACGAACACGAGGTTGACTTGTCAATGCTTTGGCTGTAACGTTTTGGAGCTCTGGACAGCTCTTATGCCAGCGCTTTAGGTCATAGAGAGCATCGTAGTACTCAAAGGTAAGTTCGCATCTTCGTTCGTGATAGATATCCATCATTGTAGGATTGTGGTCAAGTGAAGCGAGGCTTGAGCGATTGCGCACCTTATTAATATCCTTGGCGGCGGCAGCTGCGTTGCCCATCATGATGTTAGCTTCTGCACGGAACAGATACATTTCTGCCATACGAAGTAACGGGAACATGATGCGAGTAGTGGGCCAGTTACCGTTGCCACTAACCATTCCTTTCTCTACACAGTCTTCTGGTTCGAATGCTTGCATGTACTTGTTGCACATGAAGCCCGATTCTACGTCAGATGCAGAAAAGAATTTTCTGGTTTTTCCAAAGAATTTGAACTCTTGATTGTACTCTAACAGAGTACGTTTCAAGCGTACGTTGTCTTTACCGTCTTTCATCAACTCTTCGTAGATCTCGTATGAGGGCTTGTTTTGTCCCCATCCGTTATAGACACCCCATGCTTTGTTTTCCAAAACAACGCCTGTAAATTCAATTCCACCAGGTGTTTGACCGCCATAGCCAGGCACGCCCCATAGATATTCTTTACCATAGAATTTGCTCATGTCAGAGGTAAATACCTCATCATAAGTAGAAGCAAGACCGCGTCCATATTTGTTTTCCAGTTCATCAACACAAGCAACAACTTGTTTCCATTGCGACTTGTCCCAGCAAGCCCAATATGCGTAAGTCTTTGCCTTGTATGCTACACAAGCAGCTTGGTGTGCACGTCCCTTATTGTTGTCATCGTATTGATCAACGGTAGGAAGATATTGAATGGCTTTGTCCATGTCTTCAATAATCATCTTGTAATCGTCCATGACCGTTGCACTTTGCTTTGGAATGCTGTTGTCATAGCCATTTTCAAAATCTTCGTAGCGTACAAATGGCACACCTTGTTTATCAGTACCATAGCGGTATGCAATATAGAAGTGGCACATTCCACGTACAAACAAAGCTTCACCTAACGAGCGGCTCTCTACTGGAGTCAATTTGGTTTGTTTTTCCTTGTTCAGTAGCTTTATAATGACCCAGTTGGCTCTTGCCATTTGGTTGTAAAATTGCTCGAAAGTGTCTCTTAGCGGACTTTCGTCACCGCTGTATTTCAAGGTTGCTAACGTGCCATAGCCTCGTGTGCGTCCCCATACAACATCCTGACCGCCGCCTTGTTCCCAGAAGAATTCACGACCAAAAACATTCTCTTGGTGCAACCTTCCGTACAACATGTCAATGGCATCAACGGCTTGTTGGTCATTGACAAAATAGTTTTCTGTTGTTGGCTTTCCCTCTGGCTGTACGTCAAGAAAGTCGCTGCACGATGTAAAAGTCACAGCAGCTACAACAGTGATAATTGAAATATATTTTTTCATAATGATAAATTCTTAGCTGTTTGGTTTTAATAAGTAATCTTTACACCTAATGAAAGTACTCTTGACAGAGGATATTTCATCGTGTCAAAGCCACCCACCTCTGGGTCCATGCCCGAATACTTGGTGATGGTGAAAACATTCTCTGCGCTGAAATATACGTAGAGCGAGCTTTTACGATCGTTCAGGTGTCCCCATTTCTGGATAAAGTCTGTAAAGTCGTATCCTATGGTTAGGTTCTTTAAGCGCAAGTAGGATGCATCTTCCAAGTACCAGTCCGAAGAAGTTGTGAAGTTACCGTTAGGATCGTTCTTCGAAATACGTGGAATATCGCTTCCTTTGTTTTCAGGAGACCAAGCATCCAATATCTTGTTCCAGCGGTTGAAGTTACCCTCTGTGTCACTTAGTGTAAGGTGCTTTCCTACAAAGAGTGCCTGTGCGCCAGACACACCTTGGAACATAGCACTTACAGATAGTCCTTTCCAATTAAATCCTGCTGTGAGTGCATAGGTAGTCTTTGGCATAGAACTGCCACAATATTGCCGGTCTTTATCGTCAATCTTCCCATCGTTGTTGGCATCAACAAACTTCAAATCACCAGCCTTAGCATTGGGTTGTATGCGTTTACCATCTTTGTCAACGTATGCTGCAGCTTCTTCATCACTTTGGAAAATACCGTCTGTCTTAATGAGGTGGAACGAGTTAAGAGCTTGTCCTTGTGTTGTCTGGAAAAGATTTGTGAGGTTTTTGAAATCATTATGTCCGTAAACGTCACCTACCCAGATGCCTGGATTACCTTTCTCATCGTAAGTACCAGTGTCGGTAACACGGTTTTTCAGCCATGCAAAGTTGCCATTGATATAATAAGAGAAATCTTTATTCACTTGATCGTTCCATGCGGCTTGCACTTCCACACCTTCGTTCTTAACTTCTCCTAAGTTAACAAGCATGGCATCAAGTCCAATTGTCGAGGGCCAACCTACAGATTGTTGCTGTATAAGATTGTAGGTGCGCTTGTTGAAATAGTCAAATCCTAAAGATAGTCTGTTGTTGAACATGGTTGCATCCAAACCTAAATCCCACTGCTCGGATGTTTCCCAAGTCAACGATGGATTCAATGCTGTACCATTATATATGAGGGTTCCCCATAAGGTGTTACTTGTAACGCCGTACTGTGCACCTTCTGACCATACGTCTGATGACAGTTGGGCAGCTTTGTAACCATAGCCAATGGAGCCAAGATTACCAACGCGTCCCCAAGAAGCACGAAGTTTCAGTAAGTTTAGATTTTTATTTTTAACGAACCAGCTTTCATTTGAGATTTTCCATGCACCTGTAAAAGCGGGGAAGTCGCCATAGTTGTTATCCTTAGGCAGACGACCTGCGTAGTCTCTACGCCATGATGCCGTTAGGAAATAACGATCATCGTACGAATAAGAAGCACGTGCAATGCAAGCTACGTTAGCATCTGGACCAATGAGATAGTCGTCTGGTGTGGTCGTTCCAGCGTATGCCAAGTATTGAAGAGCAGGAGTTTCGTCCGAGAAACCGCGTGCATTCACACTAACACCTCGTTGTACCAACTTGTTGGCTGTTGTAGATAGCAAGAGCCCCAGGTTGTGTTTTCCAAAGGAATTATCGTAAGTCAGTGTATTTTCTGTCATCCATTTTTTATATCTGTAAGCCGATTCGTTCATCTCGTTAAAGAGTTGTGGCTTACCAGACTCTGGACGCATAGGGGTGAACTCCTTATAGAAGTTGTTTTCAATGTTGAAAGAAAATCTGCTGGTAAACTTCAATCCTGGAACAATGTCATGAAGCTGTAGTGAGGTGGTTGACCACATATCACTCGTTTTGTTATAAGCATTGCTGGCACATAGTATGCGCACAGGGTTGATAGCATCACCATGGATGTCGGTGTAACCGTTACCAGGCTCTGAAACGCCGCCATAGGTTCCGTCTGGATTGTAAACACTGGCACTCGAAGGCATGTGTAATGCGTTCATAATGACACCACCTTCAGGGTTTGCAGTATTGGCTCCGCGCATTTGCGAGTTGCGCCAAGTGAAATCCTCGGTAATGGTTATCCATTTGTTAATGTCGAACTGACCGTTATAATGTATGGTGTGTCTCTTGTTGAACGTGCCAATCAATACACCGTCATCACCGTCATAGGCATAACTCAACCGACTTCTTGCCGAGGAAGTACCTGTGTTGATAACCACGTTGTGTCTTTGGTAGAAAGCATTTCTAAATACCTCGTCCATCCAGTCGGTACGATTGGTGGCGATATAAGGATTCACTTTTGTATCCCATCCAATAGGAGTATCCAGTCCTGCTGCCTTATACGAGATATTAGCCAGCTTGATTTGCTCTTCTGCAGTGAGTGCTTTGGGCAGGTTGGTAGCTTGTCTGAAACCATATAAGCCGTCATAGCTCAAGCTCACTTTTCCTTCTTTGGCTTTCTTGGTTGTTACCAACACACAGCCTCCAGCTCCCGATTGTGCACCATAGATGGCTGCTGATGCAGCATCTTTCAGTACAACAATTGACTCTATGTCATTCATAGAAGGGATAGGAGCGCCTGGGATGCCGTCTACAACCCACAGCACATTGTCGCCATTCATGGAGCCTTGTCCACGAATAACAATGTTTGGTGCAGAAGTAGGGTCACCTCCATTGGCTGTGATAGTAACACCTGCTAACTGACCTTGCAGCATACCCTCCGTAGAGCTGACTGGACGAACGGATAGTTTATCCGCATTATTAATTACACCTACAGAGGCAGAAAGGTCTTGTTTGCGTTGACCAGCACCGTAGCCTAATACAACCACCTCATCAAGGGAGGCACGATCCTCTGCCAATACAACAGTTATGTTGTTGCTAACTACTGTTACTTTTTTAGTAACATACCCAATAGATGAGATTTGCAGTTCAGCATTTCTTGCAACGCTGAGTGTAAAATTACCATTCATGTCTGTGACAGTACCGTTGCCACTACCTACAATTTTAATGGTAGCCCCAATAACTGGTTCTCCATTAGTATCGGTTACGGTACCTGTAATGTGGTCAGCTTTCTGCTGACTCATCTCTACATTGTTTGCATTCGCATTGTTGGCGGATGCAATTGCAGGCAAACAGAGTGTCAATGCTGTTAAAGCGGTGACTTTGAACAGCTTGTTTCTTTTGCCTACTGAAAAAATAAACTTCTTCATGCAGTTGAAATTAATAGTGATAATATAATTGTTTTAGATTTCTCTTTTTGCCATGCAAAGGTAATTAGCGTAGCTTATATTTTTAGCATAAGTGGGTAAAAATAAATACGGTACTTGCTCTTTTCATAGTTTTGTAATCTATTTGTAATAAATGAGTTGCTTGTATTTCTCTTTTATTATTGAAAACTTCTTATTAGATTTTAAGACCTTTGGATCAACGATGCGAATTTAATACTTTTTTATAGAATAAAGATACGTTTTTGCGTATTTTAATGTTGAAAATGCGCAAATACGTCAAATACGGCGTGGCTCATTCAGTTAGAATGGTGTTTTAACATCGCAAAAACGCCAAAAAAACAGCGTGTGTGAAATTGGTGGTACGCTGTATGTAAGGACAATAGACGCTGAATTTTTCTTACAAAGTGCCTCTCATATTTCTCGTGTAAACAACCAACGTCACAATTGGTCGCAAATACGCCAAAAATGAGCGATGTTTGTAATTCGTTGTAGTTAAGTATGTTATGCTTGAGACTCCTCTTTTCATTCCCGTTTTTATTGTTTTTTGGCGACTAAAGCATTGAGATAAGCCTCTAATTTGCATGCTTTAATGCTGCTGAAGCATGTGAATAACACGCTCAATACATGTTTCCAAGCCCGTAAAGTCAATGTACTAACTTGAAGAAACGTTTTTTTTGTTCAAGTCAGCGTATTTTTGTCTACCGCTTGCCTATTGATTTTTTCTATTTTGAAGATTTTCAATGACCGTTTTTTGGTAAAATAATAGTACAAAATAGTAATGTCTGATGATAGCATTTGCTTCCTGTTTCTTTGGCCATACAACAGCACCTTTTATGCCATAGGTTTCTTTATACGAGGGGGGGGTACATGCGGCAAACGAGCCATGCGTCTTGGTCTTTTTGTTTGGCACAGGTTAAAGACCTCCTGCAAGTAAATGGTGGGCGTAGGCTTCTGTAAAATCGGATAGAAAAATAAGACGTACCATATTTAGAATAATATCAAATCATCATTCATGTCATGATAATAAATTTCCTCTTTTACAGTAGAATGCTTACATGGATTTATAAAGAAAGCGGGTATCAAACAAAGTTGATCCCGCTTTTTTCGAATGCTGTACGATGTATTTACCTCAATGGAAGCAAGTGCTATCGTACTGCTTGATGAAAAGACTACGCCATGCTTAACAATGTTCTCATTGAATGGTCATCCTTTCATCTCCAATGGCAATTAGTCTAATTGTGCCAACTTGTTGTTCGATCCCAGTACGTTTACAATCTTATGTGTGTAAAGTTCTGTCATCAAGTCGCGAGCCGGACCGCAGTATTTACGTGGGTCAAACTCTCCTGGTTTCTCGTTGAACACCTTGCGAACGGCAGCGGTGAAAGCCAAACGAGAGTCAGAGTCGATGTTAATCTTGCAAACAGCGCTCTTCGCAGCCTTGCGCAATTGCTCTTCAGGGATACCAACTGCATCAGGCAACTTGCCACCATTCTCGTTGATAATCTTCACATACTCCTGTGGAACAGAAGATGATCCGTGGAGAACGATTGGGAAACCAGGAAGTTTCACCATGATTTCGTCCAAGATATCGAATGCCAAGGGTGGCGGAACCAACAGACCTGTCTTCGGGTCGCGTGTGCACTGTTCCGGTGTAAACTTGTAGGCACCGTGCGATGTACCGATAGAGATAGCCAGTGAGTCAACGCCCGTACGCTTTACGAAATCGATAACTTCTTCTGGTTTTGTATAGTGAGACTTCTCGGCTACCACGTCATCTTCAACGCCAGCCAATACGCCAAGCTCACCTTCTACGGTAACATCAAATTGATGTGCGTAGTCAACAACCTTCTTTGTCAGGGCGATATTCTCTTCGTAAGGAAGTGAAGAACCGTCGATCATGACAGATGAGAAGCCGTAATCGATACAGCTCTTGCATGTTTCAAACGTATCACCGTGATCCAAGTGCAGTGCGATTTCAGGATGCTTGCAGCCCAACTCTTTCGCATACTCAACAGCACCCTGCGCCATGTAGCGAAGCAATGTTTGGTTGGCGTAGGCACGAGCACCTTTTGAAACCTGCAAGATAACAGGTGACTTTTCTTTTGAAGAAGCCGTGATGATGGCTTGCAACTGCTCCATGTTGTTGAAGTTGAATGCTGGGATGGCGTAACCGCCATTGATGGCTCTCTTAAACATCTCGCGTGTGTTTACGAGACCTAATGATTTGTAATCTACCATATTATTTAAATATTTAAAGTGAGTTTCCACTATCTTAGGGAATCAATGCAAAGTTAGCATTTTAATTTGGCATGACAAAGTGATGCAACATTTTTTAATGAATGAAGCCTTGTGCATAATCTTTCTGTCTAAAAATAGCCAACTTCGCCTGCCTAATTGTCAATTGAACATGCCAAAATCAGGCAGCTGTCATGCCCCTGCTGCTTTTTGACGGAAAAATGGTAGGAGTATCCAATCTGTTTACATTAAAATAGTTAACTTTGCATAACCGATAAGCCTTTACGTTAGCAAAAAAATAATATAGCAATAAGATACGATGAAAAAACTGTTTGTTCTATTGACTTTGTGTGTTGTTTCGATGAATGTAGTGGCACAAAACAAGCCTATGAAGGAGTTCGTGGATGAACTCCTATCTAAAATGACCTTAAAAGAGAAGTTGGGCCAGATGAATCTGTTGCCTGCGGGGAACATCACCACTGGGGCGGCGCAAAACAATCCCATCGTTCAGCAAATCAAGGATGGTGAATTGGGTGGCGTGTTCAATATTAAAGGACTGAATGAGATTCGCACTTTGCAGGAAATGGCCATCAAGAAATCTCGCCTTGGCATTCCATTGTTGGTGGGTATGGACGTGATTCATGGTTACGAAACCATCTTTCCGGTTCCTTTGGCCTTAGCTTGTAGTTGGAATTTGCAGGGCATTGAGAACAGCGCACGTGTGGCTGCACTCGAAGCAAGTGCTGAGGGAGTGAACTGGACCTACTCACCTATGGTCGACATCTGTAGGGATGCGCGGTGGGGACGCATTGTGGAAGGCGCTGGAGAAGATCCTTATTTGGGCAGTCTTATCGCCAAAGCCATGGTCAAGGGCTATCAAGGTGATTACAGTTTGCCATCAAACATCATGGCCTGTGTGAAGCATTTTGCTTTGTACGGTGCGTCAGAAGCTGGGCGAGATTACAACACTGTGGATATGAGTAGGCTGCGAATGTACAACGAGTATTTTGCTCCTTACAAGGCAGCTGTTGAGGCTGGGGTGGGTAGTGTGATGACCTCTTTCAACCTCGTGGATGGCATTCCGGCCACAGCCAATGCTTGGTTGGTTAATGACGTGCTGCGCAAACAGTGGGGATTTGACGGCTTTGTCGTCACTGATTACGCTTCCATCCATGAAATGACAACGCATGGCGTCGGCGATTTGGCATCCTCTTCGGCTCGAGCCTTGCGTGCCGGAACCGATATGGACATGGTGGCAAAAGGGTTTATCGGCACGTTGGAGCAATCATTGGCCAACGGACAGGTTTCCATGGCTGACATCAACCAGGCTTGTCGCAGGGTGCTGGAGGCGAAATACAAGTTGGGTTTGTTCAATGATCCTTATAAATACGTGAGGGTGAAGAACAGGAATCAGTACGTATATACTGTTGCCAATCGGAAAGCGGCTCGTGATTTGGCAGCCGAAACGTTTGTGTTGTTGAAGAACGAGAATCAGGTTTTACCTTTGAAGAAGCAGGGGAAAATCGCTTTAATCGGCCCTCTGGGCAACAATCGAGCCAATCTTTGTGGCACCTGGTGTGTGGCGATGGCTCCCGAACGCTATTCAACGTTGAAAGAAAGTATGGAGCGTGCCTTGAAAGGAAAGGCTCAATTGCTCTACGCACAAGGCTGCAACATCGCTTCAGACGATGCTTTACAGAAGGCTGGTGAGCAGGGTAAAAACATCATGCGGGTAGATGATGCGCAAGCAAAGGCCGAGGCTCTCGCCGTGGCTGCGCAGGCTGATGTCATCATTGCCGCCATGGGTGAGGCGGCTGAGTTCAGCGGTGAGAGCCACAGTCGGGTTAATTTGGAACTGCCCGACGTACAAATGGCCCTGCTCAAAGAACTTGTCGCAACCGGAAAACCAGTGGTGTTGCTGAATTTTTCGGGCCGTCCCACCATCTTAAATTGGGAAAAAGCGCATGTTCCGGCTATCTTGAACGTGTGGTTCGGTGGCAGTGAGGCGGGTGATGCCATTTGCGATGTGGTTTTTGGTGATAAGAATCCATGTGGCAAACTCACCGCCAGTTTCCCACAACATGTGGGACAAATTCCTTTGTACTACAATCATTTCAACACCGGCAGGCCTGTCGCAGACGGTGCTGACCGTTTCTTTAACTATCAGAGCAACTATCTCGACGTTCGTAATGATCCACTTTATCCCTTCGGCTATGGCCTCAGTTATACCACTTATCAGTATGGTGAGCTGAAGTTGGACAGCAAGACGATGAGCCCAGATGGCCAAATTACCATTACCATTCCCGTGACCAATACCGGCAATAGGGATGGAATAGAGGTCGTGCAGCTTTACATTCGCGACGTGGTGGGCAGCATTGCTCGACCCGTTAAAGAGCTGAAAGGTTTTCAACGCTTGTCGATCAAGGCTGGTGAAACAGCCACTGCGACGTTCACCATTGATGCCAGTAAGTTGAAATTCTACAACTATGACTTAAAAGAGGTGGTCGAACCAGGTGAGTTTGACGTGATGGTTGGCCCCAATAGTCGTGAACTCAAGCGTGCCACTATCACCGTTCAATAAAATAAGGTGGCCGCATCGGTGAGGTGGGTGGCGGTGATTTGCCGCCACTCACTTAATCAGTTAACGCCTGTCGCTCATCATCATCGACATGATAAAGCTTCAGAAAGCGGGTGTTGTATATAGATATTGAATGCTGAATTGTTGCATCTCGCGTGCCAAGCCCATTGGCCCCACCGCGTCCCTGCGCTGCCCTGCTTAGTCGAGAGCTTCGGTTTCGAGGCGCTCCACGTTGCCGGTCACGGGATTAAGCACGATGTGCGTGGTGAATTTCTTGCCCCACAGCTCGCCGCTGAGGTTCTCCACGCGGCCGAATTGGGCTGCATAAGTTTCGAAAGAGGCTGCCGGCTGTTCTTCTTTGTACAGCGTGATTTTGATTTTTCCTGGCAGATTTACGTTGATGCCCACGTCGCGCTTGTCTTTTTTCTTCACTTCAACGGGCATCTTCAATGTTGGTATTACCTGTTCATCCTGAATGCTGATGTAGTAGGGCGCGCCCCCCAAATCGTCTTGATCCACCATGCCCAAGTGCTTGGAAAAGCGGAAGAGCAACGCCTTGTCCACCTCTTTCGTAGGCACATAGTCAACAAATACCTGCATGGTATCGACGGTTGTCGTTCCTTGGAAGAACCGCAGCATGGCCTTTTCCTGCACGTTCAGGTTGTTCAGCATAATCTTCAGCTGCTCGCCATCCTTCGGCATGAATTCGGCTTCGCCGCGCGACAGCTGGTTTTTACTGTCGCGAATGTCGTAAATGTCCTGTGCAATCAGCTCGGCGGTCTTGGCACTACTGCCCGCCGCCAACATCTCTGCCGTCATGTATTTGGCCGGGTCGATGGGCGAAGGCTTCTGCGCTGGTTTGAACGCAGGCTGGCTCTCCACCGCCCGCGGTTTGTCGTTCACGGCCATGATGACCCCATTTTGGTCGCGGCTCACACTCACAATGCTGTGCTTCTTGTCGATGGTAGCCGTGAATTGTTTGGCCGAATCGGGCACCGCGTATGTGTCCATCTGTGTCGCCACGATGCGGTAAGTCGTCGTAGGCTGGTCGTTTACGGGTGTTTTGATGAATCTTTCAGAATATCGGGCGTATTCACCCGGCGTGAAAGTGGTTTTCTCGATGAGCAACGCGAAGCGCAAAGCCGTCTTCGGAAGAAAGTAAGTAACCCCCTCTGTTGGTATTTGAGCCTGTGCCGAAGCGTGGCAGAAGGCCAGAAACAGGGTTGATAAAATGAGCTTATTCATGTCTTAGTCGTTTAATCTTTTGAATGCTTGAGGGATGAAACGCACGATGTCGCCGGCTGTCATGCTCTCCTGTCCCAGTTCTTTAGCGGCCAAGTCGCCCGCCAGTCCGTGCAGGAACATGCCCACGGCGCAGGCATCAGCCGGTTGGTAACCACGCGCCAACAGTCCCGTGATGATGCCCGTCAGTACGTCGCCGCTGCCCGCCGTGGCCATTCCCGCATTGCCGGTAGCGTTGAAGATGACGTGACCGTCGGGCAGACACAGTGCCGAGTGATGCCCTTTCAGCAACACATAGCCCTGCAGACGTTGGGCCAGTTCGATGGCCTTTTGCAGTCTTTCGTAGCCACCCCCACAGGTATTTCCCACCAGTCGGTCGAACTCTTTGGGGTGTGGCGTCAAGATGATGTTCTTGGGCAGCTGCTGCATCCATGCGCGGTGCGTGCCCAGCATGTTTAAGGCATCGGCGTCGACGACCACGGGACACTGCGCGCGGCGCACCTGAGCAATCATAGCGATGGCCGTGGCCTCATCCTGTCCCAGTCCGGGACCGATGCCCAAGGCATCAAAGTCATCGGTATCAACCGGCTCGCTGAACACATTCTCGTCGGCATCGGCGCACATTACCGCTTCCGGAACGCTGATTTGCAGGATGTCGTTGTTGCGTTGGGGCGAGCATACCGTTACCTTTCCCACGCCAGCTCGCAAACATGCCCTCGTTGCCAGTACGGCTGCGCCGGCCATGCCATAGCTGCCGGCCACCAAGAGCGCGTGTCCCATGTCGCCTTTGTGCGCCGTGCAGGGCCTGCGCAGCAGTTTTTGCCGCACGTCTTGCTCTTCCAAGATGGTGTAAGTCGCGTCCGTCTTGTTGATAAACTCCTCGGACAACCGGATGTCCAGCACCTTCACGCGGCCAAGAAAGCATTGCATGTCGGGCAGCATCATGGCCAGTTTCTTTTGTTGTAGCGTCAAGGTTAGGTTGGCCTTGATGATATGTGAGCGCACGTTGAACGTGTTGTCCTCGGGCAGCAGTCCCGATGGCAGGTCGATGCTCACCACCTGACAAGGCGACTGGTTGATGTATTTCACCAGCGAGGCAAAGCCACCATTGAGCGGTTTGTTAAGTCCCGAACCAAAAAGACCGTCCACCACCAGGGTGTCAGCGTCCAGTGTGGGCGGCTCAAAGTTGAGCGTAATCTCCTTGAACAGGTCTGCTTTTTTCGCCTCTACGATGCGTTTCTTGTTAATGGCACAGTCTTCCGACAGCTTGTTGCTGGTGTTGAACAGGTAAACACTCACCATGTAACCTTTTTCCGTCAGCATGCGAGCCACGGCCAGCGCATCGCCTCCGTTGTTTCCTGGGCCGGCAAACACCACGACGGGCGTGCGGTTGGTCCACTCTTCGGTAATGGCTTGGGTTAAAGCCTGTGCTACGCGTTCCATCAAATCGATGCTTTTGATGGGTTCGTGCGCAATGGTATGTTGGTCAAGCTCATGTATCTGAGCACTTGTAAATATCTTCATCCTTGCAAAAATACAAAAATAATACCAATGCATGGGCATGGGCTGTCCTATTTTTCGTTAATTTGAATCAAAATGGGGCATCCGTTTTCACGGCTCTTTCATTGAAGGGCAATTTTGGTTAACAACAAATGTAACAAATGTAACGTATAAAGTAAACAAGTCAATGCACGCAAGCGTTCTGAGAATGAAAGCAAATCTACCGACATGAACATGCTGCATGTGTTTGCCAAATTCGTTTGATTAGGAGAACGCCGGCGTTCATTGATTTTAAACAATCGAATTTGTTTTATTGGTTCAATTCGTTGTTGAAACAGATGATTGATATGAGGATGAAAAACAAAGTCATAGCTATTGGCCACCAAACTCATTGCTTTTGGCCGGCAAACTCATTGCTTTTGGTCGCCAAACTCAATGCTATTGAAAGGTGATAGTAACTCGTTGATTTACAAATTGATAAAAAGTTGGTGGGCGAGGTGGTGGGAACATAATGGTAAAAAAAATATCCCTGCAATCCCGAAGGATTATATGGGGCACAGAACGAAACGTATAAAATGAGTTGAGGATAAAAACGGCTTATTACATTATGTTTCAAAGAGTTATGCTTAGTTTAATGGTTGAGGCTCCACAAAACGAAACGTTTACATTGGTTTAATTTTGGTTTACATCGGGGGGGCTTTTCGTTTACATGAGGCTGGCGAAAGGTTTACATACATAGGGCTGCACGTTTACGCGTGTGGCCTTTTTTGTTGCAGTGCGTGGAAACCCCTTATACACGGGCGTTTCGAGCATACAGGGGCTTTATATGCGCCGAAATTTGAACCGTGTGAGAATGATATTAAAATGCGTTTGCAAGGATAGTAAAATTAAAGTTGTTATCACCTTTTTCTTTGTGCTTTGTGGGTGATTTTAGGTACTGGTTGTTCAGGTGGTTGTTCAAAGTGGTTGTTCATTTTTCAAAAAGTGGTTGTTCAAAAGTAGGTTTTGAGCGGGTACGATACAAGGGGGTGAAGATACTATTTTTCTTGCGATATGCGTGTTTTTTGTTGCGATAGACCCACCCCAAATGCCATTACTTTTTAATACCTTACCTTATTAAATATCACTGTATCATTCTGTTTGCTGTTTTTGCGAGGGATAAAAGAGGGGGATGGGTAAAAACGAGAGGAGGGGGGGGAGAAAAGGGGGGGCACTTGGATATTTTTACAGACCTAATGGCATATTACTGTTCTCGCTGCAACATAATGACTGTACCTGCGTCTATCCTCAACGGATAATTTTGTTCATAATCATCAAATCGAATCGAACTTTCACGTAGTTTTAGGTGCATATAATTATCTGTGTAATTTGTTACTTCAAAAGTATAGTAGAACCAATTACCTTCCCAAAAATACCATGCTTCCCGATTAACTTTTTCCGAGAAGTATTGCCAGTCAAGATTTGGCAGTAACGGCATCAAGTCGCATCGTATGTACAAATCCGCATTACCCGATGTGTGTCCTTGTACCTTAATCACCGATATATGGATTTTATCATTTACATCAGAACCTATTAGGGCACATTGATTTTTAAGAACATCGTCACTCACATTTTCTATAAAGTAATAAGGCCCTGAGAAGGTATTACTAAATTTATCAGACCATACACAAGGAGAATTGTCATCCAATATTAGCCGAACGCCTTTTAGATTATCGGAAATAACCTTCCATTTTCCTTTAATGTCAGATGTGGTGATGTTTTGGCTGTTCTTGCTTTCGTCTTGGCTATTCTCTGACGGATCTGAACTACAGGATACAATTGCAAGTACCACAATTAGTATAGAAAAAAGTTTTTTCATATTGCGATGATTATAAGTTAAACTAAACGGACGAGCCCGATAATGGTGCTGAGGGAGCGGATGTCGGACTTGGGAAGGTGGAATGGCTTGAAGCGTGGGTTTTCGGAAATACAGAGGATGGATTCTTGATCGTCTTCTGCTTCCTCCACTCGTTTGACGAGGGCACCCTGACTGGTGTCGAGGACGTAGATGCCACCCCATTGGAAGAAGAGTATGTCGGAAATTTTACGGCAAGCGATGATGTCGCCATTCTCATAGAGGGGGTGCATGGAGTCGCCTGAAACCCGGATGAGAAAGTTTGCCCCCTTCGCCTCAAACTCCGGGATTGAGTAGTGTTCGCAGTCTTCCATATATACGCCATCATTGTCGGCGGATGGGAAACCTGCCACGGCATCTATGGGAATAAGAGGGATGCCCCTCCGCTTATTGGAGGATTTGGGAGGTTCGGCAGACCTCTTATGGGCTTCTATTGGCTTGTCGAGGTCAGATTTAAGCATATTCCCTGTGCCTGTGAGAAGCCATTCCCCTGAAATCCCATAAAGAAGTACAATATTCTGTATTGCTGAAGTTCCAACACTGCTCCTTCCCTTAGAAATCTCGGTTATCATGGATGGGCTGACCCCTACACTGGATGCAAACTCTTTCTTACTGGTTACCAAGCCATCACTCAAAAGCCTTTCATAGGCCTCTATAAATCTGCTTGAGACCTCTTTTTTATCTCCCATATACAGAATATTGAAAAATAATTACCTAAAAACTTTGTTCGTATTACAGAAAACTGTATCTTTGCAACGTATTCCATTAGGAAACGCGCCCAAAGATACGAAAAAGGGGCGAGAATTAAGAATAGTTTTACAATAAAATGAGTGAGATTATGAAGAAGACAAGAAGAAACGCAAGGGGCTATGATAGCCAAGAGAAGTATGCGGAGTCGTTGAACGCCGCTCGGAAGAATGCCGGTTCTTCCCGATTCCGTGCGTGTAGGAGTCATGATGTGTCCATAGACTATAAGGGCATATCGGAACTGCTGGACGAGGTGATTCTGAAAGCGGCAGAACTGAAGGCAGAGTGTGCCAAGCCCAATCCGAGGGAGTGGGCTGTCTGCGACCTGCTGGAAGAGGATATTATGGGAGCATTAGAGCAAGTCCGCTCTCTTGTCTATGCTGACTGCAGACGCATGATAGAGTTGCACCGTTTGGCTGGCAGGAGATGTCCAGGGTTTAAGCTCAGCACTATTCAGATGGATGACTTGTGCCCGCCTCGTATTCGGGTCGGCGTTTCATCTTCTGAATGTCCTTGAATACAGAATGGCGGTAAGGAACAAGCCGTGGAGATTTTTTCTCCATAAGTGCATTCTCAAGTTGGTCGAAGCTATCCTGAGAAAAGTTTTCAAGGAGGTTGACATACTCGGTGTACCATTTAGGCCACGTTTGTGGGGCTTCCTCCTTGATAAATTTTAAGATCATGTGATTCATGACAGACTGTTTGACTTTCATCAATTCAAGCTGGACGTGGATTTCGTCGATGTAGTTCGACAGACTTTCCATTTTTTGAGCATGGTTCATAAGCTGAAATATTAAAAAGTAAAAAATATAATTGGGTATAAAGTTAGTGAAAATAAAGAATTAAAATGAGTGAGATTATGAAAAAGTACATTCACATTCAGAAAGCGGACCGCGAGTTTATCGCGAAGGCACTGGGTATTACCGAGCGCACGATATTCAATGCGACTCATTACACGGATATGAACGAGGGCACCGACCTTATGAAGAAGATACGCACGCTGGCATTGCAGCGAGGTGGTATTGTGATGGTTGAAGCTCCAGAGTTGGAGGTGCTGCACGATGCTGACGGCTATATGCGGCATTACCTTGGTGATGTGTTGCTTGAGTTTGATAAGAATGGTGGTTGTTGCGACGTGTACAAGAAGGGCGAGAAAATACGCCACTATGACAATGTGATGCTGACCGACATCCAGGGCATTCAAGACTGGGCAGCAACATTGTCTGTGCAGACTGCCGGCTGCGCTCACCAATCAGAACAAGTTCCATTGACTTCGCTTGCACGGCAGTTGAGATAAGGGAGGGCAGTAATGGAATATTACGGTAAGAAACTTTGCATATCCTACAGGGAACTGATAGACGGTGGTATTGTAAGTATCCCCAACTATCAAAACCTAACCCGTCGCAAGAAGGTGGACGTAGTTCGTCACGGTGGCGGTGCGAGTGGTTGCTGTGCTCTGATTGCCGTAGACAGCCTTCCTACCAAATACAAAGAAGCGGTTGAGGACAAGTACGGCAACGGAGCCGAAGTGATTCTCACTGGCTGGATTATGTCAAACTACGAACTGGATCAAGCTGCTGTTGCTTTCTTCCATGATCGCTCGAAAACAGGTTTAGATCTTACAGCAGAAAAGGCACGTGAATACATCATTAATGCTTCTGTACTGAATACCTGCCTGCGCCTGTATGAAAACTCGAAAGCTATCAAGCGGACGATGGGTGAAAGATACGACTGGGACAAGATGTCTACGGCTATAAAGATATTGCGTGAGGAACTGGGGCACACGCTCCCTGCCAGCACGTTGCGTTTCAGAAAGAAAGCAAATCTGTACAAGCGTAACGGCTACATCTCTCTAATCAGTGGCAAGTTTGGAAACCAGCACCGTCGGAAGGTGGACTACAAGACAGAACAGCTTGTATTAAGTATCAAGGTACTCCCCAACCAGCCTTATGGCAGTGACGTGCATAAGATGTACATCGAATTTCTGTGCGGTGAGCTTGACGTGTGGGATTTAGACACCGGTGAGCTGTTCAATCCCGATGATTTCACGGATAAGAACGGAGAACCAAATGAACTTAGCGAAAGCACTATCCGGAATATCCTTAACAAGCCAAGTAACAAGCTTAGAATAGCCAAAGCCTTGAAGAGTTGGGATGCGTTTTATCATGAAGACATGCCTTATATGCATCGTCATAGTGGTGAATTCTCCCTTTCCCAAATCACGATGGATGATGTGGATTTGCCTCGTCGAATGAAAGGCAATGAATACGTACATGCCTATTACGCATACGATGTAGTGAGCCAATGTCGTGTGGGAATAGCTTACGGACGCAAGAAGGATGACAGCCTTGTGGTTGATTGTTTCAGGGACATGTTCCGACTGATAGAGAAGAACGGCTGGGGTATGCCTGCCGGCATTGAGGTGGAGCAGCACTTGATGAGCAAGTATAAGGAGGGCTTCTTAAAGGCCGGGGAAGTGTTCAAGAACGTAATGTTCTGCGCTCCGCAGAACTCACAGGCAAAATATGCGGAGCCCCTCAATGGTGCATTCAAGACCACGGTGGCTCATAAGAACCACGAGGGCATCGGACGCTGGTATAACAAAGGCGCACGGCGTGTGTTCCAAAAGAAGGTGAGCGACAGCGACAACCATACCTGGGAGGACAAGAAGTACTATTCCTTCGAGGAACTTGTTGCCGATGACCGCCGGGATTGTAACGAATGGAACAACATGCCACATCCAAATCAGAAGAAATATCCAGGTATGACCCGTTTGGACGTACTCGTGGCAAGACTAAACCCAACGCTTCGCCCCTTGGATAAGTTAACACTGAGTCGGTATATAGGCGAATGTGTGGAAACGAGCATACGGCGGAACTCCACTGTCAAGGTAGCGTACGAGAACTGGTGGATAAGCGGTCCTGAGGTACTTGAACGCCTTGAGCCTAACAACTATAAGGTAACAGCCTGCTACCTGCCCGATGAGGAGGGGAAACCCACGGACGTGTTCATCTATCAAGGAGACAAGTACATTGACAAGTTGCTTCGAATAACGACCTACAACCGCGTGCTGGCAGAGCAGACCAAAGCAGACGAGGAAGCATTCATTGAGCAACGCAAGTATGTGTCGCACTTTGATAAATACCTTCGCGACAATGCCATCGTCAAGGTTGGCAAGGCTTGCGTCGAGGAGGCATCTTTCTCAGAAGAGGAGTCTCTTGAACTGCCGCAAGTGCAATCACATGAAGAAGAGCAGGACTACATTCCTGATATAAATTACAGCAAAATGGGATTAGAAGCCTATTAGAATAACATTATAAATGCGTTCAGATTATGATTACAGAAGAGCAAAAACAGAAAATACTGGCAGCGGTGAAACAGAACCGCACCAACTATCCGAGCGACGCCAAGCACGCAGCAAGTCTTGGTATCAGTACCTCGGTTTACAGCGGTCTGAAGAACGGGCAGACAGAAAAAGCGTTGAGTGACGCCAACTGGATAGGTATTGCGCGCCGCCTTGGTGTGACCCTTCGTGGCGAGATAGATTGGAAACCAGCCAAGACAGCTACTTTTGAGTATATCACGGCTCAGTTGGAGTTTTCACAGCAGTCGAGCCTTAGCGGCATTATGTGCGACATGCCCAACATTGGCAAGACCTTTACGGCCCGCTACTATGTGGCACACCACCGGAATGCCGCTTACATAGACTGCTCACAAGTGAAGACGAAGCTGAAGCTCATCAGAAAGATTGCCTCCGAGTTTGGTGTTGACAGCAAGGGAAGATACTCTGACGTATATGACGACCTTGTGTATTACCTGCGCAGCATAGACACACCACTCATCATCTTGGACGAGGCCGGCGATCTGCAGTATGAGGCGTTTTTGGAACTCAAAGCCTTGTGGAACGCGACCGAACGGTGCTGCGCATGGTACATGATGGGCGCCGACGGACTGAAGGAGAAAATCAACCGCTCGATAGAGTGCAAGAAAGTGGGCTATACCGAGATGCTTTCACGATATGGCGACCGATACAGTAAGGTTACCCCAGATGATGGCAAGGAACGTGAACACTTTCTCAAGGAACAGGCAAGGGTTGTGGCCAAAGTAAATGCGCCAGAAGGCACTGACATCGCTCAGATTGTTCGCAAAACAGGCGGTGGTCTGCGAAGAGTGTATACAGAAATAGAAAAACTAAAGAAAGGAGCGTAATGGCGAAACGAGCGTACAGTCCGAAAGAGATTGCGGCGAAGAAATGGGTGACCTTGCCTTGGGGTGAGCTGTGGAGTGAGCCGTTTGGCTTCCCCGCCGAAAACGCCTCTTGGTTCATCAGCGGGGCAAGTGCGCAGGGCAAGAGCTCATTCGTGATGCAGTTGGGCAAGGAACTTTGCAAATATGGTCCTGTTCTCTATATGAGCTACGAGGAGGGTGTGAACCAAAGTTTTCAACGTCGTATGAACTACCTTGGTATGAATGAGGTACAGGGTAAATTCAGAGTAGTTGTTGACGATACCATCGAAGAGCTTGCTGTACGTCTTTCCAAGCCCAAATCCCCGAAATTCATCATTGTAGATTCCTTTCAAGTAGGCTGTGATGACAAAGGATGGACGTATCCCGACACAGTGTCACTGATGAAGCGGTTTAACCGTAAGTGCTTTATTTTTATCAGTCAAGAGGATAAAAGTGCGCCAACGGGGAAACCAGCACGACGTCTGAGGTATATTTGCGATATGAAAGTACGCGTGATTGGTTACAAAGCCTACTGCTTGGGCCGATCTATCGGTGAAGCGGGAAAGTATTATGTAGTGTGGAAAGACGGAGTAATCAAAACAAATAATGACACCAAGTTATGAGTGGGATATGGACGAAAAAGAAAAATGCTGCATCTGCGGCAGGGAGATAGAGGGTATGGGCAACAACCCCTATCCTGTGAGAACGGAAGGACGGTGCTGCCGATATTGCAACTATACCGTGGTACTGCCCGAAAGAATAAGACTATCAAATAAAGTGTGATATGGCAAGCAAGCGAGACAACCTGCTGTACAGGTTAAGAAAGAAAGGTGTGAGGGTACAAACACGGGAGAGGACTATATTCTTCTCGTTTGATGGAGAGCCATTCAAGATTATACAGATAAAACGCCTGTGTAAGGAGTTTTTATTTTATGTACAACTTGAAATACAATAAGAGATATGAGCAAGGAAAGACGTATAGTAGAAATTGAACCAGGTCGAATGAGTCCAGGCGGGCGTATGATGGAGCGCATTGAGAGCAGAGGGCACCGTTGTCCCTATTGCCAAGGAAACGGATATCTTTGGCAGGAGGACGAATGGCAGGAACGCTACAAGAAGGAATGCCCGATATGTAAGGGCAGCGGAAGGCTCAATGCCGTGATAACCGTCGAGTGGAAAGCAGAAGAATAGCAATGGAAAGAAATAAATACAGCAAGGTGGTGCCATGATAGATTGTAGAGATTATAAGAAAGGCCGTTGCCTCGGAAACTGTGACGGCATGGGACATTTCCAATGTGACGAATGCAAGTGGCGAAAGCCCAAAAAGAAAAGAAAAACCGAAAAAGAAAAGATAATATAATATGGGACAGTTGAGATATTATTCTATGATACCGAACAACAAGCCGGAGTGGTTGTTGCGACTACAGATGGATATAAGTCAGTATTACAGTATCGACGATTCGGATGACGAGCGTAAATATTGGCGCGGTCTGAAGGATTATGTGGATGCGAAGATATGGGAGATGTATAATCGGCATGATGTGAAGTTGAGGAGTGATGTGGCATCGGTACTGGTGACCGACGAAGGCAAGACAGTACTTCATATCAAGCGCAATGGCAAGATTGTACAGATATATTATTTAAAAGACAAGTGATATGAGAAAATTTTTTGAAACATTGAGAAAAAAACTGCAGGTATGGCACGAGCGGCGTGCGGAACGTATCGAGGCGGAGCGCCAGGCTCTGCTCGATGTGGAGGCGCGCAATGCTGTGCAGGTAATGGAGTTTAACGGCGAGCTGTACGCCTGCGTGAACGGTGTACCCCTGTTCGGTGTCAGCGACATCAACGGCACTTTACCGGAGGCTGTTGCTAAAGCCCGCCAGAATTATAAAGACTGGAAGGAGGAAAAGCTATGGGAGCGGAGAGGAACTACGGGCGTTTCTACTGTCTGTTGAAGAAATTGCCTGGAGCAGACAAGGAGACGTTGGTGTCGAGCTTCACGAACGGCAGGACGGTCCACCTGCACGAGATGAGTGCGAAAGAATATGCCGTCATGTGTGCATCACTGGAGGAACATACCGGCTGGAGAGTGCAACTGAAGAAGAAACGCAGCCTGTGTTTGAAGCTCATGCAACAGGCTGGCATTGACACGACTGACTGGCAACGCATCAACGATTTCTGCCGCCACCCGCGGATAGCCGGAAAGGAATTTGCCCGGCTGACATTGGAAGAGTTGGACTCCCTGCAGACGAAGCTGCGCGCCATCATGCGCAAGGGCGGACTGAAGCCACGCACGACACGGGAAGAGCAGAAAAGTATGACCTCATTTGTATATGTCCCTATGGGCAGTATAGCGGAATGTTAATGAATATGACACCAAAACAATTTGTAAAGCGTGCGATGGAGCACATTCATGAACTCGGCAAGGAGATGAGCAATGAAGAATACTGTGACTTTTTGGAGGATCTGTCTTATGAGCTCGAGACCGAACGTGAAGATGTGAGCTGGCAGGAATTGACCAGCGAAGGAAAATTTATTTAAGAACCTATTAAAAATATTGTTATGAGAACAAAATCAAGTATATGGTTTGAAGTGAAGCTGCGCTATGACAAGGTGCATGAGGACGGGTATGAAAAAAAAGTGACTGAGAGTTATGTGGTCGAAGCTCTTTCATTCGGAGAGGCTGAAAAGACAGCTATTGAATTCCTTGGCGGCTATGTGTCCGGAGAAATTCAGGTTGTAAACATCAACCCGATGAAATTTCGAGAAGTGTTCTTCAACGAGCAGGAGTCATGCGACCGATACTACAAGGCCATACTTCAGTTTATTACCATTGACGAGCAAACGGAAAGAGAAAAGCACACTCAAGTTTACTATCTGGTACAGGCTTCTTCTTTCGACAACTGCAAAGACTCTATCCGAACGATTATGGACGGCACCATGGTAGACTATCAGATTGCTTCAGTATCAGAAACCAAGGTTATTGATGTGATAGAACACGAGTTATCAACCCTATAAAAAGAAAAGACAATGGCAACAAGAAAGAAAAAAGTAATCATCACCGGCGTGAGCAGAGAAGCCGCCGATGAAGCGTTTGCAACCTATGCCAAGAGCGATGCACAGGTACAGAAAATCAATGCGGACATTGAGCTGCAGTGTGCGAAGGTGCGCGAGAAGTATGCCGACAAGTTGGCTACGCTGACTGCTGAAAGAGACAATGCGTTTGACACGCTCCAGTCGTTTGCCACGGAGAACCAAGCTGAGCTGTTTTCCAAGAAGAAGAGCCTTGACATGGCTCATGGCACGATCGGGTTTCGCACTGGGACACCGAAGTTGAAGACGTTGAAAGGCTTTACTTGGGCGAGTGCGCTGAACCTTGTGAAGAGTTTCCTGCCCAGCTATATCCGCCAGACGGAGGAGATTGCGAAGGACAAGCTTCTTGCCGATCGTGAGGTGGAGGTGCAGCTTGGCGGCGGTGACCCTGAGAACCGTGGCTATCGTCCCCTTCGTGAGCAGATGACGGCGTGTGGCATCCAGGTGGTTCAGGACGAGGCCTTCTATGTTGAACCTAAGAAGGAGGAGACGGCATGAAGCGCGAAGTGAGGCGACCTCCGCGGGTGTCGTTTTGCCGCAGGTGCGTGGGCACCGGCGTATGGCGACACCTTATGGATGACGGTACGCCGTTGACAGGGCCCTGTCCCCAGTGTGAGGGCAGTGGCTGGGTGACAGTAAGTTCAGTAACGGAATATGACATCAGGCCTTATAAGCCAAAGAACATTTAGTATATGCAGAAGCGACGCGGAGTAAGTTATCAGAAACGTGTAGAGGAGATAAACAGGATATACGATCAACATGCCAGAAGCGGAATTTCCAACCGTGAGATATGGCGACGATACATATATCCTGTGTATGCCATTACTGAACGTACCTTTTATAATATACTCAACGCGAGCGCGGAAAGTAAGAATAAGATAGCTGACGACACCCGTCAGCTATTGCTCTTTGATTTTGACAACGACAATGGAAAATGATTTACAAATGAAACAGCAATGAGAAAGGAATTATACACAGCCATTGTGGCGAAGCTCAAGCAAGATGTTCCTGAGGTTGTACACATCGACCTGTGGAACCATAATGTAGAATTTATAGAGCAGGAGGAGGTGTGGAGCCGCCCTGCGGTGTTTGTTGAGATTGGTACTATCAGTTGGTCGCCGTTTCATGGTAAAGGGTTGCGTGGTAACGGTCAGGTGCGCATACATGTGGTGACTGACTGGCTGGAAGGCGGTCAGCATGCGGCCTGGAGTTTAAGCGACAAGATACGTCAGGTGCTTACAGGTCTTTGTGGAGACAGTTTCAACGGTATGGAACTTGTGACAACTGATACAAATCACAACCACGAAGACATTCTGGAGAGCATAGACAGTTATGATGTGAGATACCTGCTGGAATGACGGGGTTTTTCATCACAAAGCCGCGACGGATGATTTTCCGCCGCGGCTTTATTCATTATTTAGTTTTTAAGTTCACGAGTTTTTAAGTTCACGAGTTGACAAGTTGTTACCCTCTGTTTGCTTGTTCTCCCCTCCTTCGGAGGGGTTGGGAGACTCTATAATTGAAAAACAGCCAGCCGAACATCCTTACCGACAGGTAATAGACAAAGCACCACGTCATGAGCCATGAGCCTGTACTTCTTTCCACCATATCCACGAGCAACCTTTTGTCGGCTCTGAATCTATCTTTACCGTCTCCGCCTAAGTCATACATCGCATCGTGCAACTCGCAGCACGCTTGGAACTTGTCGAAGAACGGTGGTTTGATACCGAATACCCCACATCCATTTATACCTGCCCTCCACAGAATGCCTTTCAATCTCATAGTGCTAATTTTTCAGGATACCCAGTTGTATAGTCATAGCTTTCCACCTCTTCCACCGTCTGCAACGCTCTCACGGCTATTTTGTGCCGCTCGGTGACGAGATAACACGCATCGGCATAACGCTGCACCAAATCAAGTACTCTGCGTGCCTGCTCTACTGGCAGTTGCATCTCTTTGTCGCCTACCATAAACGTGACGTTTGTCTCTCCAAGATTTTTCGCAGCCGTAATACTCGTGTCGTAACCGTCACGCACAGTACGCGTGAGCCACGTTTTCAAGCCATTAAAGGTAAGGCTGTTCACTGCATCGCTGTCAGAGTAGGCTGCAATCTCGGCTATCTTTGCAGCCTTTGCCATGTCAATGTTAACTGGTGGTGGCGTGTATTCTTCCCACCCCGCTGCGATGAGTTGGTCGTGCGTGGGGTTAAT